>NZ_CP042466.1:1892500-2192500 GCF_008330225.1 Geobacter sp. FeAm09 | reverse complement strand
TGCGGTATGGGTGCACACCTGATTGAGGAAGTGGCGGTCGTGGGATACCACGATAACCGTGTTGGGGAAGCGGAAGAGGAAGTCCTCCAGCCAGGAGATGGACTTCAGGTCCAGGTTGTTGGTCGGTTCGTCCAGCAGCAGCACGTCAGGATTGCCGAACAGGGCCTGGGCCAGCAGCACGCGCACCTTGTCGCCCCCTTCCAGCTCCTTCATCTTCTTGCTGCGCAACTCCTCGGGAATGCCCAGGCCGTTCAGCAGCACCGCGGCCTCCGACTCGGCCTCGTAGCCGTTCATCTCGGCAAAATCTGCCTCCAGTTCGGCAGAGCGGACGCCGTCCTCCTCGCTGAAGTCGGCCTTGGCGTAAATCGCCTCACGCTCGACCATGACCCGGTAAAGCTGCTCATGTCCCCTGATGACGGTATTGAATACCGTCTCCTCGTCAAAGGCGAAATGGTCCTGGCGCAGCACCGCCAACCGTTCCCGTGGTCCGAGGGAGATCTCCCCGCTGTCCGGGGTGATCTCCCCCGAGAGGATCTTGAGGAAGGTGGACTTGCCGGCGCCGTTGGCCCCGATCAGGCCGTAACAGTTGCCCGGCGTGAATTTGATGTTCACATCCTTGAACAGGACGCGTTTGCCGTAGGAGAGGGCGACATTTGAAGCGGTAATCATGTGTATCGGTTCCTTTCGAACAAATAAAAAACCACAGGGGTGATCCCTGTGGCTCAGGTGATTGGTATTTATAGCATCTTTACCGCCCTGACGGCAATCGTTAATTGCTCCTGCGCCACTTAGACATGCTTCCTTCCCTTGACCATCCGGGTCAGCAGCGTGTCCAGGGAAGAGGCGAAGCGCTGGCGGTCCGTCGCCCCGAACTGGGCCGGCCCTCCCTGCACCATGCCCGCATCGCGCAGCTCCATCATCAGGTCGCGCAGGGAAAGACGCTCTCCCACATTCTCCTCGGTATAGAGTTCTCCCCGCGGGTCGAGCCCCACTGCGCCTTTGGCGACGATCCGGGCCGCCAAGGGGATGTCGGCGGTTATGATCACGTCTTGCGGGGCGGCATGCTCGGCAATGTAGTCGTCGGCAACGTCAAAGCCCTCGCTCACCACCACCGAGTCGATCAGGCGGGAATGATGTTTCGCAAGGCTGGTATTGGCCACCAGGCTGACCGGAATTTCCAGGCGTTCCGAGGCCCTGAAGACGATTTCCTTGATGACCCGAGGGCAGGCGTCGGCGTCGATCCATATGCGCATGGTTGCTCCGTGGCGAAAAATCGGACTGCTGCGAGATAGTACCACGGATGCGATACGGTATTCCAGACAAAGAGGGGCATGGCGTTGTTTTCAGTTGTTTCGCGCCGTTAGGCATCTTTGCCGCCATCAGCGGCGGTGTCGCGCGCGGCCTGACCGTCGCGCGTGTCGATTATTTGCCGAGCGCGAGCGATTGAATGTCCGGGAATCGGTGGTAGGATTATAAGAAGTTTTTCAGCATATTGGCTGTGCCGAGGCACAGGGGAGGCATATGCAACAGGGAGCATCCAGCGGATCTACCCCCGGAAACCGCATACGACGTTTCGGCGCCATCATTGCGCTGGTCTGGACAGTGCTTTTGGCATACTCGCTGTTCTGGGATCACCGGCAGCACCGGGAGGAGGCGTTGCTGCTCGGCAAGATGCAGAGCCGGGCCTTCTTCGAGAAGGATCTCCTCTATCGCCGCTGGGCGTCCCGCCATGGCGGCGTGTACGTTCCGGCAACGGAATCCACCCAGCCTAATCCCTATCTGGCCCACATCCCCGAGCGGGATATAACCACCCCCTCCGGCAAACGGCTGACCCTGATGAATCCGGCCTACATGACGCGCCAAGTATTTGAAATGGCCCAGGAATACCAAGGAACCGGCCGCGGCCATATCACCAGTCTCAAGCCGATCAGGGGCGGGAACGCCCCCGACCCTTGGGAGAAGGGGGCGCTGACGGCATTTGAGCGGGGCGTCACCGAGGTGGGCCAGGTTGAGTACATCGACGGCAAGCCGTACTATCGTTACATGAAGTCGCTCTTTGCCGAAAAGCCCTGTCTCAAGTGCCATGCGCCCCAAGGGTATCGCGAAGGGGAGGTGCGGGGCGGACTGAGCGTATCCGTCCCGCTGGAGCCGATCTACGCGCTGATGCGCGTGGAGATGCGGGGGGTGTATATCAACCATGCCGTCATCTGGTTGCTGGGGCTGGTGGGGATCGGCTTCGGGACCCGCAGGCTGGGGCGCACGACCACGGAGCTTTACGAACAGACCGTAACGTTGGAGCACGAGATCGAAGAGCGGGAGATGGCCCAGGAAACCCTTCAGGAACAGGCGATGGTTCTGGAGGAGGAGATTGCCGAACGGAGGCAGATCGAGGAAGCGGTGCGCCTCAGCGAGGAAAAGTTTGCCAAGTCCTTCGACAATGCCCCCATCATCATGACGATCAGCACGGTGGAGGATGGCCGTTTCCTGGATGTGAACAAGAAATTCGTCGAGATCTCCGGTTTCAGCCGCCAGGAAGCCGTGGGCAGCACGTCGCTTGAACTCGGCTGGATCACGCCGGAACAACGGCAGATGCTGTTGACCGAGTTGCGGGACAAGGGGCGCACCTCGGGCGTGGAGCTGCATCTGCGTTCCAAGGGCGAGAAATACCTCACCTGCATCTACTATGGCGAGCTCATCACCGTTGATGGCCGCCATTGCCTGCTCTCGCTGGCCCACGACATGACCGAGCAGCGGACCATGGAAGAACAGCTCCGCCAGGCCCAGAAAATGGAGGCCATCGGGCAGCTTGCGGGCGGGGTGGCCCACGACTTCAACAACGTGCTCACGGTTATCATGGGGTACTGCAACCTGTTGCAGATGGACCCGAAACTGGATGAGCGCCAGCGGGACGAGGTCGAGCAGATCGTCGCCTCTTCCGAGAAGGCGGCCCAGTTGACTCGTGGGCTGCTCACCTTCGGCCGCAAGGAGGTCATGGACTTCAGGCCGGCCAATCTCAACGACATCGTACAGCATGTGCAGAAGTTCCTCGTCCGGGTCATCGGCGAGGACATCCAGCTCAGAACTCTCTGCGACGGCCCCGCGATCACCGTTTGCGTGGACAGCGCCCAGATCGAGCAGGTTTTGATCAACCTGGCAACCAATGCCCGGGACGCCATGCAAAAGGGGGGGCTCTTGAGCATCGAAACGGGCATCCGGGATGTTGGCGACGCCTTTCTCCATGCTCATGGGTACGGCGAGCCGGGCCGTTATGCCTGCATCGCGGTCTCCGATTCCGGCTGCGGCATGGACGAGCCGACCCGCAAGAGGATCTTCGAGCCGTTCTTTACCACCAAGGAAGAGGGCAGGGGAACCGGCCTCGGCATGGCCATCGTGTACGGGATCGTCAAGCAGCATAACGGTTTCATCAATGTTTACAGCGAACCGGGACAGGGCACCACCTTCAGGATCTATATCCCCGTGAGCGGGCAGGGGCCGGGACCGCAGCAGGAAGCGGCGGAGCCGGCGGCTCCCGAAGTCGGGACGGAAACGATCCTCATCGCCGAGGACGAGGTGGACGTGCGCGGCCTCATGGAAAACATCCTGACCAGGTACGGTTACCAGGTGATCCTGGCGGAGGATGGCCAGGAGGCGGTCGAGAAGTTCACGACAAACCGTGGCAAGATTCATCTGGTTCTGATGGATGTCATCATGCCCAGAAAAAGCGGCCAGGAGGCCGTTGCGGAGATCAGGCGCCTGCAACCGGACATGAAGGTTTGCTACGCCAGCGGTTACACGGCGGATTTCATCCGGAATCGCGGGGTGATCGACGAGGGGATCGAACTCATCATGAAGCCGGTCCAACCGCTGGAACTGCTGCGGAAGGTGCGCGAGATCCTGGACCGGTAGGGGAAGCAGAGAACATTCACCACGGCTGTCCCGATTG
Organism: Geobacter sp. FeAm09; assembly: GCF_008330225.1. Classification (NCBI taxonomy): domain Bacteria; kingdom Pseudomonadati; phylum Thermodesulfobacteriota; class Desulfuromonadia; order Geobacterales; family Geobacteraceae; genus Geobacter; species Geobacter sp. FeAm09. Next base: position 2,188,557 of record NZ_CP042466.1, on the reverse strand, counting down.
CGGCGCCGCGGCCAAGCGAAGCGCCCGAAACAGCCGGGTGCGGAGGAGGGGGCATGCAATTGGAGATCCACAACGTCAAGATCGACTATCCCGAAGGGTGCAACATCATCCTCGGCCAGACCCACTTCATCAAGACCGCCGAGGATTTGTACGAGATCATTGCCGGCACGGTACCCCAGGCCCGCTTCGGCGTTGCCTTCAGCGAGGCGTCCGGCCCCTGCCTGATCCGTACCGAGGGGAACGACAGCGGGCTGATCAAGGCGTGTACGACCGTCCTGAAGGCCATCGGCGCCGGCCATGTCTTCTGCATCCTGCTGCGGGACGCCTATCCCATCAACATCCTCAACCAGGTGAAAAACTGCCCGGAGGTCTGCTGCGTCTACTGCGCCACGGCCAACCCGCTCCAGGTGATCGTCGCCTCCACCATGCAGGGGTGGGGCATCCTGGGTGTGATCGACGGGTTTGCCCCCAAGGGGGTGGAGTCGGACGACGAGCGCCAGCAGCGCCACAGCCTGTTGCGCACGATCGGCTACAAACTGTGAGGGAAGGGCGTGGCTACGGGACGGCGCGCCTGATGGCGGCACTGCTGCCGGCGGCGCTGGGGATCGTGCTGTGCGCCGACGCCCAGGGAAAGGGGGGACACAGGATGGAAACGTTGACCGTTTCGAGCCCGGGTTTCAACCAGGGGGAGGCCATACCGGCCCGCCACACCTGCGACGGGGAGGATACCAGCCCCGCTCTCGTCATTGGCAAGGTGCCGCCGGCCACCCGGAGCCTGGCGCTGGTCATGGACGACCCGGATGCCCCCATGGGGACCTGGGTGCACTGGGTGGTGTGGAACATCCCGCCCCAGACGCGGGAGATCCCCGCGCACGCTCTGCCGTCCCAGGCCAGCGAGGGGAAGAACGACTGGCACCGCACCGGCTACGGCGGTCCCTGTCCGCCGACCGGGACCCATCGCTACTTCTTCCGGGTTTATGCGCTGGATACCGTGCTGCATCTCGGCAACTCCACCACCAAGGGTGAGCTTGAACGGGCCATGCAGGGGCATGTCCTGGCCAAGGGGGAGCTGATGGGGACGTATAAGCGCCGGTGAAGCTGGTACCAACGGAGAAATTCAGGTCACCTCAATCAAGACATCGCGAAGGAGAAGTGTGACATGGCGCAGCAAGCAAAGAACACGATTTGCCTTTGGTACGACCGCGACGCCGAGGATGCGGCGCGATTTTACGCCAGGACCTTTCCCGATTCATCCGTTGGCGCGGTGCACCTCGCACCGGGGGACTATCCGTCCGGAAAGAAGGGGGATGTGTTGACGGTCGAGTTTACCGTGATGGGAATTCCCTGCCTCGGGCTCAATGGCGGACCCGAGGTCAAGCACAACTGGGCATTCTCGTTTCAGGTCGCAACCGTTGACCAGGCCGAAACGGATCGTTACTGGAACGCCATCGTCGGCAACGGCGGTGAGGAGAGTGCCTGCGGCTGGTGCAGGGATAAATGGGGCCTCTCCTGGCAGATTACGCCGATGGCCCTGACGAGAGCGATAACCGATCCCGATCCCGCTGCCGCCAAGCGCGCATTCGATGCGATGATGCAGATGAAAAGGATCGACATTGCTGCCATAGAAGCGGCGCGCCGTGGTTGAAGCTACAATCTCCGGGGAGAAGGCAGGGGGGCGGCCCTTGACGCGGGACAAATTTGAAGAAATTGTGTGTAACAACGGTATCAGGTCCACACATTGACGAAACACAAGACCAAGCCCGGACTATCGCGATTTCAGTCTAGCCATTGCGCTTGAGCCGTAAAAACCTGAACACCAAAACGCCGAATGGCCACGGTGTCCCGTGGCCATTCGGTTTGTCATCGTATCGGATGAAACTTACAGGCCGAGTTGTTTGAAGAAGTCGTTCCCTTTGTCGTCCACCAGGATGAACGCCGGGAAGTCCTCTACCTCGATCTTCCACACCGCTTCCATCCCCAGTTCCGGGAAGTCGATGCACTCCACCTTCTTGATGTTCTCCTCGGCCAGGATCGCGGCCGGGCCGCCGATGGAGCCGAGATAGAAGCCGCCGTATTTCTTGCAGGCGTCGGTAACCTGCTGGCTGCGGTTCCCCTTGGCGATCATGATCAGGGAGCCTCCCTTGCTCTGCAGTTCGTCCACGTAGGAGTCCATGCGGCCGGCGGTGGTGGGTCCGAAGGAGCCGGAGGGCTTGCCCGCCGGGGTCTTGGCCGGGCCGGCGTAGTAGATGGGGTGCTTCAGCAGATACTCGGGCAGCGGCTTTCCGCTGTCCATGATCTCCTTGAACTTGGCGTGGGCGATGTCGCGGCCCACCACGATGGTGCCGGTCAAAAGCAGCGGGGTGGAGACCGGGTGTTTGGTCAACTCGGCCAGAATCTCCGGCATGGGCTTGTTCAGGTCGATCTTCACGCCGTGGCTGTGCTTGCCCCGGTACTGTTCGGGGATCAGGCGGCCGGGGTTGCGGTCCATCTCCTCCACGAACAGGCCGTCCTTGGTGATCTTGGCCTTGATGTTGCGGTCGGCCGAGCAGGAAACCGCCATGCCCACCGGACAGGAGGCGCCGTGGCGCGGGAGGCGGATGACCCGCACGTCGTGGGCGAAGTATTTGCCGCCGAACTGGGCGCCGATGCCCAGCTTCTGAGCCGCCTCAAGGAGTTTCGCCTCCAGTTCCAGATCGCGGAAGGCCTGGCCGTGCTCGTTCCCCTGGGTGGGGAGGCCGTCCAGTTCCTTGGCCGTGGCCAGTTTGACGGTCTTCATGCAGGCGTCGGCGCTGGTGCCGCCGATGACGAAGGCGATGTGGTAGGGGGGGCAGGCGGCGGTGCCCAGGTATTTCATCTTCTCCACCAGGAACTTTTCCAGTTTGCCCGGGGTCAGGAGGGCCTTGGTCTCCTGGAACAGCATGGTCTTGTTGGCCGAGCCGCCACCCTTGGCCATGAAGAGGAACTTGTAATAATCGCCGTCCGTGGCCGCAATGTCGATCTGGGCCGGCAGATTGGTGCCGGTGTTGGTCTCCTTGTACATGTCCAGGGGCACGGTCTGGGAATAGCGCAGGTTTTCTTCGGTGTAGGTCTTGTAGACCCCCTTGGCGATCCATTCCTCGTCCTTGACGCCGGTCCAGACCTGCTGTCCCTTCTTGGCGACGACCGTGGCGGTACCGGTGTCCTGACAGACCGGGAGCTCGAACTGGGCGGAGATCTCGGCGTTGCGCAGGAACGCCATGGCGACCCCTTTGTCGTTCTGGGAGGCCTCGGGATCGGAGAGGATCTTGGCCACCTGCTCGTTGTGCGCGGGGCGCAGCAGGAACGAAACGTCCCGCATGGACTCGTTGGCCAGGATGGTGAGCGCCTCGGGACAGACCCGGATGACCTGCTTGCCGGCAAACTCGGCCAATTCGACGTACTTTTCGCTCCCCTCGATCTTGCGGTAGGGGGTCTGATCCGTGGCAAGCGGGAAGGGCTCCTGATAGACGAACGGTTTGGTTGACATGGGCTGCTTCTCCTTTCGGTGCCGGAAATTCGGCTTTGGTTATGTGAGTAGGTGCCGGGTCGGAATTGTTTTGTATACAAGACGCAATGGGCGCATCTTAGTGAAAAGCGCGACCTTTGTCGAGAGCTAAGTTTACGCTGAAACCGGCGATAAAAATTGACAGATTTGGTGGGGCTATGTTAATCCTGTACCACCATTTTCAACCGTTTGCACGGGAGTTTCACCATGTTCAAGAACCTGCGCGAGGACATCAATTCCGTCTTTGAGCGCGATCCGGCCGCCCGCAATGCCCTGGAGATCGTCTTCTGCTATCCCGGCCTGCATGCCCTCTGGATATATCGCATTGCCCACTGGTTCTGGGTCAACGAGCTGTTCTTCCTGGGGCGCTTCATCTCCCACATCGGCCGGTTCCTGACCGGCATCGAGATCCATCCGGGGGCCAAGATCGGCCGCAAGTTCTTCATCGACCACGGCATGGGGGTGGTGATCGGGGAAACGGCCGAGATCGGCGACAACGTGACCCTCTACCACGGCGTGACCCTGGGCGGCGTCACTTGGGACAAGGTGAAGCGTCATCCGACCCTGGGGGACAACGTGGTGATCGGTTCGGGGGCCAAGGTGCTGGGGCCGTTCACCGTGGGCAAGGGGGCCAAGATCGGCTCCAACTCGGTGGTGGTCAAGGAAGTGCCGGAAAACGCCACTGTGGTCGGCATCCCGGGCCGGGTGGTCATGGCCCAGGAAAAGAAGGAAGACCCGCGTCCCGACCTGCAGCACGGACAACTGCCCGACCCGGAGGCCAAGGCCATCTCCTGCCTGTTCGATCAGATCCGCGAGCTGGAGAAGAAGTACGCCACCCTGGCCGAGGAGCACGAGGCGCTGAAAAAGAAAATCAACGGCTGATCCGCCGTGCCCCGCCGACGGGGGGGGCGCAAAGCCGCGGCAGCCGGGTAATCACATTTGGGAAAGCTACATTAAATGATCAAACGTCAGACCACCATCAACCGTATTTTCAAAATCTCCGGCATCGGGCTGCATACCGGCAAGCCGGTCAACCTGGAATTCCTTCCCCGCCGCGAGTTCGGCATTGCCTTTGTCTTCAACGGCCAGATGATTCCGGCCCGCTACGACATGGTGGCCGACACGCGCCTCTCGACCCTGATCGCCCGGGAAGGGGCCTCGGTTTCAACCATCGAGCACCTGATGGCGGCCTTTTACTTTTCCGGCATCACCAACTGCCTGGTGTACATCGACGGTCCCGAGGTGCCCATCATGGACGGCTCGGCCTGGGAGTTCTACCAGGGCATGTGGAAGGGGGGCGTCTACGAGTTCCCCGAAAACGGCGTCTATCTGAAGGTACAACGCCCGGTGGAAGTCCGGCACAAGGACGCCTATGTCAAGATAAAGCCCCTCAACACCCTAGATATCACCATGTCCATCGAATTCCGGGCGCCAGTGGGAAAGCAGAAGAAACGGGTCACGGACGTGGAAAACGCCTTTGCCATCATCAACTCGCGCACCTTCACCATGCTGGAGGAGATCGAGGCCATCCAGAAGGCCGGCCTGGCTAAAGGCGGGTCGCTGGACAATGCGGTGATCATCGGAGAGGACGACGTGGTCAACCCCCACGGCCTGCGCTACAAGAAGGAGCTGGTCAATCACAAGATCCTCGACCTGATCGGCGATCTGTATACCAGCGGCTACCGCATCCTCGGCAAGGTCGAGGCCAACAAGACCGGGCATTACCTCAACAACATGCTGCTGAAGGAACTCTTTTCAGACCCCGCCAATTACACCATCTACTGAGACCTTCTCCCCCGTTGTGCGTGCAGGGGCGTGCCAGGCGGTAGGCCCCGCAGCCTGTTTCCGGCAGTCCGTCATTGTCCCAGAATCACCTCTCCCGTATCCGTGAACAGCTTCACCGGCAACTCGAAGACCCGCTTGAAGATATTCAGGGCTCCCTTGGTCATGGATTTGACCGGAATGGCGCTCACCTGGGGGTCGGACCATTTGCCCTTGGCCTCGAAATAGGCCGTTACCACCGATTTGCCCTTGCCGGTCAACAGCCAGCCCACCACCGGGATGCGGTTGACGATCTTGTCCACGGTCTGGAGCGGCTGGACGCCGATGGTGAAATTGAGCTCCTCCCTGACCATGTCCGCCTTGCCGATGACCGAGATGTTCATGGCGTCGCTGTTGATGAAGAGGTTCTGGGTCGCGATGGTGCCATCGCTGAAGGCAAAGCTGCCGTGGATGTTGTTGTACGGCATGCCGTCCGCCACCATGTCCGGGAGCTGGAATTTAAGCAGTTGGGACACGTTGAGAATCGAGAACATCTTGGAAAGCACGTTGAATCTGCGCAGGGTGCCTTTTTCCAGCCGCAGCTTCACGTTGCCCAGGGCGGTTTTCTTGAGGTCCGCCAGGGTCGCTCCCCGGGCGGTCAGGTCGCCGGAGAGGTTCAGGGTGCCGGTGACCTCCCGGGTCACGTCCAGCGCCTGGAGAAGGTGCTCCGCATTGACCCGTTCGACGCCGACATTCAGGTCGTAGCGCCGCTCCTGGCCGTTGCCCGGCGCTATGCGGCCCTTTGCGGTCACCCTGCCGTTGTACACCCCCGCCTCCATGCCCTGGAGGTAGAGGATGCCGTTTTCCTGGTGCAGCGTGGCGTTCAACCGGGAAAAGAGCACTTTGTCGTATTTCCCGGACTCGGCGGCCAGCTTGAGGTTCAGGTTCAGCCGCGACGGCGTATGGTTATCCGCGCTGCCCTGGTCCGAGAGCCTGGCGAGCAGGAGCAGGTCGTTCAGGTCCAGGTTGGAGGAACTGAGCGCCAGGTTGGCCGTCGGCGCGGCGCCCGCGGTATAGTCGCCGCTGACGCTGAAATTGGACGCGTTGAAAAGTCCGGACAGACGGTTGATGGTGTACCTGCCGTCCCGGACGGCCAGCACGGCATGCAGACGGCGGATGCTGGCATTGGCCTTGGCCGGGGGCGGGGGGGCGAGGTTGATGTCCCGCAGGAAGAACTGGGGCGACGCCAGGGTTAACTCGGCTTCGGCGTTCTTCAGGCTCTTGACCCGGCCGCGCAGATTGAGGAGCGAATCGCCGTAGCGCGCGCTCATGCTGCCGGTTTCCAGGCTGTTCCCCTGGAAGGTGATGGTGCTGCTGATGCCGGTGACCGGTTTCAGTTTCGGGTCCGGCAGGAAGGAAAAGGTGTTCAGGGCGATGCTGCCGGAGTAATCCATGGCCGAGAAGTCTTCGGGATTGCCGCTGCCGCGGATATGGGCCTGGACCCTCCCCCGCGGGCGATACTGCTGCCACATGGGCATGATGGGCAGCGCTTCGCTCAGCCAGAACGGGTTGGTTTGAATTTCGAAACCGAGATGGGGCTTGTCGCCGTACCGCAGCAGGGCGTTTGCGGAGAGGGTGAGGGGGGCAGGGTGTAGGTCACGCTGTTCAGCTTGATCTCGCCCGGCGGCAGGATCGAACTGAAGGCCAGGTGGTTCGCCGTGCCCGCGGGTTTGCGGATGGCGCCGGGAAAGCTGTAGGCGGCCTGCTTCAACTCCCATTCGCCGTCCAGCCGGTAGGTCGAAAAACGGCCGCTGCCGGTCAGGACCAGGTTGGAGTTGCCGCTGAATTCAAGCTTGTTCGCCCCGACGATCCTGGCCAGCCAGGCGACCTCGGGGGAGCGGGGGGTGATCTCCATGCGGACCGGGTAGTCGCTCTGCTTGTCGGTATTGTACTCCGTGATGGACCCCTGCAGCTTGAACGGTGACGTGCCGAAGGAACCGGTCATGCCGATCAGGTTGAAATTCTTCCCTTTCAGCTCGATGGTCCCCTTGATGTTGTTGAACGTTGGCGCCTTGGGTCCGTAGCTGAGAACGGCCTTTTCCACCGGCCCGCGGATCAGCAGGGTGTTGTAATTATCCCCCCGTTCCATGTGGGCGATCTGGCTGATCCGTCCGTCCAGCACGCCGGTATCCAGCTTGAAGACCCCGGACTTGATCTTGTTCTCGATGTAGTCGCTGGTGTCGGCCGGAATGATGCCATAGGGAACGTAGGTCCTCACATCCTCATAGCGGAAGGTGCCGGGAGTGGCCGCCTTGGCGACGATGCGCGGATCTTTGCCCGCATAATCGTACAGTTGGACGCTTCCCTTGATCCTGAAGCCGTCGGTACTCAGGTCGATGGTCTTGATATCCAGCAGCTTGCCGGTGAGTTTCAGGTCATACTCGGCCTGGAGGAAACGGGGCGCCACGGTGGCGTGGAAAATGGTCGGCCAGGTCACGGCGGCGTTGTTGACGCGGATTTTTCCCTTGGCGGCGAACTCCCGGGGCTTGCCCTTGAGGCTGGTGGCGACGTCCAGGCGCCCACCCGGGTTGGCGAAGGGGATATGACTCCCGAAGTAGGGCCAGAAACGGCCGATCTCGGCCTGTTTGATATCCGCGTCGCCGTTGACTTCCATTTCCAGCAGGGATTGCCCCTTTACGGGGAGCCGGACCGTGCCGTTCAGGACGACCCTGGCCGGGGGACCCGATAGGGCCGGGATGTCGCAGGCGAGCTTGACGCTCCCCTTGCGGCCACGGGCCACGTGATCCAGGGTCAAGGCGATATTGGTGGCGGCAACCGGCGGGAGCCCCTCCTTGCCCACGGCCATGTCGTACCACTGGACCGTACTGCGCTTGAGCTGCATTTTGCGGAACTGGATCTGCATGCCTTCCTTGCCCGGCGCCAGAAGGTCGTCGATGTTCAGCTTTCCGTCTTTGTTCCGCACCAGGCGTATGTCCGCCCCTTCCAGGGCCACGTCGCGCAACACGATACGCTTGTCCAGCAGGGGCCACAGGGCCAGGCGCACCGTGATGCGGTCGGCCTTGAGAAAGTCGGCGCTGCCGTCCGGTTCCTTCACCGTGATGCCGTCGAAGTCGAAGGAGGGGCCGAAGTGCCATTTGAACTCGCCTCGGGTGAAGCTGACCTTGCGGTTGAGGGATTTCTGCAGGGAGGTGAGGATTTCGTCGCGGTAGGCGTTGATGTCCAGCAGATAGGGCAGAAAGAAGGCCAGGCTGACGACGAGGGTGCCGACCACCAGCAGCAGGATGCCGGAAAGCTTTATGTAGGAACGCTTCATCATGGCTGTTCGGGGGGAAGGGGGCTGACGCGGACCTTCAGCACCGCGGTCTGGGTCACTTCTTCGCAGAGGAACCGGTAGCCGTGCCATTCGACGGTCTCGCCCTTCAGGGGGAAACGGCCCAGCTCCTGGAGGATCATGCCGGCCACGGTTTCGAAGGGAAGTTCTTCATCCACTTTGATTTCCAGGGCATCGGCCAGATCGAAGACGGAAAGCAGGCCATCCACCATCAGGCTGCCGTCCTCCAGGGTCATGATGGTCGGCTGTTCCCCGATATCGTGCTCGTCCTCGATCTCTCCCACCAACTCCTCTATCAGGTCCTCGCTGGTGACCAGGCCGCTCAGGCCGCCGTACTCGTCCACCACCAGCACCATCTGGTTGCGGTTGCGCTGCATCTCCTTGAGCAGTTCATTGACCTTCTTCCCCTCCGGCACGAAGACCGGCGGCAGCATGATGGCCGCCAGGTCGAGCTGTTCGCCCGCCACCAGCCGTCCCAGGATGTCCTTGCCGTGCACCACCCCGGCAATCTCCTCGATGCTGCCGCGATAGACCGGATAACGGGAGTACATGTTCTCCAGCAGCGTGGCGACCACCTGGTCGCGGGGGGCTGCCAGGTCGAGGGCCACCATGCGCGTGCGCGGGACCATGACCTCGCGGACGCAGGTGTGGGTGAACTCGAAAACGTTGCGGATGTATTCGTGCTCGGTTTCGCTGAAAACGCCGCTCTCGTGCCCTTCCGCCACGATGTGTTGCACCTCTTCGCGGGAGATGAAGGGCTCACGGTTGCCCTGAATGCGCAGAAGCCGCATCACCGCCTTGCTGGAGACGGTCAGGAGGCTGACCAGGACCGATCCGACCCGGGCGAGCACGCTGATGGGCCGGGCCACCCTGAGGGCAATGGCATCGGCGTATTGCAGCCCGATCGCCTTGGGCACCAGCTCACCCAGGATGAGCAGCAGGTACGAGATGATGACCACCATGCCGGTGACCGCAACCGGTTCGGCGGCATGGGCCAGGAAGCCGATCCCCAGGTTCTGGAACCAGGGGCGGAGGTAATCGACGGCGATGATGCCGCCCATGGTCGAGGCCGTGGCGCCGGTCACGGTGACGCCGACCTGCACCAGCGCCAGCAGGCGGTGGGGGTCCTGCTGGAGCACCTCGATGAGGCGCGCCCGCTTGTCCCCTTCGTCCACCAGTTGGGAGACGCGGCTCTTGCGGATGGATATGATGGCAAATTCGGAACAGGCAAAAAAACCGTTCAGAACGACCATCACGGCAATAACGAATATTTCAACGAGAACGGTATTCACAGATCCTCCATTTAAATCGACATTTTCACTCGTGAAGGGGCTAATGTCAACCGTCACATGTGCCGATGCCGGTGCTGCGTCATGTAACTAACCGAAAAGATCGATAAAAGCTTCGGCGGTGCCCGAATAAACTGCATGGGCTCGAGAGGCGTATACGACCTCTTCCGTTCTTTTTTCCCGCTGTGCCTGTAACCTTTGGGCGCTCTGTTCGTCTTATGCTTCGTGAAACGTAAGGCCGCGCGTTTTGTCATGCAAGACGGAAGATGTTTGAAATTCGGAGCCGTTTGGCAACTATCCTGAAAGGAAACGCAACATAATGACGAACAAGCTATTTTCGAGGGCCTGGATCAGCCCGGTGACCTCCATCACCTTTCTGGTCGTGGCCGTGAGCGGGGTAATCCTGGCGCTGCATATCAAGGTCGGCGGCAACATGAAGGGACTTCACGAGTGGCTCGGGTATGCCTTTGCGGTTGCAGGCCTGGTGCACCTCTTCGTCAATTGGAAAGCCTTTGTCGAGTATTTCCGCGGACGGTCTGCCACAATGGCCGCAGTGGCCGCACTTGCCAGCATCGCGATCTCCGTGGCCGTGTTGTGCACTCAGCCGAAACAGCGGCCCAATCAAGTCGTGCAACTCTTTGATGCCAACGCGGACGGGGTCATAGACGAAAACGAGATGGCAAAGGCAGCAATGACGCTGAAGGCCCTTGATGCCAACAACGACGGCAAGATAACCAGCGACGAGCTCCGGCCGAAACCCGTGAACAAAGATGCCCGCCCGTAACGTGCGTGCTGCGGGTGGACCAAACGGGAACCTGAAGATACCGGGGTGATTTCTTTCGTTTTCATTGTATTCTGGGATAGAAGTACGGAGGGATTTCGGGAAACGAGGCATCTGGCTTCTTTATCTTCTTCCCGCGAGAGTCTATAGTGGGCAACCGGTTGTGAAGAGGGCATTGGTCCCATCACCAACGTTGTCCGTCTCCCCGGGCAACAAAAGTACATAAAGGCAGGAGGACAACGTGACGTTACATGCAACGGTCACTCGTGAACGCCTGAAGGAAACGACAGCAGAGGTGGTACGGCCATGATCCTGCAATCCTCTCAGGAAGAGACAAACAACGAACCAGCGGAAAACACCCCGAAAGCCTCGCGGTCCCGGCTTTGGTGGCTGATCGTGCCGCTGTTGGCGGTGCTGGCCGGCGGTGGATACCTGTATTGGGGCGCCAAAACGGTCCCGGCCGCCAAACAGGAGGGGGCGAAGAGCGCTTCCCTGCCGGTCCCCGTGGTGGCGCAGGCTGCGGGAAAGGCGGATGTGGGGGTGTACATCACGGGGCTCGGCAATGTGACCCCGCTCAACACGGTTACCGTCAAATCCCGCATTGACGGGCAGATCATGGAGATCCGCTTCCGGGAGGGACAGACCGTCAACCGGGGCGACCTCCTGGCCGTTATCGACCCGCGGCCGTACCAGGTGCAGTTGACCCAGGCCGAGGGGCAGATGGCCCGGGACCAGGAACTGCTGAGGAATGCCCGTCTCGACCTGCAACGTTATAAGCTCTTGTGGCAACAGGATTCCATCCCCAAACAGCAGTTGGATACCCAGGAAGCCCTGGTGCGCCAGTATGAAGGAACCGTCAAGGTTGACAAAGGGGCGATCGACAGCGCCAAGCTGCAACTGACCTACAGCCGGATTACGGCGCCCATCAGCGGCCGGGTCGGCCTGCGTCAGGTGGATGCCGGCAACATCATCCATGCCAGCGATACCACCGGCCTGGTGGTCATTACCCAACTCCAGCCCATTACGGTGGTGTTCCCGGTCCCCGAGGACAACCTTCCCCGCGTGCTCGGAAAAATGAAGTCGGGAGCCCGGCTCGGCGTTGACGCCTTTGACCGGGAACAGAAACAGAAACTCGCCACGGGTCAGCTTCAGACCATCGACAACCAGATCGACTCGGCCACCGGCACGGTCAAGTTCAAGGCGGTATTCCCCAACAAGGACAATGGCCTGTTTCCCAACCAGTTCGTCAATGCCCGTCTGCTTGTGGAAACCAGGCACGATAGCGTCGTGGTTCCCGCCTCCGCCATCCAGCGTGGCTCCCAGGGGACCTTCGTCTATCTGGTGAAGGCCGACAAAACCGTTGCCATGCGCCCGGTCGTCATCGGCGTTACCCAGGGGGACGACATCGCCATCACCTCCGGCCTCGATGCGGGCGAAATGGTGGTGGTGGACGGTGCCGAACGCCTGCGGGACGGCAGCAAGGTGGAGTTGCGGGAGGCGGGCCACCAGCGGGGCCAGAGCGGCCCGAAGGGCACCGCCGCTTCCGGGAGCCCGAAAGGGCAGGGCGAACAGCAGGGAGCGGTGAAGGGTGCAGGACAGAAACCCGGCGGGGTTCAACAAGGAACCAAACCCTGACCTCGAAAGCTTTCACCACGGAGGACACTGAGGTACACGGAGGAAAGGCAGAGGTTTCTTCACAACCGTTTTTTTGCATTGAGGGTATTTAATAACGGTTTAACTGTATAGAACTCCTGAGCATAGATGAAAGCCTTGCCGTGATTTTGTTATTCCTCCGTGTCCTCTGTGTCCTCCGTGGTAAGCTGCTTTTGTTTTGATGTTATTCGTTCTGCCAAAGGCGATTTTTAGGACACCCCATGAATCTTTCGCGCATTTTCATACTCCGTCCCGTGGCCACAACCCTGCTGATGATCGCCATTCTGCTGGCCGGTGCCGTGGCGTACAAACAGTTGCCGGTTTCCGCCCTGCCCCAGGTGGATTACCCCACCATTCAGGTGCGCACCTTTTACCCCGGCGCCAGTCCGGACGTGGTTGCGACCTCCATCACGGCGCCGCTGGAGCGCCAGTTCGGACAGATGCCGGGCCTGACCCAGATGACCTCCACCAGTTCCAACGGCTGCTCGGTCATCACCATGCAGTTCAGCCTGGAGTTGAGCCTGGATATTGCCGAACAACAGGTACAGGCCGCCATCAACGCCGCTACCACCTATCTTCCCAGCGGCCTTCCCAGCCCACCGGTCTACAGCAAGGTCAATCCGGCCGACACCCCGATCCTGACCCTGGCGCTCAGTTCCGATACCCTGCCGCTTCCCAAGATAGAGGATTTGGCCGATACCCGCTTTGCCCAGAAGATCTCCCAGCTTCCCGGGGTCGGCCTGGTCAGCATCAGCGGCGGGCAGCGCCCGGCGGTGCGCGTCCATGCGAATCCCACGGCCCTGGCCTCCTACAGCCTGACCATGGAGGACCTGCGTTCCTCCATAGCTGCGGCAAACGTCAATCAGGCCAAGGGGGGCTTCGACGGTCCCCGCCAGTCCTATATCATCGGCGCCAACGATCAGCTCTACAGCAGCAAGGACTTCCGCCCCCTGGTGGTCGCCTACAAAAACGGCGCGCCGGTGTTCCTCTCCGATGTGGCCGATGTGGTGGACGATGCGGAAAATGTCAACCAGGCCGCCTGGATGAACGAAAAACCGTCGGTGATCGTCAACATACAGCGTCAGCCGGGCGCCAACGTCATCGAAGTCGTGGATCGCATCAAGAAACTCATGCCCCAACTGCAGGCTTCGCTGCCCGCCTCGGTCAAGGTGTCGGTGCTGACCGACCGCACAAACACCATCCGGGCCTCGGTGCGCGACGTGCAGCACGAGATGTTTCTAGCGGTGGCGCTGGTGGTGCTGGTCATCTTTCTCTTCCTGCGCAATTTCTCCGCCACCATCATCCCCAGCGTGGCCGTGCCGCTCTCGCTGGTGGGTACCTTCGGGGTCATGTACCTCCTGGGATTCAGTCTGAACAACCTGACACTGATGGCCCTGACCATCTCCACCGGTTTCGTGGTGGATGACGCCATCGTCATGATCGAGAACATCTCCCGCTACATCGAGGAGGGGGAGAGCCCGCTCCAGGCCGCGCTCAAGGGCTCCCAGCAGATCGGCTTCACCATCCTCTCCCTGACGGTATCCCTGATCGCCGTGTTGATCCCGCTGCTCTTCATGGGCGATGTGGTCGGGCGCCTGTTCCGCGAGTTCGCCGTCACCCTCGGGGTCACCATCCTCATCTCCGCGGTCGTTTCCCTGACCCTGACTCCCATGATGTGCGCCCGCCTGCTCAAGCATGTGCCCGAAGAGCGGCAGGGGAGGTTCTACCACGCCTCGCAACTCTTCTTCGACAGAGTCATTGCCGCCTACGGCCGTTCGCTCAAGATCGTGCTGCGGCACCAGACCGCCACGCTGGTGATAGCGGTGGGCACGCTGGTGCTGACGGTCGTGCTCTACGTGATGGTGCCCAAGGGATTTTTCCCGGTACAGGACACCGGAGGCATCCAGGGGGTGACCGAGGCGGCACAATCCATCTCGTTTCCGGCCATGGCCGAGCGCCAACAGGAACTTGCCCGGGCGATCCTCAAGGACCCCGCCGTGGAGAGCCTTTCCTCCTTCATCGGTGTGGACGGCATCAACACCACGCTCAACAGCGGCCGCATCATGATCAACCTGAAACCGCTCGCCGAGCGCGACGCCAGCGCCAGCGAGATTGTGCGCCGTCTACAGGCGGAAACCGCCGGGGTTTCCGGCATAAAACTTTTCATGCAGCCGGTTCAGGATTTGACCGTCGATGCCCGGGTCAGCCGCACCCAGTTCCAGTACACCCTGGAAGATCCCAATACCGAAGAGCTGAAAACATTGGCCCCCAAGGTGGTGGAGGCGCTGAAAGCGCGTCCCGAACTCCTCGATGTCAGCAGCGACCAGCAGGATCAGGGTGCGCGCGTCGTGCTGGATATCGACCGGAATACGGCGGCCCGTTTCGGCATCACCCCCCAGAACATCGACGACGCCCTCTATGACGCCTTTGGTCAGCGGCTCGTTTCCACCATTTTTACCGAACTGAACCAGTACCGGGTGGTCCTTGGGGTTAAACAGGATTTTCGCAACAACCCCAACGCGTTGCAATCGGTCTATCTGCGCAGCACCGGTGGCGGCATGATCCCCCTGAGCACCATCGCCCGGGCGACGGAGTCGGTGGGGCCGCTGGTCGTCAATCGCCAGGGGCAGTTTCCGGCGGTTACCACGTCGTTCAACCTGGCGCCGGGCATGTCGCTGGGAACGGCGGTAACGGCGGTGGAGGCGGCCACCCGGAAGCTCGGGCTGCCGGCCAGTATCAAGGGCACCTTCCAGGGAACGGCCCAGGCCTTCAAGTCATCCCTGTCCAACGAACCGCTGTTGATCCTGGCAGCCCTGATTACGGTGTACATCGTGCTGGGGGTATTGTACGAAAGCTACATCCATCCGGTCACCATCCTCTCCACCCTGCCTTCCGCCGGCGTCGGCGCGGTGCTGTCGCTGATGATCTGCCGCACCGACCTGAGCGTCATCGCCATCATCGGCATCATCCTCCTCATCGGCATCGTCAAGAAGAACGGCATCATGATGGTGGACTTTGCCCTGGATGCGGAGCGCAAGGAGGGAAAGGCTCCGGAAGAAGCCATTTTCCAGGCGTGCCTGCTCCGCTTTCGGCCGATCATGATGACCACCATGGCGGCGCTTCTGGGGGCGCTGCCCCTGGCCATGGGGCACGGCGTCGGCTCGGAACTGCGGCGGCCGCTGGGCATCTCCATCGTGGGGGGGCTGATCTTCAGCCAGATCCTGACGCTCTATACCACGCCGGTAATCTATCTGGCCTTTGACCGGCTGGCGCGGAGGCGGGCGCTGCGGCGGGGGGCGGAACAGGGGGGCGGGACCCCCGGCGTCACGACACCATGAACATCTCCGCCCCTTTCATAAAACGCCCGGTCGCCACCACGCTTTTGACTTTCGGAGTCGTCCTGGCCGGGGTGATCGCGTTCCGCCTCCTGCCGGTATCGCCGCTCCCCCAGGTGGATTTCCCGACCATCTCGGTGTCGGCATCCCTGCCTGGCGCCGACCCGGAAACCATGTCCACCTCGGTGGCGGCGCCCCTGGAGCGCCAGTTCGGCCGCATCGCCGGCGTGACGGAGATGACCTCCACCAGCTATCGCGGTTCCACCAGCATTACCATGCAGTTCGACCTGAACCGGGACATCGACGGCGCAGCGCGGGACGTGCAGGCGGCCATCAACGCGGCGCGGGGCGACCTGCCCACCAACCTCCCCAGCAATCCCAGTTACCGCAAGGTCAACCCGGCGGATGCGCCGATCCTGATCCTGGCCCTGACCTCCGACACCATGAGCAAGCCGCAGATGTACGATGCCGCTTCGTCCATCCTGCAACAGAAACTATCCCAGGTGAAGGGGGTCGGCCAGGTCTTCGTGGGGGGAAGTTCGCTCCCGGCGGTACGGGTGGAACTGAATCCGCTCACCCTCAGCAAGTACGGCATCAGCCTGGAAAGCGTGCGGAGCGCGCTGGCGGCGACCAACGCCAACCGGCCCAAGGGGCAGGTTTCCTCCGGCGACAAGACTTGGGAAATCCACGCCAACGACCAACTGCGCACGGCCCGGGAGTACCTGCCGCTCGTGATCAGCTACAAGAACGGCGCGGCGGTCCGGCTCTCGGATGTGGCCGACGTGCGGGATTCGGTTGAGGATTTGCGCTCCACCGGCCTGGTCAACGGCAAACCGGCGGTCACGGTCGTCATCTTCCGGCAGCCGGGCGCCAATATCATCGAGACGGTGGACAATGTGCGCGCCCTGCTGCCGCAGCTCCAGGCGGCCCTGCCGGGCGCCATCGACCTGTCGGTGGAGTTGGACCGGACCCCGTCCATCCGCGGCTCCCTGCGGGATGTGGAACGGTCCCTGATCCTTTCCGCCCTGCTGGTGGTCCTGGTGGTGTTCTGGTTCCTGCGGGACGGCCGCGCCACGCTCATCCCGGCCGTGGCCGTGGCGGTATCGATCATCGGCACCTTTGCGGTGATGTACCTGTTCGACTATTCCCTGGACAACCTGTCGCTCATGGCCTTGACCATCGCCACCGGATTCGTGGTGGACGACGCCATCGTGGTGCTGGAGAACATCACCCGCCACCGGGAACAGGGGCAGTCGCCGTTCCAGGCGGCCCTCTCCGGCTCCCGGGAGATCGCCTTCACCGTCCTTTCCATGAGCGTTTCGCTGGTGGCGGTATTCATTCCCATCCTGCTGATGGGGGGGATCGTCGGCCGTTTGTTCCGCGAATTCGCCGTGACCCTCTCGGCGGCGATCATGGTTTCGCTGCTGGTGTCCCTGACCGCAACCCCCATGATGTGCGCCACCCTGCTCAAACCGGGGCGAAAACGGCGCTACGGCATCGTCTACCGGGCCAGCGAAGGGATGTTCACCTGGCTCCACGCCACCTACGAGCGGACGCTGCGCTGGGCCCTCGGCCACTCGTTCCTGATGCTGCTCCTGCTCCTGGCCACGCTGGGGTGCAACGTGTACCTGTTCTGGGTCGTGCCCAAGGGCTTTTTCCCCGAACAGGATACGGGCCGCATCATGGGGCGGATCCAGGCCGCCCAGGATATCTCGTTCCAGGCCATGGAGCAGAAGCTGGCCCAGATCGTGGATATCGTCAAGTCGGACCCGGATGTGGAGGAGGTGACCGGATTCACCGGTGGTGGCGGCGGGGGAGGGGCGACAACCAATACGGGGCGGATGTTCATCTCCCTGAAACCCTTCGAGCAACGGACCGGCACGGCCAACGACGTCATCAAACGTTTGCGCAGGAAGCTGATGAGCGTGCCGGGAGCGCCCGCTTTCCTGGCCCCGGTGCAGGATCTGCGCGTCGGCGGCAGGATCGGCAATGCCCTCTACCAGTACACCCTCCAGGGAAGCAACGTGAACGAGCTCAATACTTGGTCCCAGAACGTGCTCCGGAAGCTGCGCACGGTCCCCCAACTGGTGGACTTGAGCAGTGACCAGCAGAACAAGGGGAGAGAGGCGACCCTGCTGATCGACCGTCCCACGGCCGCCCGCTTGGGAATCACCCCCCAGGTGATCGACAATACCCTTTACGACGCCTTCGGCCAGCGCCAGGTTTCCATCTCCTACACCCTGCTGAACCAGTACCATGTGGTCATGGAAGTGGACCCGGTTTTCTGGCAGCGGCCCGACACCCTGCGGGACATCCATGTCCCCTCCACCAACGGCAGCCAGGTGCCGCTCTCCGCGTTCACCCATTACGAGCCGTCCGCCACCTCCCTGGCGGTGAATCACCAGGGGCAGTTCCCGGCGGTCACTCTGTCGTTCAATCTGGCTCCCGGTGTAGCCCTGGGCGATGCGGTCAAGGCGATCGAGGCCGCCACCCGGGAACTGGGGATGCCGCTCACCATCCGCGGCAGCTTCCAGGGAACGGCCCAGGCTTTCCAGGCGTCCCTCAGCAATCAGCCGCTTCTGATCCTGGCGGCACTGGTGGCGGTGTACATCGTGCTGGGGGTGCTGTACGAGAGCTATATCCACCCCATTACCATCCTCTCCACCCTGCCGTCGGCCGGGGTGGGGGCGGTGGCCGCCCTGATGCTGTTCCGCACCGACTTGAGCCTGATCGCCATCATCGGCGTCATCCTCCTGATCGGCATCGTCAAGAAGAACGGCATCATGATGGTGGACTTTGCCATCGCCGCCGAGCGCAACGAGGGGAAAAGCCCGGAAGAGGCGATCTACGACGCCTGCCTGCTCCGTTTCCGGCCGATCATGATGACCACCATGGCCGCGCTCCTGGGGGCGCTGCCGTTGGCGCTGGGAACCGGCGTCGGCTCGGAATTGCGGCGCCCCCTGGGCATCTCCATCGTCGGCGGCCTGATCTTCAGCCAGATGCTGACCCTGTACACCACCCCCGTGGTCTACCTCTACATGGACCGTTTCCGGCTGTGGGTGGCGAAGGTCCGGGGACAGGGGAAGAAGAAGCCCCGGGCTTAAACGGGGACCGGTCATGGCCTGGCGGGAACCCTTTTGCCCGCGCCCCGGCCATGACGCACTGAATCGGGAAAGGATACACCCATGTTCATGATACCATCGCCCTCGCGCCGTTGCCTCTTCTTTGCCGGAGCGCTCATGCTCCTGGCCGGCTGTACGGTTGGCCCGAACTATGTCCGGCCGGAGGCCGTGCCGGTCATGCCGGCGGCCTACAAGGAGGTGAACGGCTGGAAAACGGCGCAGCCCGGGGATGTGACCATCACGGGAGCCTGGTGGCAGGTTTTCAACGACCCGCAGCTGAATGCGCTGGAAGAACAGGTCGCCGTATCGAATCAAAACGTGCTCGCGGCCGAGGCCAGCTTCCGCCAGGCCCGCGCCCTGATCCAGTCCGCCAGGGCCGGCTACTATCCGACGGTTTCGGTCGGCGCCTCGGCCACGCGGGCCCATACGTCGTCCACCATCGGCAGCTCGGCAAAGACAAATACCACCTATACGCTTCCCGTGGACATCTCCTGGGAGGCGGACATCTGGGGCCGCGTGCGCCGCAGCGTGGAGGCGAGCAGCGCCAGCGCCCAGGCCAGCGAAGCCGATCTGGCGGCGCTCCGCCTGAGCGCCCAGGCCCAGCTTGCCCAGGCCTATTTTCAGCTGCGCACCCAGGATGCCCAGAAGGCGTTCCTGGATACCACCGTCGCCTACTACCGGAAAACCCTGGAGCTGACCAGGAACCGCTACGTCGGCGGCGTGGTGGCCAAGGCGGATGTGCTCCAGGCCGAAACCCAGCTTAAGAGCACCCTGGCGCAGGCCATCGACCTGGGCGTACAACGCGCCCAGTACGAACATGCCATTGCCCTGTTGATCGGCAAACCGGCTTCCGACTTCAGCCTGCCCGCAGCTCCCCTAGCGGCGGTACCGCCGGCCATTCCTCTGGGGGTGCCATCCCTGCTGCTCGAACGCCGGCCCGATATTGCCGCCGCGGAACGGCGCATGGCGGCGGCCAACGCCCAGATCGGCGTGGCCGAGGCCGCCTGGTATCCCTCCATCACGCTGAGCGCATCGGGCGGCCTGGAAACGACGAGTTTTTCCCGCTGGCTGAGCTGGCCGAGCCGTTTCTGGTCGGTGGGGCCCGCGGTTTCGGAGACCCTCTTCGACGGCGGGTTGCGCAGCGCGCAAAACGATCAGGCGCGGGCCACCTATGACGCCGATGTGGCTACCTATCGCCAGACCGTGCTGACCGGTTTTCAGGAGGTGGAGGATAATCTGGCCGAGTTGCGTATTCTGGAGGAAGAGGCCAGGGTGCAGGACGAGGCGGTGCAGGCTGCCCGCCAATCGGTGGCTGCTGCCGAGAACCAGTACAAGGCGGGCATTACCAGCTACCTGAGCGTCCTGACGGCCCAGACCGCCGAGGTGACCAACAAGCGGAGCGCCATCGACATTGCCGGACGCCGCATGACTGCCAGCGTGCTCCTGATCAAGGCCCTGGGGGGCGGGTGGGATGCCGCGAACCTGCACGGTGAGCAGCGGTGAGCCGCCGTGGGATTGGAACCGTCGCCGGGAGTTCTTTTCCGGGGGGAGCGGTCAGGTATTGTCTTCCGGGCCGCCAAGGTACTTGCTGACCTCATTGGCAAGGGTCGAGTGGTGAAGCAGGCGGCTGGGAATCTTGTCGCCGCCGAACAACTCCTGATGCCAGGGTTGCTTTTTCAGCCAGTCCATAAGCCTCTGCCACGCCTGCCAGTTGTTGAACTCGCAATCGATACCGGTAAGCTGGTTGAGGAATTTGTCTCGCGGGCTTCGCATGTGGGAAGGAACAGCCATGGGATGGGGGACTCCGTGAAGCGGAAAATGCGGCTACCGTTTGTCTCGCGGTGCGTCAACGAAAGACGGCAGCAACTCGTTCCTGCGAAATATCGGTCATTTGAAAGATGAAATCAAGCGATAATGGCCATTGGCCCTGTATCCGGCGCGGCAAAACCTCGTTTCGCAGCTGCCCGCCCGCTGCCGGTTGCTCACAGGGGTGCCGGCAGGCGCCGTTTCTTTTTGGCGGCTACCTTATGCCGTTTTTTCAGCACGGATTTTTTGGGAGAGCTTGCCGTTGACCTCCCGGTGGCCTGTTGTGCGGCTGGGGCCGTTGCGTTCCATGCCTTTTCCGGGCCCTGCATGTTCCGCGCTGCGGGCTGATCGGGGGCTGCCTGCTTCAGCGCACTCCTCTCGGCAGCCAACCGGGCCTCTTTGCCCTTCTCCCAGTCGGCTTTGAATGTGGTAATCCGCTCCAGCTCTTCTTTGGCAAACAGTTCCTTCATCTGTGCGAGCCTCTCCGCTGGCGAGGGCTCGAGTGCCTTGTTTTCCGCCGGTCCGGCGGCGGCAGGCTCCACAGCTCTTTCCTGCGGGGCTGCCTGGGGGGGAGCGACCTGCTGCTCCTGGCGCTTTTTCGCCAGGGCGGCCTTTACGGAAGCATAGGTCGGCGCCGGCCCGGTCTGTCCCTTGGCACCGCCGAAGGGGATGGTGACGCCCAGGGTGTACTCGAAGGCACTGGCATTGGCCACGACGTGCCGCACATCCGCACGCAGCGCCAACCGGTCGTACAGGAAGTATTTCACCCCGCCGCCATAGTCCATGAAGCCCATCAGCTTTCTGGAGACAAGGGCCGAGGGGCCGGACAGATTGTACCCCCCGAGCCCGGCGGCCACGAACGGCACGAGCTTCTTGTCCGGCATGAAATGGTACAAACCTTCGACGCCATATTTGAAAATGGCGACATTCTTGTCCGTCTTCAGCCTGGATGAGGTGATGGAGTAATCCAGCCCGGCTTCCACGCCGATGCGGTCCGTGAGATTGTAGCCGCCCCTGAGGGAATACATGGGGGCGGTGTCGAGATGCTGGCCCCCATCGTAGGTATAGCCGCCGATCATGGGTGAAACCGAAAACTGCCCCTCTGATACGGCCCCGAACGCCGCGCCGGAGAATGCCAGCACCAGGGATACGGCCGCACATGCACACACACTTTTCAAAACCCACCTCCCGTGTTGGCGTAGCCTGGTCACAATAGCACGGTTGGCGGGGACGGTCAAAGAAGGTTTTCAGCCGATCGGGGCAAGGCAACACGGAGGGGGAGGTACCGGAAGACGGAATGCCGGGAAGCGGCGGGGCGACTTCAATTTTAATTGACCATGCCGGACGGGTACCGGTATATTTTCGATCACGCAGCGCCCTTGTTGGTTACGGCGGCACAGATAAGGACAAAAGGGGTATCACATGAATTGTACCATCGAGCAGTTTGAAGACGTTGTTGCCAAATTCAAGTATTTTGCCGAGTCGGTCGAACTGGAGCTCTCATCCGAAGCGGATGGACTGCGGCAGGAGTTGGTTGCGATATGCGCGGAATTGCTGACGACCGTCAGGGAGGAGATCAGGGCGGGGGCGGATTCGATCCTGTGAATGACGTCCGTCTAATGGCATCCGATGCAAACGTTCCCGTCCCTGAGCCTGTGGGGGGAATCTGCTCCTGCGGCTGAAGGCCCATAGGTAATGATCCCCCCTGATGGGGGTTGTGACATGTCGTGCACGTAATGCGGCCCCGGGGCACAAGCGGCAGCGAAAACCGCGCCAGGATTTCCGGCCTGTTGCTGTTGCTGATAATTTCTTTTGAAGGCGTTACCAGGAAATGCTTTTCAAAGTAACCTGTATGCATCAGCGTGTGGCACCTCAGACACAAAAACGTCACATCCGCCTTGAATAACACCATGTTCGCCCGGTCCTGCGCAGGGTCCGGCTCCAATTCGTGGCAGAAAAGGCATACCGTCTTTCCGCCAACGACGGTCCGCTCTTCACCATCCTTCTTCATGATATGGGGATCTATGTTTGCATACTGTTCAACGGTGTGGCAATTGAGGCACATCGTTCTCAGGTCGGCATAGGGGCCGCCACGCAAAAGCTTTGGCGTACCTTTGTGTTGTGGGCCGCCATGCATCTCGTGACACGTCAGGCATGTGATTTCGCCGGTAGAAAGCGGAAACTGGGGGCGGATTTGCCTGGCCGGAATGAAATTTACCGGATGATGATTGGTCTTGTAGTTATGGCAGTCGAGACAAAAGTATGACGGATCGGTGTAGGAAGGGAACAGCGCTGTTTTCCCCTCAGGCCTGGCAACCGTGTGGCAGTCGCGGCAGTCAGAATGAACGGCCGGATTGCTTTCCCGCTGAAGATTGGCTCCCGACAGGCTGCACGACGCGAAAACGAGTGGTAGAATTATCAGGCAGACCGGGGTGTCAAGCAGCGCTCTCATGACGGCTGTTCCTTCCTTGCGCGCATGGCTAGCCGCACGGGACATCAGTATATCGGCCAGTCGTTGAAAGATTATAGCGCCGGTTCCATTATCGGCAACTACTGCCTGTCTAAAAGATGCAAACGCCGCACGTTCGGATGGTTTTGTCTTTCACGCGACGGTTCGTCGCGGCCGGTCCGGCAATCAAGGAGACGCTATGCACCTGATTGAAATCATGTGGAACGGCCTGGGCGGCATGGGGTCGGGGACAGTTGTGCTGAAAATGTGCTTCATGCTCTTTCTGGTAGGCCTGTTGTGGGTTGCCGGTGAATTTGCCAAACACGTCGTCACTGTCGGTTCCCGGCTGGTGACGGATGCTCTGCGCTATCTTGCGGTGATGGTGAGGGGATGGCCGGAAGGAACGGAAAGCAAACGCTCGGAGGATAAATAGAGGAACGGCCGCAGAAGAGTGACGAGATGTGCAGCCCCCGTGGACAGGCTGGCTGGAAAGGCATTTCTAGATGGCTTTCAGGATCTGGACCGACCACATTACGTCACGTACAAAGGCACATTCGCAGAAGACGGTGCACCGTGCCAGATTGCTTTCGTCGAAGCAATACCGTGGGCATTCGGGGGATTTCGCCTTATTCACGGTATAGCGTGTGCCGGTGAACAGATCGAAAAATTCCGCCACATCGACAGCCATGGTTGTGTTGCATGACGGGGCATGGTGGGTGAAGAGCAGCAGGCCCATCTCAAGGCTCTTGAAGTTGACCTGATAGCCATGGAGCTTCAAGCTTTGATCGGTGAGGAACTTGTTTCTGGTCGGCCACTTTGCGCCGCAGCAGGGGCATTTCTTGAACATGGGCATAGGCGTGGGGTCGCCTCCGGATAGTTGTGAATGCTGTTAGCCGACTCTAACGAACTTCGGGGCAGGCTGTCAAGTCGAGTATACGGGATGAGGGACGTTTCATCGTGCTTTCCTGGCAACCTCCCATGGCGGCGGGGTGCCGCTCTGGGCAAGGAACGCTTCCCGCAGGGATGCAGGGAGGCAAGCGGCGAAAAAAGAAAAGCCTCGATCCCTTCCGATGTGCAGCAAGTTGCAGTGCGCATTGAAGAATTAAGGCTTAACCTATTGAAAAGTAAGGGTTGGTCGGGGAGACAGGATTCGAACCTGCGACCCCCTGTGCCCAAGACAGGTGCGCTACCAGGCTGCGCTACTCCCCGACGCGAAAAGATACTTATTACCATACGTGTGGCGATATGGCAACAGAAATTACCTTTCCCCACCATTCCCGGCGAGACGTTCACGCCACTCCCTGATGATGCCGTCATAGGTCAGGTTGAAGTCGGCCAGTGCCGCTGCAATAGCCGCTTCGGCGTTCAGGCCATTGCCCAGGCCGACAAGTATCTGCTTTACCCGGTACCAGCCATAGGTGGTCACCAGATGGTTCACCATGCTGTAGCTCTGCTGGTAGGCCAGGGCGGCATCGGCAGCGGAGAGGCCGCTGAAACTCTTTTCGAGCTTCCGGAAGTCGGTGACGGCGCCCCTGCGAACGGCATGTTCCAGTTCCGTCAAGGGACGGTCATACTGTGTCCTGCCGAAAACCTCGGCAACCCCTTCGTTGAGCCAGAGGGGGCAGTTGCCCCGCGTCAGTTCAAAGACCACCACATGGGCGTATTCATGGTATAAAACGGCACGCAAGGCGGGGTTCATCTCCTTTGCCCCGCCAAAGGGAAGCCTGATCTTGCCGTCGTAGACGCCGCCGGACCAGTCGGGCGAATCGGTGACGGTCTTGAAGTCGCCGCGTTTGTAAATGCCGATCGGGACGCGCGCCTGGGGGTAGTGGTCCAGTTCGGAGTTGACCGTGTTGGCCGCCGCTTCCAACACGTCCAGGACCGCCAGGGCAAACGCCGTGTCCACATCGGGATCGTAGGAAAGATCGAAGCGGGAGCTGTGCCCCTGGTCCATGGCCGCTTCAACGGCCGTCTCCTTGCGCGCCTTGTTGAGGACGTCGAGGATTTCCTTGCGGCCCGGCGCACGTTTCAGGGCCAGTTCCCATAGCTCCACCGCCTGCTGGCGGTTGTCGGTATCGTACAGCACCAACCCCAGGAAAAAGAGGACCTCGATGGAATCGCCCGCTTGCGAGCGGGCCTGCTCCAGTTCGGCACGTGCCGTCTCGTATCGTTTGAGGTGGTAGTTGCAGATGCCCCGCAGCAGGGCGTAGGTGGCATCGTCGGGATAGAGCTCCTGGGCCTTGAGGAAGATGGCGTCCGCCTGTTCATAACGCTTCTGGGTGAAGAGCTGATGCCCGTACGCCGCATAGGCGTTCGCCAGAGCGGCGGTGACCTTCTCGTTGAGCGGGAACAGGCGATGGCTGTTTTCCAACTGTTCCAGCTCTTTTTCACTGTACCGGGGAGCCGTTGAGGGAGAAGGTTTGTCATCCGGCTGGGGTTGCCCGTTGGCAACCGGCTCGGCGGCGTGGAGGGGAGAAAGCCACAGGCACGATGCCGTCAGGAGAAGGGCGGCCCGGTGCACCAGGGAATGCCGGCACGTTCGCGATGCCGGCATTCGGCGGCTGTGTGGGCTCCACTGCGTCATGGGCGGGAGATGAAGACGTGCACCGATGCCACGATGCCGGGGCTGTCGAGCCCCACCATGGCCCTCAGTTCGTGCTGCTCCCCCTGGGGGATGTAGTGGTCGGGGTAGCCGAGGCGCAGAACCGGAACGCCGGTCAGGCCGTGCTGCTCCAACAGCTCCAGTACGGCCGTGCCGAACCCCCCTTGCAGGGCGTTTTCCTCTAGGGTCACGATCCGGCCGTGCGTGCGGGCGAGATCCAGGATCAGCGCTTCGTCCAGCGGTTTTACGAAACGGGCATTGACGACGGTCAGCGCCGTGCCGTGCTCTTTTTCAAGCTGCCCGGCCGCCTCCAGGGCGGGATAGACCATGGTGCCCACAGCCAGCAGCACACCGTCGCCCCCCTCGCGGAGCACTTCGGCCCGGCCCACGGGGAGCGTGGCCAGGGTCTGGTCCAGGGGGACGCCAAAGCCGTTGCCCCGGGGATAGCGCACTGCGGCAGGGGTGCCCAGGGTAAGGGCGGTATGCAGCATGTGCTGGAGTTCATTCTCGTCCTTGGGCGCCATCAGGGTCATATTGGGCAGGTGCCGCAGGTAGGAGAGGTCGAAGGCGCCGTGATGGGTGGGGCCGTCGCTCCCCACCACCCCCCCCGGTCCAGGGCAAGGGTCACCGGCAGGTTCTGTAGGCAGACGTCGTGGAACACTTGGTCGTAGGCGCGCTGTAGGAAGGTGGAGTAGACCGCGAACACCGGCCGCAGGCCACAGGCCGCCAGGCCGGCGGCAAAGGTCACGCCGTGCTGTTCGGCGATACCCATGTCGAAAAAGCGTTCGGGGTGTTCCTTGGCGAAGCCGCTCAGTCCCGTGCCGTCGGGCATGGCGGCGGTGATGGCCACGATCCGCTCGTCTTCGGCGGCCAGCTTGCACAGGGTGGCGCCGAAGATGGCGGTGTAGGATGCGGCGCCGCCTTTTCCCTTGAGCACCTTGCCGGTCCCGATCTCGAACGGCCCGACGCCGTGGAAGAGCGACGGATTGTCCTCGGCGGGCTTGTAGCCTTTGCCTTTCTTGGTCAGCACGTGAATCAGGACCGGGTCATGGAACTTCTTGATCCCTTCCAGGGTTTCCAGCAGTTTTGGCAGATCGTGGCCATCGATGGGGCCGATATAGTTGAAGCCGAAGGCCTCGAACATCATGCCGGGGGTGAAAAGTCCCTTGAAGGACTCCTCCATCTTGCGGGCGACATGCAGAACCCCTTTGCCCACGTCGATCCGCTTGAGAAACGCCTCCGTATTCTTTTTGAAACGATACACGAACTCACTGGAGGCGGTGCGGCTCAGAAAGGTGGAGAGGGCACCCACATTCTCGGCGATGGACATCTCATTGTCGTTGAGGACGACGATCAGGTCCTTGGCCAGGGCGCCGGCGTTGTTCATCCCCTCGTAGGCCATGCCTCCGGTCATGGAGCCGTCGCCGATCACCGCGACCACCTTGTTCCTGCGCCCATCCAGATCCCGGGCCGCGGCATAGCCGGTGGCGGCCGAGATGGAGGTGGAGGAGTGGCCGACGCCGAAGGCGTCGTGGGGCGATTCGGCCCGCTTGGGGAAACCGGTGATGCCATTCAGGGTGCGCAGGGTGGGGAAGCGCTCCCGCCGGCCGGTGAGGATCTTGTGGGCATAGGCCTGATGACCCACATCCCAGATGATCTTGTCGGCTGGCGAATCGAATATCCGGTGCAGGGCAATGGTCAGTTCCACCACCCCCAGGCTGGGCGCCAGGTGGCCGCCGTTTTTGGCGCATGTTTCGATGATCATGGCGCGCAGTTCCACAGCCACGGCCGGGAGCTGGGATAAAGGGAGCTTTTTCAGGTCGTCGGGGGAGTTTATCGTGTCAAGGATAGCCATAAATAGATCCTTATCTGGTAAAAGAGCATTGCCACGGAGGACGCGGAGGGACACAGAGGAAAGCGGAACGGACAGAGATTGAAAAAAATGAGTTTTACAGGATGTTTAAAATTGTATTTGTGTATCCTGTTTATCCCTGCAAATGGTTTTTGTCTTTCCTCCGTGTACCTCGGTCTCCTCCGTGGTGAGCACTTCCCGTTTCAGTTTTTCCGGCTGACGATATACTGCGCGATGTTCCGCAGCGCATCGGCCTCGGGACCGAAGATCTCCAGGGCGGCCATGGCCTCGTCCATCATGGCCTTGGCCTCTGCCTTGGCCGCAGCCAGGCCCATGACCGCCGGATAGGTCGCCTTGCCGCGGGCCTCGTCGCTGCCGGCATCCTTGCCGATCTCCTCGGTGGTGCCCTCGATGTCCAGGATGTCGTCGGCAATCTGGAAAGCCAACCCGGCCGCCTCGCCGTATCGTTTGACGGCGGCCAATCTGGTCTCGTCCGCCCCCCCCAGCAACGCGCCGGCAACCACCGAGGCCTTGATCAGGGCGCCGGTCTTGTGGGTGTGGATGTACTGCACGACAGGCAGGTCGATATCCGGCTTGCCCTCACTCTCCATGTCCACCACCTGGCCGCCCACCATGCCATAGGAACCGGCGCAGGTCGCGATCTCGTTGATGACCGCCAGGCGTGCGGCGGCCGGCACGTCGCTGTTGAGACGCGGGTCGCTGGCCAGCTTGAAGGCTTCGGTCAAGAGGGCATCCCCGGCCAGGATGGCGATCGCCTCGCCGAAGACCTTGTGGTTGGTGGGGTTGCCGCGCCGGAAATCATCGTCGTCCATGGCGGGCAGGTCGTCGTGGATCAGGGAGTAGGTGTGGATCATCTCCATGGCGCAGGCCGCAGGTATGGCCCGCTCCGTATCGCCACCCACGGCCTGGCAGGCGGCCAGCATCAGGATCGGCCGTACCCGTTTGCCGCCGGCAAAGACCGAGTAGCGCATGGCCTTGTGCAGGCTGTGGGGAAGTTCTGATTCCTTGGGGAGGAAGCGGTCCAGGGCCTCGTCAACCCGTGTGCACTGTTCTTTCAGGTATGTCTTCAAATCCATGATGAGGGTCCTTTTTTTGCCACGGGGACATTCGGGTGCCGGGCTAGCCGGCCGACAGAGGTTCCGGCCATGATCTGGGGTGGGGGATATGTTGCGGCTCTGCCGGTTGTGGCCTTTTCGTCCCTGTGTCGTGTGGCAGAAATTGTGAATTAGATTTTACTCTTCCGGTTCGAACGGTTCCCGGCCAAAGGTTCCGTCCTTGCGTTTCAGCAGCACCTCGACCCGCCGCTCGGCCTCGTCCAGCTTCCGGGAGCAGAAGGCGGCGTGTTTGACCCCCTCCTCGAAAGCCTTGAGGGAATCTTCCAGAGAAATCGAGCCGCCTTCCAGGCGCTTGACGATCTCTTCCAGCTTTTTGAGTGCAGTCTCGAATTTTTCCGTTGCCATATCAAAAACCTTTTTTGCCCGTTTTCAGTGTGCCGACATTATACAGATATGCCGTCTACGGTCAAGCATTCACGATTCCCGGCTTTCCACGCGGCACAGGGCCGCGCCGCGGCGGAAGTTGAGCTTGAGCAGTTCCCCTTGTGCAAGCTGGGCGGCGTCGGTGGCCACCGTGCCGTCCTTGCAGCGCAGGGCAATGGCGTATCCCCGGGCCAGGGTGGAGAGGGGCGAGAGTACTTCCAGCCGTGCGGCCTGTTCGCCGAAAGCCAGCTTAAGAGCCTCACGTTTCGATTGCATCAGCCGTTCGCCGTCCGACTCAAGTCGTTGCAGGCGTTGCCGGCGGTCGGCAATTAGGCGCATTGGGTTGTTGAATGATAACAATTGGTCCAGGCGATGGAATTGCTCTCTGCGCCGGGCCAGCCCATGTTCCTGGCTCAAGGCGAGCCGTTCCGTCAGGTCGTCCACCCGCTGGGCCAGATGCCCCACCAGGGTTGTGGGGTCGTGGATCGCCCGCCGCAACGTATCGAGCCGCGCTTCCCGGGTCGCCAGGTACGATTCGATCCCCAGGCGCAGACGATGGGCCAGGGATTCCACCTGGCCGCGCAACTCTCCGGCGCTGGCGGACACCAGTTCGGCGGCGGCGGACGGGGTGGGGGCGCGCAGGTCGGCGGCAAAGTCGCAGATGGTCCAGTCGGTCTCATGTCCCACGGCCGAGATGATCGGGATGCGGGAGCGGCGCACGGCCCGCGCCACGATTTCCTCGTTGAACGCCCACAGGTCTTCCAGTGACCCTCCGCCGCGGCCGACGATGAGCACGTCCACCTCGGCCAGGCGGTTCATGTCGGCGATGGCCAGGGCTATTTCCCGGGCGGCGCCGTCGCCCTGGACGCGCACCGGATAGAGCAGCACCTCCAGGGAGGCGAAACGGCGCTTGAGGACGTTGAGGATGTCGTGGATGGCGGCGCCGGTGGGGGATGTCACCACGCCCACCCGTTTGGGGAATCGGGGCATGGGACGCTTGTGGGCCTCGTCGAAGAGCCCTTCCCGGGCCAGGCGCTCCTTGAGCTGTATGAAGGCCATCTGCAGGGCCCCGACGCCGGCCGGTTCCAGGTATTCGCAGACGATCTGGTATTCGCCGCGCTGGTCGTAGACGGAGATGCGCCCCCTGACGATCAGGCCCATGCCGTCGGAAAGGCGGAACTTAAGGTTCTTGGCGGCGCTTTTGAACATGACGCACCGCACCTGGGCCCCGGAATCCTTGAGGGTGAAATAGATGTGCCCGGAGGAGGGGAGGGACAGGTTGGAAACCTCGCCTTCGACCCAAACCTGGTCGAAGTTGTCCTCCAGCACGCCGCGGATGAGGGCGGTCAGCCGGCTGACCGTGAGGATGGTCTTTTCGGAAAAGATGTCCATGGAGGTATCTTAAGCGTCGTGCACCCCGGCGTCAATCCCTATCGCTGGAATGGCGGTGATCCGGCTTTTCCGCTTTACTTTCACGCCATATTTATCTATCCTTCACAATTCCATTTTAGTGTGCATAACCGAAGGATTTATGGCCATCAGCAGACTACGAAATTTTTCCATCATCGCCCACATCGATCACGGCAAGTCCACCCTGGCCGACCGTCTCCTGGAATATACCGGTGCGCTTTCCGACCGGGAAAAACAGGATCAGTTCCTGGACAAGATGGATCTGGAACGTGAACGGGGCATCACCATCAAGGCCCAGACCGTCCGGCTCAACTACCGGGCCGACGACGGCAACGATTACGTCCTCAACCTGATCGACACCCCCGGCCACGTGGACTTCACCTATGAAGTGTCCCGCTCCCTGGCCGCCTGCGAAGGCGGGCTCCTGGTGGTGGACGCCTCCCAGGGGGTCGAGGCCCAGACCCTGGCCAACGTCTATCTGGCCCTGGACAACAACCTGGAGGTCTTTCCGGTCCTCAACAAGATCGACCTGCCCGCGGCCGACCCGGAGCGGGTGATCCAGGAGATCGAGGAGATCATCGGCATCGACGCCCACGATGCCGTGCTGGCCAGCGCCAAGGAGGGGATCGGCACCCACGAGATTCTGGAAGAGATCGTCAAGAAGATCCCCGCGCCCACGGGAGACCCCGTAGCGCCGCTCAAGGCGCTCCTGTTCGATTCCTGGTACGACCAGTACCAGGGGGTCATCATTCTGGTGCGGCTCTTTGACGGTACCCTCAAAAAGGGCGACAAGATCCAGCTCATGTCCACCAACCGCTCCTATGAGGCGCTCAAGGTCGGGGTGTTTGCCCCGGTGATGCGTGAGGTGCCCGCTCTGAGTGCCGGCGAGGTCGGCTTCGTGATCGCCGGCATCAAGGATGTGGCCGACGCCAAGGTGGGCGATACGGTAACCCTGCTGAACCGGCAGTGCGAACGGCCGCTCGCCGGCTTCAAAGAGGTCAAGCCGATGGTGTTCTCCGGCCTGTACCCCATTGATACGGCTCAATACGAGCAGCTGCGCGACGCCCTGGCCAAGCTCAAGCTGAACGACTCATCCTTTTCCTACGAGCCGGAAACCTCGGTGGCCCTGGGCTTCGGTTATCGCTGCGGCTTTCTGGGGCTTTTGCACATGGAGATCATCCAGGAACGCCTGGAGCGCGAATTCGGTCTGGACCTGATCACCACCGCCCCCACGGTCGTGTACAAGGTGCATCGCGTCACCGGCGAGGTGATCACCATCGAGAGCGCCAATCAGCTCCCCGAGCCGCAGTATGTGGATTATCTGGAAGAGCCGTTCATCCTGGCCCATATCCACGTGCCCAACGAGTTCGTCGGCGGCGTGCTGGCTCTGTGCGAGGAAAAGCGCGGCGTGCAGCGGGAGATCAAGTACCTGACCCCCACCAGGGTGATGATCATCTACGAAATGCCCCTGAACGAGATCGTGCTCGATTTCTACGACAAGCTGAAGTCCATCACCAAGGGGTACGCCTCCCTGGACTACGAGCACTTGGATTACCGCCGCAGCGAACTGGTCAGGATGAACATCATGATCAACGGCGAGGTGGTGGACGCCCTGTCCCTGATCATTCACCGGGACAAGGCCTATTTCCGCGGCCGCGACCTGGTCTCCAAGATGAAGGAGCTGATCCCGCGCCAGATGTTCGAGGTGGCCATCCAGGCGGCCATCGGCAACAAGATCATTGCCCGCGAGACGGTCAAGGCCATGCGTAAGGACGTCCTTGCCAAATGTTACGGCGGGGATATCACCCGTAAGCGCAAGCTCCTGGAGAAACAGAAGGAAGGCAAAAAGCGCATGAAAAACGTCGGGAACGTGGAACTGCCCCAGGAGGCGTTTCTGGCGATTCTCAAGGTGGACGACAAATAAATTCCCATTTCCGCAAAGGAACACCCATGGAAGAACACAGCGAAACATCACCGCAGTCCCCCGCATCATCCACAGAACCAGTCCTCAACGCCTCGGAGCCGGCCGTGAGGCACAAAAGCATCATCCGCGAATATGCCGAATCGATCGCCATCGCCCTGATCCTGGCGCTGGTCATCCGCACCTACCTGGTGCAGGCCTTCAAGATCCCGTCCGGGTCCATGGAGGATACCCTGGCCATCGGCGACCACCTGCTCGTCAACAAATTCATCTACGGCACCAAGCTTCCCTTCAGCGACAAGCGGTTGCTCACGCTCCGCGACCCGCAGCGGGGCGACGTGATCGTCTTCGAATACCCCGAGGACCCCAGCAAGGATTTCATCAAGCGGGTGGTCGGCACGCCGGGTGATGTGGTTGAGGGCAAGGACAAAAAGGTTTTCGTCAACGGCAAACCCTACGAGAATCCCCACGAAGTGCACAAGGAGAAGGACATCATCCCCAAGGAGATGAACCCCCGGGATACCTTCGGCCCGGTCACGGTGCCGCCCAACTCGTACTTCATGATGGGGGACAACCGCGACCGCTCCTATGACAGCCGCTTCTGGGGCTTTGTGAGCCGGGACAAGATCAAGGGGCTGGCCTTCATCAAGTACTGGTCGTGGGACAAGGACAAATTCAGGCCCCGTTTCGGCAGCATCGGGAAACTGATAAACTGAGGAGGTTGTTGAAAAACAGCCATCTCGCCGCCATCCTCGAAAGCCCTTTCGTGCGGCGTAGCGCTGCTACGCCTCCTCAGGGCTTTCTCCGGGTGCGACGATCTGACTATTTTTGAACAACCTTAGTTATTCGACAGATTCTGTTAGAACATTGATTTCAATTGGAGGATAGCACTATGGATATATTGGGAAGCTGGAAGCGGACACACTACTGCGGCGATTTGCGCGCCGCCGATATCGGCTCCGAGGTGATTCTGATGGGGTGGGCCCTGCGCCGCCGGGACCATGGGGGGTTGATCTTCATCGACCTGCGTGACCGGGAGGGGATCGCCCAGGTCGTCTTTGACCCCGAGGTGTCTGCTTCGGCCCACGGCGTGGCGGAATCGGTGCGCAGTGAGTTTGTTCTGGCGATAAAGGGCACGGTCATCCCGCGGCCGGAAGGCACGGTCAACCCCAACATGAAGACCGGCGAGGTGGAGATCCGGGTCAGCGAATGCAAGCTGCTCAACCGCTCCAAGCCGCTCCCCTTCATGCTGGACGAGTTCAGCGACGTGAACGAGAATATCCGTCTCAAGCACCGCTACCTGGACCTGCGCCGGCCCCAGCTCCAGAATAACCTGATCCTGCGTTCGAAGGTTGCGCAGCTAACCCGTTCATATTTGACGGAAAATGGTTTTATCGAGCTGGAGACGCCGTTCCTGACCAAGTCGACCCCGGAGGGTGCCCGCGATTTCCTGGTGCCGTCCCGCATCAATCAGGGCTCGTTCTACGCCTTGCCCCAATCGCCCCAGATCTTCAAGCAGATCCTGATGATCTCCGGTTTCGACCGCTATTTCCAGGTGGTGCGCTGCTTCCGCGACGAGGACCTGCGCGCCGACCGCCAACCCGAGTTCACCCAGATCGACTGCGAGATGTCCTTCATCGATCGCGAGGACATCATCACGGTCATGGAAGGGCTGATCGCCCGCATCTTCAGGGAGGCCAGGGGGGTCGATGTCCAACTGCCGGTGGAGCGGATCACCTATGCCGAGTCCATCCGCCGTTTCGGCGTGGATAACCCGGACATGCGCTTCGGCATGGAGCTGTGCGACCTGACCGATCTGGTCAAAGGCTCCGGTTTCAAGGTCTTTGCCGATGTGGCGGCCAAGGGGGGGATCATCAAGGGGATCAACGCCAAGGGGTGCGCCGGTTTCTCCCGCAAGGAGATCGACGACCTGACCGAGTTCGTCAAGATCTACGGCGCCAAGGGCTTGGCCTACGTCAAGTTCGAGGGAGGGGAATGGCACTCTCCCATCGCCAAGTTCTTCACGCCGGAAGAGATCGCCGCCATGAACACCGTTTTCGGCGCAGAGGAGGGGGACTTGTTGTTCTTCGTGGCCGACAAGCCCAAGGTGGTTCACGACTCCCTCGGCAAGCTGCGCAATCATTTGGCCGGCATCCTCAAGCTCACCAGCAGGGACGACTACCGTTTCGTCTGGATAACCGACTTTCCGCTCCTGGAGTGGGATGAGGACGAGAAGCGCTGGGCCGCGGTGCATCACCCCTTCACCGCGCCCATGGACGAGGACCTGGAGTATGTGGAATCGGACCCGGGCCGTTGCCGCGCCAAGGCCTACGACCTGGTGCTGAACGGCAACGAGATCGGCGGCGGTTCCATCAGGATTCATCAGGAAGAGGTCCAGTCGCTCATGTTCAAGATGCTCGGCCATTCCGAGGAGGACAAGCGTGCCAAATTCGGCTTCCTGCTGGATGCCCTCGACTACGGCACGCCGCCCCACGGCGGTATTGCCTTCGGCATGGACCGCCTGATCATGCTTTTGACCGGCAGCGACTCCATCCGCGACGTCATCGCGTTCCCCAAGACCCAGAAGGGAACCTGCCTGATGTCGGAAGCCCCTTCGACGGTGGATACCAAGCAACTCCGCGAGCTTGGGATCAAGTTGGCGGAAAAGCAGGCATAGCGAACCGTAATGGTGCGCTGGCTCGCCGCCATACCGCTTCTCACCTGTTGCTTTCTTGTCGCCGCATGTGCCACACAGGCGCCGCCGCCGTCCTGGCGCCTGCAGGCCATGGCCCTGGTGGACGAATTGTCCCTTCGGGACGGCCCGCGCAAGTTTCCGGTGGAGTATCGCAACATCGTCGAAACCTTCGAACATGGCGAGGCGGTGCTCCAGGTGCAGAAAAACGACAAGGAGGCGGATGCCTATTATCTTCTCGCCCTGCAAAAGGGTGATCTGCTGAAAGTCGAATTGCAGCGGCTGCAGAAGCTGGCAGAAGAAGAGGCGAGGCGTCAGGCGGCAGAGCAGGCGGCCCGCGCCGAAGAAGAACGGCTTCTGCGGGAAGCCGCCCAGGCGGAGGCCCGCCTGCAGGAACAGAATCGCTTGAAGGCCGCCGCCGAGGCTGCGGCGGCCAAGGCAAAAGCAGCCTCATCAAAGGAATCGCCCGCCCCGCTCCCCGCTACCTATACGGTTCGGCGTGGCGAGACCCTTCCCCAGATAGCCGGAAGAGCTGAAATCTACAATGATGTTTCACTCTGGCCCCTCATTTACCGTGCCAATCGTGACCAGATCCGCGATCCCAAGCGGCTCTGGCCGGGGCAGGTGCTCACCATTCCGCGCCACTTCTCCCATGACGATGCCGTCGAGGCCCGCCGATATTCCGGCAAAAAATAGAACAACATTATTCCGTAGCTTTTTTATTCGCAAAGCAGTCGAAACAACAGGTAGTTTTTTCTTGACAGTCAAATGCCTTTTGTATACTGTATACAAAATCACTGATCCATGTTAAATGTTGTGATAACAATGGG
This sequence comes from Geobacter sp. FeAm09, assembly GCF_008330225.1. Taxonomy (NCBI): domain Bacteria; kingdom Pseudomonadati; phylum Thermodesulfobacteriota; class Desulfuromonadia; order Geobacterales; family Geobacteraceae; genus Geobacter; species Geobacter sp. FeAm09. The sequence goes on along the minus strand of NZ_CP042466.1, from coordinate 2,152,680 downwards.
TTATGGGTTGTTGACTTGTTTTTGGATACGATTGCAGTAAGCTGTTGGTTGTCGCCCAGGAGAAAAAACGGTACCTGGCCCGCACCGTATGCGAATGTTTCCGGTAACGATAAAAAACTAAGGAGAGGAACACGCAATGTCGACACAAAAAATTATTTGGTCAAAAATTGATGAAGCACCCGCACTGGCAACATATTCTTTGCTCCCCATCGTCAATGCTTTCACCAAGGCGGCCGGCGTTGTCGTTGAAACAAGGGACATCTCTGTTGCAGGAAGAATAATCGCCAATTTTCCGGAAAACCTGACGGAGAGCCAGCGGATGCCCGATTATTTGGCGGAGTTGGGCGAACTTACCCAGAAGCCGGAAGCCAATATCATCAAACTGCCCAATGTCAGTGCCTCAATCCCGCAATTGAAGGCCGCGATCAAAGAACTTCAGGAAAAAGGGTACAACATCCCTGATTACCCCGAGGAACCCAAAACCGATGCTGAAAAAGCGCTGCACGCTCGATATGCCAAATGTCTGGGAAGTGCCGTAAACCCCGTATTGAGAGAAGGCAACTCCGACAGGAGATCGGCACGCGCGGTTAAGGAATATGCCAAGAAACATCCGCATAAGATGGGTGCCTGGAGTGCGGACTCAAAGACGCATGTTGCGCATATGGGGGCCGGCGATTTTTATCACAGCGAAAAATCCGTTACCATGAAAAAAGCCGGCAATGTGAAGATCGAGTTCGTGGACCAGGGCGGCAAGGTCACGGTCCTGAAAGAGAAACTGCCGCTTCAGGCGGGCGAGGTGCTCGATGGCGCGTTCATGAGCGCCCGCGCCCTGCGCAAATTCATCGAGGAGCAGATAGAAGACGCCAAGGCAAAGGGGGTGCTGTTCTCCGTGCACCTCAAGGCCACCATGATGAAGGTTTCCGACCCCATCATGTTCGGCCATTTCGTTTCCGTCTATTTTAAGGATGTCTTCGAGAAGCACGCAGCCACCTTTAAAGAGCTCGGGGTCATTCCGGATCTCGGCATGGGTGATCTGTATTTGAAGATTCAGAAGCTGCCGGAAGCCAAACGGGCCGAGATAGAAGCGGACATCCAGGATGTTTACAAGAAGCGGCCTCCCCTGGCGATGGTGGATTCGGATAAGGGCATCACCAACCTGCATGCCAGCAACGACATCATCATCGATGCCTCCATGCCGGTCGTTATCCGCGACTCCGGTGGGATGTGGGGTCCGGACGGAAAATTGCACGATGTTAAATGCGTGATCCCGGATACCTCCTATTCCGAGTGGTATCAGGAGTGCATAGATTTCTGCAAGAAAAACGGCCAATTCGATCCGACAACCATGGGTGGTGTCTCCAATGTGGGGCTCATGGCGCAAAAGGCCGAGGAGTACGGCTCTCACGACAAGACCTTCAAGATTCCGGCAAACGGCACGGTGCGTGTTGTCGATGAATCCGGCGAAGTGTTGTTGCAGCATACTGTGGAAGAAGGTGATATCTGGCGCGGATGCCAGGCAAAGGATCTGCCGATCCAGGATTGGGTCAAACTGGCGGTAAGAAGAGCGCGGGCAACCGGGGCACCGGCTGTGTTCTGGCTGGACAAAAACAGGGCGCATGATGCCCAGATGATCGAAAAAGTTACCAAATACCTGAAAGACCACGATACCAGCGGTCTCGAAATTCACATCATGTCTCCTGTGGAAGCGATGCGCTTCACGCTGCCCAGGGCAAAAGCCGGTCTGGATACCATTACCGTTACCGGAAATGCCCTGAGGGATTACCTGACCGACCTGTTCCCGATCCTTGAGCTGGGTACAAGCGCAAAAATGCTCTCGATCGTCCCGCTTTTGGCTGGCGGCGGCCTCTTCGAGACGGGGGCCGGCGGATCGGCGCCCAAGCATGTCCAGCAGTTTGTGCAGGAAGGGTACTTGCGCTGGGATTCACTTGGTGAATTCCTGGCGCTGGCGGTATCCCTGGAACACTTGGCCAGTTCCTTCAAGAACGAGAAAGCCCAACTCCTGGCCGATACGCTCGATGAGGCAAATACCAAGTTCCTTGACAACAACAAAAACCCGGCCCGCAAGGTCGGCCAGATCGACAACAGAGGCAGCCATTTCTACCTGGCAATGTACTGGGCCGAAGCTTTGGCAGCACAGACAAAAGATAAGGATCTCGCGGCCCGTTTTGCAAAAGTGGCGCAGCAGCTTAAGGATAACGAGGCAAAAATCAACGAGGAGTTGATCGGCGCCCAGGGAAAACCCCAGGACATCGGCGGCTATTACCTGCCGGATCCGGTAAAGACGGAAAAAGCCATGCGTCCCAGCCCAACCCTCAATGCAATAGTGGATGCTATCGCCTGATAAAGCTTAAGAAGCAGAACAAAAATATTCGAGGAGGAAAACAGTATGGCACGGAAAAAGATTGCTCTTATTGGTGGCGGACAGATTGGTGGCGTTCTTGCTCAACTGGCGGCTCTGCGTGAGCTGGGCGACGTGGTCCTGTTCGATATCGTGGAGGGGCTGCCCCAGGGCAAGTGCCTCGATATCGCCGAGGCTTCTCCGGTTGACGGTTTCGATGTGGAGCTGAAAGGCACCAACGACTACAAGGATATCGCCGGATCAGATGTGGTCATCGTCACCGCGGGCCTCCCCCGCAAGCCGGGCATGAGCCGTGACGACCTGATCGAGGTCAACTCCAAGATCATCGCCAGCGTTGGCGAGGGGATCAAGCAGTACGCCCCCAACTCTTTCGTGATCGTCATCTCCAACCCGCTGGACGCCATGGTGACCCTGCTGCAGCGCATCACCGGCTTCCCCTACAACCGCGTCATCGGCCAGGCCGGCGTGCTCGACTCCGCCCGTTTCGAAGCCTTCATCGCCTGGGAGCTGGGCGTATCCGTGAAGGACGTCACCGCCATGACCCTGGGTGGCCACGGCGACGACATGGTGCCGCTGGTCCGGTACGCCAGCGTCAAGGGCATCCCGGTCCTGGAACTCCTGGAGCGCAAATACAAGGACAAAGCCAAGGCCAAGGAAGTCATGGAAGCCATGGTGAAGCGCACCCGCGGCGCCGGCGGCGAAGTCGTGGCCCTGCTCAAGACCGGTTCCGCTTTCTACTCCCCCGCCTCCTCGGCCATCGCCATGGCCGAATCGATCCTCAAGGACCAGAAGCGCGTGCTGCCCACCTGCTGCTTCCTGCAGGGCGAATACGGCGTCAACGGCTACTACGTCGGCGTACCGGCGGTCCTCGGTTCCAACGGGGTGGAGAATATCCTGGAGTTCGCCCTTGATGCCGAGGAGCAGGCAATGATGGACAAGTCTGTCGCTGCGGTCAAAGGCCTGGTCGATAGCCTTAAATAGTCCCCGGAAACGAGTCAGGCTCTTGTTTGGAAACGCAAAAGAAGGGCTTTCGCCCTTCTTTTGCCACATTTGGCCTGATATTTCACACTATTTACTACGGAATAAAGGAGTCTTTCCAGATGGAAAAAACACTGCCAAAGATCGAGATTATCGAAAAGTACTGCAAGGGGTGCCACATCTGTGTGGAATTCTGCCCCACCAAGGTTCTTGAGATGAAGGGCTTTGTCGCCTCCGTCAAGAACCTTGAGGCCTGCATCAAGTGCATGCAGTGCGAACTGAGGTGCCCCGATTTCGCAATAAAGGTGATAACCGACTAATTTTACGGGAGGAATGAACAGTGGCAAAAAAAGTAGCGTTTCTTCAGGGTAACGAGGCCGCAGCCCATGGCGCCATCTACGCCGGCTGCAACTTTTTCGCCGGATACCCGATCACACCCTCGACAGAGGTCGCGGAAGTCTGTTCCGTCGAACTGCCCAAGCTGGGCGGCAAGTTCATCCAGATGGAGGACGAGATCGGCGCCATGGCTGCCATTCTTGGCGCCTCCCTGGCCGGCTCCAAGGTTCTGACCTCCACCTCCGGCCCCGGCCTTTCCCTCAAGCAGGAACTGATCGGTTACGGATGTATAGCCGAGATCCCCTGCGTCATCTACAACGTCATGCGCGGCGGCCCTTCCACCGGTATGCCCACCGGACCGAGCCAGTCGGACGTGATGGCCGCCAAGTGGGGCACCCACGGCGATCATCCGGCCATCTGCCTGGTGCCGGCTTCGGTGCAGGAGACCTACGAAGAGATCATCCGCGCCTTCAATCTCTCCGAAAAGTATCGCACCCCGGTCATGGTCATGCCGGACGAGATCGTGGCCCACATGCGCGAGCGCATCGTCTTCCCCGAGCCGGGCGAGATCGAGGTTGTGCCCCGCAAGACCCCGACCGTGCCGCCCGAGCAGTACAAACCTTATGACGTAAGCTTCGGCGACGTGCCGCCCCTGGCCGCATACGGCACCGGCTACAAGTTCCATGTCACCGGCCTCAACAAGATGCAGGACGGCTTCCCCACCACCAAGGCCGAGATCGTCCAGGCCGAAGAGGAGCGCCAGGTCCGTAAGGTCAACGCCAACGTGGACGATATCGTCACCTTCGAGGAATACCTGCTGGATGACGCCGAGGTTGCGGTCATCGCCTACGGCTCCACCTCCCGTTCCGCCCGCTACGCCGTGAATAGCGCCCGCGAACAGGGCATCAAGGCCGGCATGTTCCGCATCAAGACCTTCTGGCCGTTTCCGGAGAAGCAGCTCAAGGCCCTGGCCGGCAAGGTCAAGGGTTTCGTAACCCCGGAGATGAACCTGGGCATGTGCACCGGCGAAGTCGAGCGGTGCACCCAGGGGAAGATCCCGGTCCTCGGCATCTTCCGCGTTGACGGTGAGCCGATCAATCCCGATCAGATTGTCGCGAAGATCAAGGAGGTTAAATAACCATGGCTTTTGATTACGAAAAGTATATTCGCCCCGGCAAACTGCCCCATATCTGGTGCCCCGGCTGCGGCCACGGCATCGTCATGAAGGGGCTCATCCGGGCGATTGATGCGCTGAAGATGGATACCAAGAACACCGCCATCGTTTCCGGCATCGGCTGTGCTTCCCGTCTGCCCGGCTATATGGACTGCTGCACCCTGCATACCGCCCACGGCCGCGCCGCGGCTTTCGCCACCGGCGTCAAGCTGGCCAAACCCGAGATGAACGTGATCCTGGTGGGCGGCGACGGCGACGGCACCGCCATCGGCGGCAACCACTTCATCCATGCCTGCCGTCGTAACATCGACATGACCTATATCATCCTCAACAACAAGATCTACGGCATGACCGGCGGCCAGTTCTCTCCCGCCACGCCGACCGGCGCCAAGGCCTCCACGACCCCCTACGGCAACCCCGATCCTCCCTTCGACATCGCCAAGCTGGCCATCGGCGCCGGCGCCACCTTCGTGGCCCGCGGCACCGCCTACCACGCTACGCAGATCGACAAACTGATCGCCGAGGCCATCCAGCACAAGGGCTTCTCCGTGGTGGAGATCCTGGACGACTGCCCGACCACCTACGGTCGGCGCAACAAGTTCAAATCGGTCATCGAGATGATGAACCACCTCAAGGAGATCTCGGTTCCGGTCAAGGCCGCCGAAAAGATGACCGCCGAGCAGTTGCAGGGCAAGGTCCTTACCGGTGTCCTCTACAAGGAAGAAAAGCCGGAATACACCGCCGAGTATGCCAAGGTGATCGAGCGCGCCCAGGCCAAGTAATCATTCATTACAGGAAAAGGAGCGATAGAGAATGTCCAGATATGAACTCAGGTTTTCCGGCGCAGGCGGACAGGGTCTGATCACCGCCGGGATCATTATGGCAAAGGCCGCCTCCATCTACGAAGGGAAGCAGGCCGTCCAGTCCCAGAGCTACGGCCCCGAGGCCCGCGGCGGCGCATCCAAGTCGGAGGTCATCATCTCCGACGGTCCGATCGACTACCCCAAGGTTACCGAGTGCGACGCGCTCCTGGCCATGACCCAGGAAGCTTGCAACAAGTACTCCCATGACCTCAAGGAAGGTGGCGTCCTGCTGGTCGACTCCGACCTGGTCACGACGCTGCCCCAGGGCAATTTCAAGACCGTGGCCTTTCCGATCATCAACACCGCCAAGAATGAGGTGGGGCGCGAGATCGTCGCCAACATCGTGGCCCTGGGCGCCATGGTCGCCCTGACCGGCCAGGTCAGCCGGGAGAACGCGGAGAAGGCCGTACTCTCCAGCGTTCCCGAGGCGTTCCTGGAACTGAACAAGAAGGCCTTCAGCATGGGCTACGAAAAGGCCCTGGCCGCCAGCTAAATCCGGTACGGCCCTCACGACAAAAAAGGGTGGCCTCTCATATTTCGGGAGGCCACCCTTTTTTTATATGAAAAACAGCACGGTACGGCGTATTCCCGACAAACCTGCCACCAATTTCCATCAAAAACAGCGGCGTTTATCTATGCATGCCGGTTCTGGGCACTCTCACCGAGAATTGCTTGGCGCAAGTTCGCGATGTCCCGCAGTGGCGGTGCCCCAAACAGACGGTTGTATTCTCGGCTGAACTGGGAAGGGCTCTCGTACCCCACCTGAAATGCAGCGGTTGCGGCATCCATTCGTTCTGCCAGCATTAAACGCCGGGCTTCCTGGAGACGCAACTGCTTCTGGAACTGCAAGGGACTGAGGGCGGTCATCGAGCGGAAGTGATGATGAAACGTTGCGCTGCTCATGCTGGCCTGCTCGGCCAGGTCATCGATACGCAGCGGCTGGGTGAAGTGGTTCTTCAGCCAATCGACCGCCCGCGCGATCTGGTGGCTCTGGCTCCCCACCGATGCTATCTGGCGCAGATGCGCGCCCTGGTCCCCCACAAGCAATCGATAGGTGATTTCCCGCTGGATAACCCGCGCAAGGATCGGTATATCCTTCTCTTCCGCAAGCAGATCGATCAACCGCTGAAAGGCGTTGACCAACGGCAACGTCATTTCGCCGAGCAGCATGCCACGGCCCGATTGCTGCGCACGTGGCGGGGGGAGATGGCTATCAACCATCAGTTGCGAGATCTCGCGCAGATCAAGCTTCAATACCAGTCCCCGGCAAGGCCGCTCCTCACTCGCTTCGACAATGTGTACCATGGTGGGCAGATGTATGGACGTAACCAGATAGTGGTGGGCGTCATATACATAGGCGTCATCGCCGAACAACACGCGCTTGGCACCTTGGGCAACCAGGCAAATGCTCGGCTCGTACAGCGCGTTCTGCGGCGGGGTCGGTTTATCGTGCCGGTAAAGCATCAGGCCCGGGATTGCCGTTTCAAGCAGGGTGTTTTGGTCGGTCCATCGGGCAATGCCCTCTGCCAGGCCTTCGAGCGCCGCTTCTATGCTCCCGTTCATGAATGTCGCCTCCACTCGTTTGTTTCTTTGATGGTTATTCAACAATAATCCTGAGGAAATTCTAGCAATTCCCCACCGGCATTACAAATGTTTCTATGGCGTTTTTCAGGATTAGGCAATAAATCGAGAGGAATGGTCTACAGCATTCGCCCGTCCGGGAGTAGTATCCGGACCAGGGCGAACCATACGGAAAAGATGGTTGCCAAGAACATACCTCCAAGGAGATTACTATGAAATTCGAATTCCAGAATCCAACCCGTCTGATCTTTGCCGCCGGTGCACTCTCTCGTCTGGGTGAGGTGGCAAGCGCACACGGTAAACGCGCCCTGCTGGTAACCGGCGGCGGCAGCGTCAAGCGCAGCGGCGTCTTTGACCGCGCCGTTTCCAGCCTGGAGCTTGCCGGTGTCTCGGTGGTTGAGTGCTCCGGTATCGAGCCCAACCCCAGGATCTCGTCGGTCGTCCGTGGCGCCGGGCTCGCCAGAAGCGAAAAGTGCGATGTGGTCATCGCCCTTGGGGGCGGCAGCACCATGGACGCCTCCAAGGTGATTGCGGCGGCTGCCCTCTATGAAGGTGACCCGTGGGACATGTTCCTCCATGGACAGGAAAAAGTGCATGTACCGGCCTCGGCCCTCCCGGTTATTACCGTGCCGACGCTGGCTGCCACCGGATCGGAGATGAACTGCGGAGCGGTCATCAGCAACGAAACGACAAAGGTGAAATCGTTCATACAGGCCGTCTGCCTCTACCCCCGGGTCGCCCTGGTGGACCCGGAGTTGACCCTGACGGTTCCGGCGGACCATACCGCCTACGGCGTCTGCGACATTATCACCCATGTGACCGAAGGGTACTTCAACGGCGTGGAGGGAACGCCCCTGCAGGACCGCTTTGCCGAAGGGGTCATTCTCACGGCTATGGAGTGGGGTAAAAAGGCGGTGGCCGACGGGAGCGACCTGGAGGCTCGCGCCCAGTTGCAATGGGCGTCGATCGTGGCCCTCAACGGCTGGGTACAAATCGGCACCAATGCGGCCTTTCCGGTGCACATGATCGAACACACGCTGTCCGCTCTCCACGATATCGCCCACGGGGCGGGGCTGGCCGTGGTCAACCCCGCCTGGATGCGTTGTGCCGCCAAGGCCCGTCCGGCACGCTTCGCCCAGTTTGCCCAGCGCATCTTCGGGGTGCCGGCCAGGCCGGGGGACGAGTTCGGCTGCGCCATCGAAGGCATTGAGCGCTTCGAGGCATTCCTCGCTTCCATCGGTTGCCCGTTGCGGCTGTCGCAGGTGGGTATCGGCGATTCGTTGCTCCCGCAGTATGCCCGGGATACCCTTGCCATCGTACACGACGACCAGGGACGGCTCCCCGGTTGCCCCCCCATGGAAGAAGCGGAGATTACCGGACTTCTGCGTTCGGTGCTGTAACGACTTCGAGATTCCGCCAGACAGCGATGGCACGGTGTAACCACAAAAACAGCCCCCCGGAAACCGGGAGGCTGTTTTTGTGGTTCATACGAAGGGGACATGGTCCCCGGTCTGTCCTGGTGCTGGCCTACCGTATCCCCGCCATGATCCCCGCGCCGTTGGGCAGGTCGATCTCCAGGCGCCGCGTCTCCCTGAGGCCTGCGGCCTTCATCATCTCCTGCAGTTCCCCCTGGGCGTAGGACTGTCCCTCAGGCGTCCCCACCAGCATGTTGAGCGAGAACAGGGCAGGGTGGAGCGGGGCGGCCCGGCTGTCGTCAAGGATGAACTCCTGGATCAGCAACAGGCCACCGTCATTCAGGGCGGCCGCAGCCTTGGCCACGATCGCCGCGCTGGCTGCCGGCCCTTCGCTGTGCAGCAGGTGGGAGACCCAGACCACGTCATAGCCGGTGCCGATGGCGTCGCTTACGATATCCCCCGCGCTGAAGGTGATGCGGCCGGAAAGACCGAAACGGTCTACGGTCTGCTCGGCAAAGGGGCGGGTGGTGGGGAGGTCGTAGATGACCGCGGTCAGGTCGGGATTCTGCTTGCAGAAATGGATGGCGTAGGTGCCCGGCCCGCCCGCCAGGTCGAGCAGCCTGCGGCGGCCGCCCAGGTCGATCTGCGCCGCTACCTTGGGGGCCAGCAGGGAGGCGAGGTTGAACATGCCCAGCAAAAAGCTTTCCCGCTCTGCGGCTCCCGCCTCGTGGGACGAACGCCTGCGGACCGGGGCACCGCTTTTTACCGCCTCGTCCAGGCGGCTCCACCCTTCCATCAGGTGGTGATGATGCATGATGATGTGCCCCATGTAGGCGTCGGATGTTGCGGAGAGATAGCGGGCGCTGAAGGGAGTGGCGCAAAACGTGTCCGCTTCCTTGGCGAGCAGGTCCATGGCGGTCAGCGCATTCAGCAGCATTGCCAGGCCGCGTTCGTCGGCGGTAATGAGCCCCGCCAGTTGGGATACGGTCAGAGGCCGGTCGGCCAGGGGGGTGAAGACAGCGAGCTTGACACCGGCGTGCAGCGTGCAGGTGCTCCAGTAGCTTCCCGAGAGTTGCAGCAGTTCCGGCAGGTCCATGCGATGCTCCTTTCGCTGATTAATGCCCCATGCCGCCCCCCTCCTGGTGTGAGGTCCGTTTCAGGAGGAACAGCAGGGGGATGATGGCCAGAAAGGTCAGGCCGATAATGAAGAAAATGCGGTTGAAGGCCAGGGCGCCGGCCTGCCGGCGCAAGGCCCCGTACATCATGCCCAGGGCGGTCTTGTCGGCCTGGCTCCCGACGATGCCCTTGGCCGCCAGGGCGTGCTTCAGCCCCTCGAAACGCATCTGCCAGGCCGGGTTGTAGGGAGATATATGGGCGACCAGGCTATTCTGGTAGAACTGTTCCAGGCGCGCCAGGAGGGTGGTGGCCATGGCGATGCCGACGCTGCCGCCGATGTTGCGCAACAGATTGAACATGCCGGTGGCGTTGCCCATCTCAGGCTTGGGGATGGTGGCCAGGGTAACGGTGGTCAGGGGCACGAAGATCATGGCCAGGCCGAAACCCAAAACGATGCGCGGCCAGGTATAGTTCCAGAATGCCCCTTGCAGGTTGAGCCCCTGCATGATGAACATGGAGGCGGCGCCGATGAGCAGGCCGAAGAAGACGATCTTGCGGCCGTCGCGCTTGGCCATGGCTGCGCCCACAAAGGGCATGGTCAGGAGGGTGGCCACACCGCCGGGGGCCATGACCATGCCGGCGTCGGTGGCCGAATACCCCATGAGGGTCTGCAGGAAGAGCGGGATCAGCATGATGGAGCTGTACAGGCAGAAGCCGACCACGAACATGATGAAGTTGCCGGCCGAAAAAGAGACGTTCTTGAACAGGCGCAGGTTGATGATGGGGTGCTCGTGGGTCAGTTCCACCCAGACCAGCGCTATGAGCGAGATGACGGTGATCACGCTGAAGGTGATGATGAACCGCGAGCTGAACCAGTCATCCTGCTGCCCCTTGTCCAGTACCACCTGGAGCGACCCCATGCTGACGGTGAGCAGGAACAGCCCCCAGTAGTCGATGGAAATCCGTTCCCTGCCGCGCTTGAGATAGGCGGGGTCGAAGATGAAGAAGGCGCACATGATGAAGGCGATGATGCCCACCGGCAGATTGATGTAGAAGATCCAGCGCCAGTTGAGGTTGTCGGTGATCCAGCCTCCCAGCGCCGGGCCGACGATCGGTCCGGTCATGGCCCCGATGCCGAAGATGGCCATGGCCATGCCCCGCTGGTGCGGCGGGAAGGTCTCCATCATGATGGCCTGGCTGATGGGAATCAGTGCGCCTCCGGCGGCGCCCTGAAGTACCCGGAAGAAGATCAGCGAGGCCAGGTTGGGGGCCGAGCCGCACAGGAGGGAGGCCAGGGTGAACAGGGCGATGCAGGTCATCAGAAAACGCTTTCGCCCGAAGACCCGCGCCAGCCAGCCGGTCATGGGGAGCACCACGGCGTTGCTGACCAGATAGGAGGTCAGCACCCAGGTGACCTCGTCGGTGCCGGCGTTGAGGCTCCCCTGCATGTGGGGCAGGGCCACGTTGGCCACCGAGGTGTCGATGATCTCCATGATGGTGGGGAGCATCACCGTGATGGTGATCAGCCACTTATTGATGTTTTTGTCTTCGGATGTGGACATGGCGCCTTGGGGCAGAACGATCGCGGATCGTCCCTGCAATTCTAATTAAACGGATTCAGATCCTTGAGGATGTCGGCGGTGCTCCGTCCCACCAGTACCGTGGGGATGACGCTCATGCCCACCCGCAGCAGGTGTTCCGGGTCCGAGCTGTTGTCGATGGTAATCTTCACCGGAACCCGCTGGACGACCTTGACGTAGTTGCCGGTGGCGTTCTCCGGGGGAGCAGGGAAAACGCCGCACCGGTGCCGGCCATGATGCTGTCCACGCTGCCGCTGAAGGTCCGTCCCGGATAGGTGTCCACCGTGAACTCCACCTTCTGGCCGGGTTTGATATAGGTCAACTGGCTTTCCTTGTAGTTGGCCGTAATCCAGGCGTCCTGCAACGGCACGAGCGCCATCAGCGACTGCCCCGCCTGGATGTTGGTGCCCGGCTCGATGGACTTGCGCGTTATGTAGCCATCCCGGGGTGCAAAGACCTTGGTATAGGAGAGCTGAAGTTTTGCCTCATCCATTTGCGCCTTGCGTTGGGCTATCCGCGCCTTGTTGCCGTCCCGGTTGGACAGCCCCGCCTCGGCCTGGGCGCGTTTGAGGGCCTCGGCAGCCTCCTTCAGTCGTGAGTCGGCGACCCGCTTGGCGGTTCTGAGGCGGTCGAGCTGTTCCCGGGGGATCACTTCGCGGCTGAAGAGCGCCTCGCCGCGGTTTGCGTCCAGGACCGCCTGATCATAAGTGGCCCGTGCCGCCTGGAGGTTCGCCCGTGCCCCCTCCACCTTCTGGTATTCCCCGCCGGTTTCGTTTTTCGCCATGCCGACCCCCGCCTCGGTCTGGGCGACCTTCACCCGGTAGTCGCGGTCGTCGAGTTCCACCAGCAGGTCCCCCTGCTTGACCAACTGGTTGTCGTTCACCAGCACGCGGGCCACGGTGCCGGACACCTTGGCGGAAACCGGCACGATGCGGGCCTCGATGAATGCGTTGTCGGTCTCGATGTGGGTCTTGCTCTTGACCAGCCATTTGAACCCGAACCATCCTCCGGCGATGAAGATGATCAGGAGGATGATAAACGCCTTGCGGCGCTTGGTGGCGCCCTGTCTGCCCCCCTCCGGCTCCGGTGCCGCCGTGCCGGACGGGGACGGGGTGGCCCTGGTCGCGGTTTCTTCTGTCGGTGCTGCGTTCGTATCGTCTGCCATTACTTCCTCCGCTGGCGTGATTGGTTACAGTTCCCCGGCGGCGCGCTTCAAGCGGGCCTGGGAAACCTGGTAGTCGTACAGTGCACTGTAGTAGTCGGTCTTGGCCTGGGTGACCAGGGTCTGGGCGTCCAGCACCTCCGTTGCCGTGCCGACCCGTTCCCGGTACCGCTCCCGGTTGATGCGCAGGTTCTCCTCGCTCTGGCGGATGGCGGTCTGGGCCACGCCGATCCGTTCCCTGGCCACGTTGACATCGTTGCGGGAGGTGTCGATCTCCAGGCGCACCTGGGTCTCCGCCTGGCGCAGGGCATCCTGGCTTCTGGAACGGTTGCGCACGGCCCTTTCGATGGCTGCGGTTGAGGCAAAGCCGTCGAACAGGTTGACCTTGATGCCGATGGTGGCCGCCATGATGGCCTGTTCCAGAGCCTTGTCGTTTTGCACGTAGTTGAGGGCGGCCTGGGTGTAGAGTTCCGGGTAGAAGGCGGTCTTGCTTTCGCGCACCTCCAGATCGCCGGCTTCCACGCCGAGGCGCAGGGCCTGGATATCGTGGCGCCGGGAGAGTGCGTCGCTCTCGTTCACCGATGCCGTCGCGCCGTTTGGAAGAGTGATGCCCTCATCTAGTTCCGCGCGAAACCCGGGTTGGGAACCGGTCAGAAAATTGAGCTGCAGCCAGTTGTTCTCCCTATTGTTCTTCATGGTCAGAAGCTTTTGCTTGGTTGCAGCCAGGCGCACCTCGGCCTGCAGCACATCGTTGCGCGTAACGACCCCTTCCTCGAACAGCGCCTGGGACACGCGACGGTGTTCTTCCACCTGGGTTACCTCGTCCTCTGCCGCTGAGATCAGCTTGCCGGTTTCAAGGATGGAAAAATAGGTCTCGATCACCTGCAAGGCCACGTCCGTGCGCCGGGCCTCAAAGGATTGGGTGGAGGAGTCGGCGAGGACCGCGGTCATCCGCTGCCGGGCGTTCCGGCGGCCGAAATCGTAGATGGTGTAGGTGGCGGAGAGGCCGGCGGTGGCGTAGTCCGCCTGTTGGGTCTCGGCTTTCGTGCCGGCGATTTTCGCGCCTTGGGCGGCTTGCTGCATGGTATAGCCGGCCTGGGCGTCAACGCGGGGATAGTTGGCCGCCGTTGACTGACGAATATCCTGTTCGGCTATGCGGGGAGCCCAGGCCGCCGCTTTCAGGGTGGGATTGTGTTGTCTGGCCCGCTCCAGGCATTCCTGCAGCGTGAGCTGAGCGGCCCAGGACACGGTGCCGGTCAGAAGGATGCCGCTTGTGACGATGCTAAAAAGAAGGTTTCTCATATATCCTCGTTTCTCCGCGAAGGATCTCCAGTATGCGACCGAGTTCGGCAATTTCCTTATTATTCAGGCCGCTGGTGAGTTTTGCCAGGGCCTTTTTCGAACATTCCCGCAATTGGGGTTCCAGGGCTCTCCCCCGGGGGGTGAGCCTGATCTGGTACGCCCGCCGGTCGTGGGGATGGGGGTGCCGCTCCACCAGGCCGAATTTTTCCAACCGGTCGATCAGCCCCCCAGCGTGGTACGATCGACCTGGCTTTTCTCGGACAATTCCACCTGGGTCAATCCGTCCTGTTGCCAGAGAAAGGCCAGAAGAGCGTACTGGGGAGGCGTCAGGTCGAACGTGTCCAACTCTTCCCTGAACAGGGCAAAGGCCCGTTGGTAGGCCTTTGCCAGCAGAAAACCGATACTTTTCTCCACATCGTGCATGGCGTGGCAATCCTTCATTAAACGATGATATATCATCATTATACATATAATCAGTATGCTGTCAATGGGGCGGCTATATGAACGGCGTACCGGCATGTTGTAAGAAATTGTTTGAATTTATATGGAATCATGCAATAAATATAAGATCATGCAAAACGACATGATATTCCCCGGCGCAACGGCTGCCGGTTTAAGGGAACCATCACTGACATGTTGCTGCCCCTGGACCCCGAACATCCCCAGCCCCACCAGGTCGCCCGTGTTGTGGACTGCCTGAAAAAGGGCGGTATTATTGCCTATCCCACCGATACGACCTACGGCATCGGCTGCTCCATCTTCAACAAAAAGGGGATCGAGCGCATCTACCTCATGAAGGGGCGCGAGCGGCGCAAACCGTTTTCGTTCATCTGCTCAAGCCTGTCCGAGGTAGCCCACTATGCCAAGGTCGATAATAATGCCTTCAAGATCCTGAAACGTTACCTCCCCGGTCCCTATACCTTTGTGCTGGAAGCCACCCGCGATGTGCCCGACCTGCTCTTGACCCGCCAGAAAACGGCTGGCATCAGGATTCCGGACAACCGCATCTGCCTGGACCTGGTGCTGGCGCTGGGAAACCCGATCATCACCACCAGCGCCAACCTTTCCGGTGAGGACCCGGTCGGCGACCCGCGCATCATTGAAGACACCTTCGGCCATCAGCTCGATTTCGTCATCGACGGCGGTCTCCTCACCACCGATGTCAGTTCGGTGGTGGCATTGACCGGAACCGTCCCCGAGGTGCTGAGGGCCGGCGTGGGCGACGTGTCGTGGTGTGTCTGATTAACTGAAAAGGGACTCCGTTCATGCGTAAACGTACCGTTCGAAACGGCCTGCGCCTTATTCTGGCCGCCCTTCTGCTGATCGTTCTGGCCAGTTTCTATCACGTGGGCATAGCCGATCTGTTTTCCCTGTCGGACACGGCAGAGATGCGCCTATACCGTTTGGGTATCTTCTGGGCCGCGGCCTTCGGCGGTTACGGCGTGGTCCTGGCCGCCTTCGGCTTGGTGCTGTCGGCGGAACCCCGTGATGCCCAGGTGCGCATTTTGCCGATCTTCTTCATGATCCTGGCTGCGGTGGCGCTCTTTTTCTATCTGCTGGCGTCATCTTTCAACGGGCCGCCCCGGCCGGAGCGCCTGCAGCCGGGCGACACGATTACGATCTGACAGAGGTGCGGTTCATGGTCCTTGGCAAGGCAACCGTCCCGGCGCACCGTTCCCGGACAGGGGAAGGGGAGTTGGCATCGTTGGTGGAAATCGGCACGGCCCTGACCGGAAGCCTTGCGCTTCGCGATGCCCTGGCGGCAATCCTGAAACAGGCTGATCGCCTGATCGGGCCGAGGGCCTGGGCGCTGTTGCTCATGGACGAGTCTTCCGGCGGGCTGGTCGTTGAGGTGGCCGCTCCGTCCCTGGCCGAAGATCATAACGGTGCCAGGCTGGAACCGGGGGAGGGCATCGGCGGTTGGGTCGCCTTGCACGGCAGGCCGCTGCTTGTGCCGGATGTGCAGAAAGACGGGCGGTTTGCCGCCCATATGGACGCCCGTATGCCCTTTGCCGTCCGCTCGGTTGCCTGTGTGCCGCTCATGATCAAGGAGCGGATCATCGGGGTCGTCGAACTGAGCAACAGCTATGACGAACCTCCCTTCAACGACGCCGATGTGACGATCTGCTCGGCCATTGCCGATTTTGCCGCCATAGCCCTGGAAAACGCCCGCAACTACGACCGGATCAACGAGCTCGTCATCACCGACGACCTGACCGGACTGTACAACTCCCGTTATTTCGAACAGCTTCTCGACACCGAGATCGAACGGGCCTCCCGTTACGGCACGTGCCTGTCCCTCGTGTTTCTCGATCTGGACCACCTGAAGAGCGTCAACGACGCCCACGGCCATTTGGTCGGGAGCCGGATGCTGAGCGAGTTCGGCAGGCTGATCGGCGACAATATCCGTTCCAGCGACATGGCTGCCCGCTTCGGCGGCGACGAATACGCCGTTGTGCTGCCCCATACCAGCCGGGAGCAGGCGTTGGCCATGGCGGCCAAACTGCTCGATCTCATGCGCGCTGCTGGTTTCCATGCCGATGACGGCCAGCCAGTCCGGCTCACGGCCAGCTTTGGCGTGGCCAGCTTCCCACAGGACGCCCGGACCAGGGTGGAACTGATCCGGGCCGCCGATATGGCCATGTATGACGCGAAACGGGCAGGGAGGGGCACCATCAGGTCTTTTGTCCACACGCCCGCTCCCTTGTAATTGCACACAAAACAGATCGGTTTTCTTTGCGCAAATCAAGTTGACTTACCTGCGAGGTAATTGTAACGTTTGTTCATAATCACGGCATCCCAGGAGGAAACCATGGAAAACAGAACACCCGCCATTGAAACATTAGCGCTCCATGCCGGCCAGTCGCCCGACTCTGCTACCCTTTCCCGCGCGGTCCCCATCTACCAGACCTCGTCCTATGTTTTCAAGAATTCCGAGCACGCGGCCAACCTGTTCGGCCTGAAGGAGCCCGGCAATATCTACACCCGTTTGATGAACCCCACCACCGACGTGCTGGAACAGCGCCTGGCCGCCATGGAAGGCGGCGTCGGGGCGTTGGCGGTCGCCTCGGGCCAGGCCGCCATCACCTATGCCGTGCTCAATATCACCCAGGCCGGCCAGAACATCGTCTCCACCAATTATCTGTACGGCGGCACCTATAACCTCTTTCACTACACCCTGCCCAAGCTCGGCATCACGGTGAAGTTCGTGGATTCTTCGGACCCCGAGAACGTGCGCCGCGCCATCGACGAAAACACCCGCCTGGTCTACAGCGAATCGGTGGGCAACCCCAAGAACAACGTTGACGACTTCGAGGCCATCGGCGCCATCGCCCATGCGGCCGGAATCCCGTTCATCGTCGACAATACGGTGACGACGCCGCTTCTGTTCAAGCCGCTGGAGCATGGGGCCGACATCGTGGTCTACTCCCTTACCAAGTTTATCGGCGGTCACGGTACCAGCATCGGCGGGGCCGTGGTGGACGGCGGGAAGTTCCCCTGGGACAGCGGCCGGTTCCCGGAATTCACCGAGCCGGACCCCTCCTATCATGGCCTGAAATACTGGGAGGCCCTGGGCAATCTCTCCTATATCCTCAAGATGCGGGTTACGCTGCTGCGCGACATGGGGGCCTGCCTCTCCCCCTTCAACGCATTCCAGTTCCTGCAGGGGCTCGAAACGCTCCACGTCCGCATGCCGCGCCACGTGGAAAACGCCCGCGCCGTGGCCGTCTGGCTGGAGCAGAGCCCGCTCGTCGCCTGGGTCAACTACCCCGGCCTGGCCAGCCACAAGGACCACGCCCGTGCCCGCAAGTACCTGCCCAAAGGTGAAGGGGCCATCATCGGTTTCGGCATCAAGGGGGGCCTGGAGGCTGGCAAGAAGTTCATCGACAACGTCAAGCTGCTCTCGCACCTGGCCAATATCGGCGACGCCAAATCGCTGGTCATCCACCCGGCCTCCACCACGCATCAGCAACTCTCCGAGGAGGAGCAGGCGGCGTCCGGCGTCACGGCGGACTTCATCAGGCTTTCCATCGGTCTGGAGAACATCGACGACATCATCGCCGACATCCAGCAGGCCCTGGAGGCGTCCCAGCGGTAACGGGAGCCGGTTCGGCGATAAATGCGGTAAAAGGGCAACTCTCCGGGGTTGCCCTTTTTGCAGGTATATCGGGCCGCGGCGGTCGGAGCGGGACGCAACCCGTGGCTGTAGACGGTCTCCCTTGTGATCGTCATCATTTTTGTGTAATATATAAAAGTTTAAAGCAGTCCATCCCGCATTCAGGAGTCTGATTCATGTATAAACTCACGATCCGCACGAGCTTCGCCGCAGCCCATAACCTGATCAACTACCAGGGGGACTGCGAGAATCTGCACGGCCACAACTGGAAGGTGGAAGTGACCGTGACCGCCAGGGAACTCGACAAGGCCGGGCTGGGTATCGACTTCAAGGTGCTCAAGCGCGAGGCGGGCGTTGTCATTAACGAACTGGACCATAAGTACCTCAACGAAAACCCGGCCTTTCACGACGTATCCCCCTCCTCGGAGCATATCTCGCGCTACCTGTACCAGCGCCTCTCCGAGCGTCTCAACAACGATGTCATCACCGTGGACTCCGTGACCGTCTGGGAGTCGGACAACGCCTCTGCCTGCTATTATGAGTAATCCGGCTCGCGTCAGCGAGATATTCTCCTCGATCCAGGGGGAGGGGTATCTGGCCGGTCGGCGCCAGATCTTCATCCGCCTGGATGAGTGCAACCTGGATTGCCGCTACTGCGATACGGTGTACGAAAGCGGCGCTTCCTGCCAGGTGGAAACCGCGCCCGGCTCGGGGGTCTTGCACGCGCTTCCCCAACCGCCTGGCGCGGACGCACTCGTCAGGCTGGTCGGGGAGTGGTGTCACCGTCTGCCGGGCGCCCATCACTCGATCAGCGTCACCGGCGGGGAACCGCTGCTCCAGGCCGAAACCCTGGGGGAGTGGCTGCCGGAACTGCGCCGCATCCTGCCGATCCATCTGGAGACCAACGGCACCCTGCACGCCGAGTTGGGGCGGGTCATCGACAGTATCGACTACATCAGCATGGATATGAAGCTCCCTTCCACCGCAGGCTGCGGCCGGGAACTCTGGGAGGCGCATCGCCGGTTCCTGGAGGTTGCCGTCCAGCGGCAGGTCTCGGTCAAGGTGGTCATCGGCCAGGATACGCCGTTGGACGAAATCGGTCGGGTCTGCGCCATCATGACTGCGGTGGAACCCACGACCCCCCTGTTTCTCCAACCCCTGTCCAATCCCGCCGGCGGGGTTGACGTCACGGCCGCCCAGATCCTGCGTTTGCAGGAAACGGCGGCGGCGCTGCTCCCCGATGTGCGGGTGATCCCGCAGATGCACAAGATGCTGGGGGCGCTGTGATCATTGAAGAGATGACCATGACCGAGTTCGAGGCCGGCCTGGCGCTGACCCGGACCGTGCTGATACCCTTCGGCTCGGTGGAGGAGCACGGCAGCCATCTCCCGCTCTCCACCGATACCCTTGAGGCCTATGAGGTCTGCAAGAAGGCCTCCCGGATAACGCCGCTGTTCGTGGCCCCTCCGGTTCACTACGGCAATTGCCGCTCCACGGCGCGGCATCCCGGCACCATCTCCATTTCGACCCAGACCCTGGGGGCGCTGTTTCAGGATATCGTCACGGCATTGCGGGGGCAGGGGCTGCGCCGCTTCGTGGCCCTGACGGGGCATGCCGGCGGTGCGCACCGCATGGCGCTCCAGGATGCGGGCGAGGCGCTGATCGCCCGTTTCGAGGACATCTCGGTGGCGGTGGTGAGCGAGTTCGACCTGGCCGGGAATGAGGGACGGGACATCATCGAAACGCCGGGCGACTCCCATGCGGGTGAAATCGAGACTTCCCGCATCCTCCACACCCACCCCCATCTGGTCAAGGGGCGTGCACCCCGCGAGTTTCCCCGTTTCCCCAACGGTATCCTGGTACGCGACAAGCGCCGCTACTGGCCCGGCGGCGTGTGGGGCGACCCGGGCAAGGCCTCGGCGGAAAAGGGGGCCCGGTTGGAGGAGTTGCTGGTGCGAAAGCTGGTCGAACTGGTGCGGGAGATGAAAAAGGATCATGATGAATAGCGAACAGGCCATGAGGGAATACGAACTGGGCGGCGGCATAACGGCCCGGCTCAGGGATGTTACCCGCCACTATTTCGGCGGTTATTTTCATGTGCGCATCGAGGTCAGCGCCGAGATCCCCCTTTCCGCCACCCCCTTCTCCGGCCCCGAAGAGTATCAGGCCGCGCTCCGGCTCCTGGGGGGGCAGATCCATTTCCGCCGCATCCTGGAAAAGATGGCGGTGCCCGAGGGCGACGTGACGGCCGTACGCCAGGGCCTGCTGGAGGCATTCGACGCCAATGTGCTTCCCTATCTTTCCCGTCCCGATTTTCCCGGACGCTTCATGCGCAGCGAATATGTCAAGCGCCTGAAGTCGCCGGCCCGTCGGTAGACCCGCATGACGTCACCGGTTGCGATTATCGACAGCCTCGCCTTTGGCGGCAACGGGGTATGCCGCATCGACGGCAAGGTCTGCTTTGTCCCTCTGAGCTGTCCCGGCGATGAGGTCCGCCTGGCGGTCACAGCAGAGAAACGCTCGTACCTGACGGCCCGAATTGTCGAGCTTGTCACCCCGTCACCCCTGCGGGTTCCCCCTCCCTGTCCGTTATTCGGCACGTGCGGTGGCTGCAGTTGGCAGCATATCGCCTATTCCCACCAGCTTGCGGCAAAGCGGAGCATCCACGCCGAGACCCTGTGGCGGGGCGGCCGGGTGCCCGGAGAACGGGTAGGGGAGGCCGTAGCCTCGCCCCGGGAATACGGCTACCGCAACCGGGTCCAGTTCAAGCTGCACGCCGCCCCGGACGGGCTGAAGATCGGTTTTTTCCGCAATGCCAGCCATTTTGTGGAGGATGCCGCCCAGGGGTGTCCCATCGCCGCGCCGGCCATCAACGAGGCCCTGTCCAACCTGCGGAGCGTCCTGGCGTCGTTTGCCGAGCCGGCCGCCATCCCCCAGATCAACATCGAATGCGGCGATGACGAAGCGGTCGCAACGATCAATTACATCGGAAACGACCATGATGCCGTTGCCCGCTTCTTCCAGGGGTGTTTTCATGAACTGGCCCCCCTGACCGGCATCTTCCTGCAGAGTGGCCGCAAATCCACCCTCAGGAAGATCTGCGGAGACGGCTATCTCGCTTATTCCATGCCGGCCACCGCTCCGGACTCCCCGCCGGCCACGCTCACCTTCCGGCCGGGTGGATTCTCCCAGGTGAATGGTAGCCAGAACCGCGCCATTTTGGAGATTGTCCGGCGTATGGCGGCGTTTCGCGGCCATGAGCACCTGCTCGACCTCTACTGCGGCAACGGCAATTTTTCCTTGCCCCTGGCCGGTTGCGTGGCGGGCATAACCGGGTTGGAGGGGTACGGGGATTCCATCTCGGCGGCCCGGGACAACTGCCGCTTGAATGGCGTATCCAATGCGGAATACCTCTGCACCGATGCCGCCGAGGGGGTCGCGCGGCTTGCCGCAGCGGGGCGGCGATTCGACACGGTGATCCTGGACCCGCCCCGTACCGGAGCGGCAGAAGCCATGACGGGGCTCAGCGGCCTGAAGCCGGACACGATCATCTATATATCCTGCGATTCCAGCACCCTGGCCCGGGACTGCGGCCTTCTGGCGCGGCAGGGGTATCACGTGGCGGAGAGTGTCCCGCTCGATATGTTTCCCCAGACATTCCATTTGGAAAGCGTGACCCTGCTTCACAGGGAACAATCGGAGGTGGCGGCGTGAATATCCTGAAAAAACTGTTTTCCAAGAATCCTGCCGACATGGTGGCGCGTGGCGACCGGTTCCTGAAGGAACACCATTATTTCGAGGCCCGTTGCGCCTATGAGGATGCCCGGCGGCTCCTTTCCGGTTCGAACGGCGCACAGGGGGCGGAGGCGCTGCTGGCTGTCTGTGAAGAGCGGATCGGCAGCGCCAATCATGCGTTGGCCGGGTTGAATATCAGCGAGGCGGAATCCGCCTTGAGCCGGGGGCTGCCGGATAAGGCGCTCGAGCACCTGGAGCTGGCAAAATCGCTGACTGACGATGCCGTACTACGGGAAAAGGCGGAAGAGTTGGCTGCCCTCTGTTGCGGAAACGACGCTGAACAGAGAGAAAGCGCTTCCGTAAGTGGGTGTTCTTCGTGCAGTTCCTGTGCTCCGGAAGAATACGTAACAAGCGATTTTAGCGACGTAAATATGCCGTTAATGGAATATTATGATCTGTTGATCCAGCAGCTTCCGCGTGAAATGTATGGACGGTATTCCGATTTGGGAGAGGAATTTGCATCGATGTACGTGATTGCCAGCGGGAACCGGCATGGCGACGCTTTAAAGCAACTTGAAGCGTGGTATACTGGTTCAGATCACGATATTTACTGCTACGAAAAGGGCATGATCCAGTTTCGGCTTGGCGACGTCACGACGGCTGAAACCTGTTTTCGTGAGGCAATCGTGACAAATGGCGCTAATTCCCTGGCCCATTTGGGATTGGCCCTGCTGTTGATCGAAGGACAACGGCTTCATGAGGCGGGACAGCAGCTTGAGGCCATGATGGCGGCCGGGATATTGGCGGAACAGTCCCGGATGCTGCGCGCGGATGTCCATGTTCTTGCCGGTGACACTGACCGGGCAATCGATATGTATAGCGGGCTTCTGGCTACTCCGGCGGCCCGTATGGCGGCCGAGAGGCTCCGCGATGTTCTGATGCAGTGCGGCCGCAGCAATGACGCAGCATATATCGTAAGGCGATATCTCGGGGGGTGTGGTCACTGAGGTCGCCGTTACGTTACTTACAACGGCCTGAAGTGGCACAAATCCGGAGGTATGAGCAGACATGAACAAATCCGAGCTTATTGAGCAGTTGGCGATCAGGAAGGACATCTCCAACAAACGGGCTGAAGAGATCGTTAATCTTATTTTCAACTCCATGACCGAAGCCATGGTGGAAGGCGAACGCATCGAGATTCGCGGGCTGGGCAGCTTTGTCATCAAGAGTTACGACACCTACACCGGGAGAAACCCCAAAACAGGCGAGCAGATAACGGTTAGCCCCAAAAAGCTCCCCTTCTTCAAGGTCGGCAAGGAGTTGAAGGAGCGGGTGCTCGGTTAGGCCTGAAAAACCTCCCAACAGCAAGCTTCATGGTGTTTTGCAGATTCAATGCGATGTGATGTCCCCCCTCGCCTCCCACGGGCGAGAGGGGCGTTTGTCGGCTGCCGCCATGAGCTCTCACCTCTGGTTGAATATCATTTGATCGTTAATTCAGTGCGTTGTACTTGGTGGTTCCCGGAGCACGGTGTCGGACGTGACACGGCGCGGGAACAATTAGCTGTGCTTTTTGCAGGGGCTCTGGTATAGTTTTCAGCCAGGAGCCCGCGTCTTTTCGCGCTCAATTTGTGCGGAAACCGCACGCTGAATGGAAACGATCAATAACCGGGCATGCCGCTTCAGGCAGAGTTTCCCGGAACTAATGAATTATGGAGCAGTACCGATATGCCTCTCAGTCTGATTGAGGGCGCCTTGGGTGGGATCGGCCTTTTTTTGCTCGGTATGCGTCTGATGTCGGACGGCATCCGGACCGTGGCCGATGCCCGCATCAGGGACGTCTTTACCACGCTTACCTCCAACCGCTTCTATTCCATGCTGTTCGGCATGGCCGCCGCCTTGGCGGTTAATTCCGGCAGCGCTGCGGTGATCTTCACCATGGGCCTCGTCAACGGCGGCGTCCTGAATACCTTTCAGGCGCTGAGTGTTTTGGGGGGAGTCCTCATCGGCGCCTCGCTGCCGCTGCACATCCACATCATCCCCTACAGCCTGATTTCCACTCCGCTCATCTTTTCCGGCGTCGTGCTCAAATTCTTTGCCCGCAAGCGCCGCTATGCCAACGCCGGTGACCTCATCCTGGGAGTCGGCCTGCTCTTTCTGGGGCTGACCCTCCTGGAGGGGAGCTATCGCCCCTTTGACCATCACCCCTTCTACACCACCTTCAACGAGTTGTTTTTCCACCAGCCGATCCTGGCAACCCTCTTCGGGGCGCTGGTATCGTTCCTCGTGCAGTCGGCCCGCTCTTCGGTAACGGTCGTGGCCTCACTGTCGTCGGGGTATCAGATCGATCCCGTAACCGCCTCGCGCATGGTGTTGGGAGGCCTGATCGGTGTAGCGGCCATGGGGGCCCTGGCATCGGTCGGGGGGAATTCCGTGACCCGCAGGGTCGCCACGACCTACCTGTTTTTTGCCTTCTCGGTGGCCCTGCTGCTCGTGCCCCTGGCTTCGCTCATGCTGGAGGCCGCCCAGCGCCTGCCGTTCGCCGAATGGTCGGGCGCCTGTAGCGCGGGGCAACCGCTTTTCTGCCAACTGTCATGGGTGCATACGGTTTCCAGCTTTCTGGTGGCGTGTATCCTGATAGCCATCAGCGCTCCCCTGGCCCGCATGCTCGGCGGCTCATCCGCAATCACCGGCAGTGGGGCGGTCGCGTCCCAGCCGTGTGCCGGATACCTGGACGAGCGCATCCTCAATACCCCCCCCTGGCCATGGAACAGGTCCGCAAGGAAATCGTCCGCATGATGTCGGTGACGGCGTTCATGTACGCCGATATGCACGAAGTCCTCTCCGATTTCGACGCCCGCAGGGCGGATACCATTCGGCAGCATGAGCAGGTGCTCGATTCGCTCAATCACGAGATCACCACGTTCCTTGCCGCCCTGGCCCGAATCGCGGACAGCCCCGAGATCAGCTACGACATCCCCGGGCTTTTTCAGACGGTCAGCGACCTGGAGCATGTGGGGGACCGTTGCGAAAACATCCTGAAGGGCATTGTCGGCAAAAAAGAGGCAGGCGTCGTTTTCTCGGAAGATGCGATGGACGACCTGAAGCGGCTTGCCCAGGTCGTGGCCGGCGCCATCGGCGATACCGAACAGATGATCCGGCACGGTTTCATCCGGGACGGTTTCGATCTGGCGGCGGCAAAGGGAGCGGCCCGCGTCGCCTTCGACACCGCACGGCAGAACCATTTCGAGCGGATGAGCAACGGCACCTGCCCGCCGCGGGCCGCCAAGCTGTTCAATGAGATGACGTCGGACTTCGAGGGGATTGCCCGGTTATGCTGGAACATCATCGCCTGCCAGGAGAGGAGACGCTGATGGACACCAGGATTGCGGCCATAGATTTCGGCACCAACACCGCCCGGCTGCTCGTGGCGGAGCCTCGGGACGACGGTTTTGAACATGTGCGTCTCGAACGGCAGGTCGTCCGCATGGGCGGCGGCTTCACTCGCGAGGAAGGGCTCTCCGGGGACGCCCAACGCCGGGGTCTGGACTGCCTGCAACGTTTTGCCGGCATCATCGGCGAGCTGAACGTCTCCCAGGTCCGCGCCGTCGCAACCAGCGCCGTGCGGGATGCGGCCAACGGTCCGGCATTCGTGGAACAGGTCCGCTGCAGGACCGGCATCGAGCTTCGGGTTATCGACGGCATCCATGAGGGGGAGTTGACCCTGGCCGGCGTTCTGGCCGGACTTGACCGGCGTGAGGAGGAACTCCTGGTCTTCGATGTGGGCGGCGGCAGCACCGAATATACCCTTGCCCGGGGCGGCCGCGCCCGGTTCGTCCGCAGCCTGCCCATGGGAGTGGTCAGGCTCACCGAGGGAAAGGTGACGCCACAGGCGGTCTCGGAAAAGATCGGTCGGGAACTGGACCTGCTCCAGCAGGAGATGGCAACGGCCCACGACAGGCCGGCGCCCGGCGCGACCCTGGTGGGCACCGCCGGCACCGCGACCACCCTGGCGGCCATCGCCATGGGAATGCGGGACTACGACTACCGCAAGGTCAACAACGCCACCATCTCCCGGCAGCAGATCGAGGCCATTTACGCCCGCCTGCTCCCCATGGCCCCGGAGGAACGGTTGACCATACCCGGCCTGGAGAAGGGGAGGGAAGACCTGATCATCGCCGGGATTCTCATCACCCTGCACACCATGGAGCGGTTCGGGTTCGACACCATGAAGGTGAGCGACTACGGGCTGCTGGAGGGACTGGTGGTTGCGGGTGGCGTCGTCGGCTTTTGAGCCGATGCCCGCTCGGCCAGTTCGCGGGCCTTTGCCCGGGAAGCCTCGGCCCGGGAGCCGTCCCCCAATTGGCTGAACAGGTCCGCCAGCGCAGACTGGGCCACCCCGGCCGCCCCGAACCTGCCGGCGTTGTAGTGAACATCAGAGGCCCGCTCCAGGTAGCGGGCCGTTTTGTTGTGGTCCCCGGCTGCGCGGGCCGTGGCTGCCAACTCCTCCAGATCCGCGGCGATTTTGGCGCTGGCGCCGATCTGCTTGTCGATCCCCAGCGCTTCCTTCAATAACTGCTCCGCCCCGTCCGGATCGTTGCCGTGCCGGGCGAGGATTCCCAACATCCGCAGGGAATTGGCCCGTTCCTCCCGGTTGTTGTCCCCACGATTCTCCTCCAAAGCCCTTTTCACCGTCTGACCGGCCTTGAGCCACTCCCCCTGCGCCAGGAAGATGCGCCCCACCAGGTTGAGCCGCCTCCCCAGGGATGTCCCCGTTTCCGCCGCTGCGGCCCGCTGTGCCCAGGTCAGTGCGGTTGCCGGATCGCCGCCGGCCAGGCAGATAAGCGCCTTCTCGTGGGCCGCCTCGCTGTAGAGGTTGCCCTGGGAGGTGAGTAGCGCCAGCGCTGCATCGATGGCGGCTGCGGCGGCGGCAAGGTCGTTGTGCAAGCGGCTCAGCCGGGCCAGGTTGATGAGTTCCACCGCTTTCGCCGGGGTGTCCTCGATGGACGAACTGATGGTGAGCGCCTCCCTGAACAGCCTGTCGGCCTCGGCAGCCTCTCCCTTCTGTTCGGCACGGATGGCCCGCTTGAGGAGCGTGTCGGCCCGGGATTGGGCCTCGGAGCGCACCACCTTGGTGCCGCCGCCAAAGCAGCCCGCCAGGAAGAGGAGGGCCAGCAGAACGGCCAGTCGCTGCCGGGGTGTGTGCCAGCTATTCATAGCTGTCCCCCCTGATGAACAGCTGATTGCCCGCCGGCGGGGACGAATCCCGCAAGAGCCAGGTATTCTGGAGGGAATTGAGCAGCTTGTCGGTGCTGAACATGACGTCTTCGGCCTGGGAGAGCAGGCCGGGCAGCTTGGTGCGGGTGTCCCGGGAGATCTGCGCCACGTTGCCCAGGGTGGCGTCGGCCTTGTCCAGGAGCGGCGGCAATTTTCTGTCCAGCGTATCGATGGCGTTATTCACCTTGTCCAGGGTCGGTGCCAGGTCGATGCTCTCGATTTTCCGGTTGGTGGTGTCGAGCACGCTGCTGGCCTGTCCGGCAATGCGGTCCATGTTGCCGTTGGCCGATACGAGCAGCCGGTCGGCATTCCGGCGGGTCCCCTCCAGGTTGCGGGTCAGTAGCTCCAGGTTGCGAATGGTTTTCTTGAGATCGCCGTTGGGGTCGTTGACATAGCCGATGATGTCCCGCACCTCGATCAGGACCGGCTTGACCTTGTCGGCAATCTCGTCGGCCAACTCGTCCAGCGCCTTGGTTTTCACGTAGCTGATGGCCTCGTTGTTCTTCAGTTCCGGCTTGTCGAGGGAGCCGACCGAAACCTCGACGATGGTGTCGCCCACCAACCCTTCCTTGACCTGCTTGACGATGGAGTCGCTGCGGATCCAGGTCCGGTACTTGCTGTCGATCTCGATGGCGATATCCACCATGGCCTGGTCGTTGAGGGCGATGGAGGTGACCCGGCCGATCCTGAACCCGGAGAGTTTGACCGGCATCCCCTTGGTGAAGCCGGTGCCCCGGTCCACGGTAAAATGCAGGCTGTATTTTTTGGAGAAGAAATCCTTCTGCAGGCCGAACAAGACAATGGCCACGGCAATGCCGGCCAGGGCAAGCGCTATGAAGATGCCGATCTTTCGTTCGAGATGTTTGAACCTGGGATCTTGTTCGCGTATCATGGCTCGGCGCTGTTCCTCACTGGAGCGAAATGATGTCGTCGACCGGCACGTCCCGGGCCACGTCCGGCGAGGCGGCCAGACAGATCGACGTCATGCCGGGTGAACTGCGGTGAAATTCCGTTGTGATGGCACCCCATTGGGCGCGTACCGCCCCCGTCAGGTCGTCGAAGCAGTTGGCGTAGACCATGACCTGCGGCGAGCACAGGGCGGCCCGGATAAAGGCCGCCATGCGCTTTTCGTGGGGCGTCAAGTGGGCGGGCAGGGCCATGATGTTGCCGCGGTAGCCGAACATCTCCAAATAGCGCAGGGCCGTTTCTTCCGCTTCCGGCGGGACGTTCCCCCGGGTGTAGAGCAGGGGCAGCGTCATATTCTCCCAGAGCTTCAGGTTTGAAACCAGACCGCCTTTTTGCGGGACAATGCCGATGCGCTGCCGCATCCGGTAGATCTGTGCCGACGACAGCCCGGCCAGGTCCTGGCCATCCACATGCACCGAACCGTGGACAGGATGGGACAGGCCGGTAATGAGCCGCACCAGCATGTGCCCTTCATCCCCCCGCGGGGTGACCACCAGGGCCGAACGCCCTCCCTGGATCTGGAGCGAAACCTTTTCCGGGAGGCCAGCGCAGGCAACGTTTCTGAATTCCACACTCCACGACATGTTCTACATACTAGCGACAAATAGGACGATGTCAATTCCTAAGCGCCCCGGATGGCCCCGATTGCCGCCCCTCTTTACGTCTGTTTTCATGATAGGAAAACAATTTTTGCAAGTTCCGCCGATTGCAAACGAATTGCATTCCCGGCGCTCTTTTAGTATAGTTCACAATCCTATGCGGCTTTATAAAACTGATTACCCCAAGGAAACCAGATGAAGAAAGAAATCCTGTCCGGCAATGAGGCCATTGCCCGGGGCGCCTACGAGGCCGGCTGTCGTGTGGCCTGCGCCTATCCCGGCACCCCCTCCACCGAGATCCTCGAAAATACCGTCAACTACAAGGAAATCAACTCCTCCTGGGCTCCCAACGAAAAGGTTGCCCTGGAGGTGGCCATCGGGGCCTCCTTCGGCGGCGGCCGCGCCCTGTGCACCATGAAGCATGTGGGAGTCAACGTGGCGGCCGATCCGCTCTTCACCCTTTCCTATACCGGCGTGAACGGCGGTCTGGTCCTGGTCACGGCCGATGATCCCGAGATGCACTCCTCCCAGAACGAACAGGATAACCGCAACTACGCCAAGTTTGCCAAGGTGCCGATGCTGGAGCCTGCCGATTCCCTGGAATGCAAGGAATTTACCCGGCTGGCCTTTGAACTCTCCGAGCAGTACGACACCCCGGTCATGCTGCGCACCACCACCCGCATCTCCCATAGCAAGTCCATCGTCACCTTGGGCGAGCGGGCGAACGACCTGCCCGAGCCGAAGCTGATCAAAAATGCCGCCAAACTGGTGATGCTGCCGGGCAATGCCCGTGTCCGACATCCTCTGGTGGAGGAGCGCATCACAAACCTCTCCGAGGCGGGCGCCACCATGGCCATCAACCGCCGGGAACTGCGCGACACCTCCATCGGCATCATCACCTCAGGCGTCTGTTACCAGTATGTGCGCGAGGCCCTGCCCGACGCATCGACCCTCAAGCTGGGCATGGTGCACCCCCTGCCTCAGGCGTTGATTCGTGAATTCGCCGCCCAGGTGGACAAGCTCTACGTGGTGGAGGAGTTGGACCCCTTTATCGAGGAGCAGGTCAAGGCCCTGGGCATCGCCGTGACCGGCAAGGAACTGATCTCCTTGTGCGGCGAGCTGTCCCCGGGGCGGATTCGCACCGCTTTCGGCCTTCAGCAGCCCCCCGTCGCCGCCGGCGACACGCTCCCCGGGCGGCCACCCAACATGTGTCCCGGTTGCCCCCACCGCGGGGTGTTCTTCGCCCTCAACCAGCTCAAGGCCTACGTTACCGGCGATATCGGCTGTTACACCCTGGGGTTCATGCCGCCGCTCTCGGCCATGGATACCTGCGTCTGCATGGGCGCCTCCATCGGCATGGCCACCGGCGTCAGCAAGGTCGTATCGGAGGAGGAGAAAAAGAAGGTCGTGGCCGTGATCGGCGACTCCACCTTCCTGCATACCGGCATCAACGGCCTGATGGACATGGTCTACAATAACTCGTCCTCCACGGTGGTGATCCTGGACAACCGCATTACCGCCATGACCGGCCGCCAGGACAATCCTGCCTCCGGCTTCACCCTGATGGACGACCCGTCCCACCGCATAGATTTCCCCCTGCTCTGCAAATCGCTGGGGGTCAAGCATATCCGGGTGATCAACCCCTTTGACCTGGAGCAGACCCAAAGCGTGCTTCGGGAGGAGATGGCGCGCCCCGAAACCTCCGTGATCATCACCGACAAGCCCTGCGTCCTGGTCAAGCGGGAAGGGGTCTTTCAAAAGGGGCCGGCCTATGAGGTTGCGGTCGAGAAGTGCACCGGTTGCCGCGCCTGCCTCAAGATCGGCTGTCCGGCCATCGAGTGGCGACCGGCCGGAGACGGCAGCAAGAAGGGCAAGGCTTTCATCGACCCGCTGCTCTGCACCGGTTGCGACGTCTGCCGGCAGCTGTGCAAGTTCGACGCGATCGGGAGGGGCAAATGAATAACCGCATAACCAACATTCTGCTGGTCGGGGTCGGCGGGCAGGGCATCCTGCTGGCTGCGGAGATCCTTTCCGAGGCCGTGCTGCTTGCCGGTTTCGACGTCAAGAAGAGCGAGATTCACGGCATGTCCCAACGCGGCGGCAGCGTGGTCTCCCATGTGCGCTACGGCAGCGAGGTCTTTTCCCCCACGGTGCCGGAAGGGGAGGGGGACATCCTGTTCGGTTTCGAGCTGATGGAGACCTGCCGTTCCCTGCCACTGCTCAAGCAGGGGGGGACCGTGGTGGCCAACGACCTGCGCATCGCGCCGCCTTCGGTGCTCATGGGCCGGGAAGCCTACCCGGAAGGGATCACGGAGCGGATCAGGGAGCATTTTCCCGACTTCCTGCTGCTGGACGGCCAGAAACTGGCCAGCGAGGCGGGCAATGTCCGGGCCGCCAATACGGTGCTTTTGGGGGCCGTATCCCGGCGGCTGGATATCGATGAGCAATACTGGCTGCAGGCTATCGAAAGGATGGTGCCGAAGAAGGCGCTGGAGGTGAATAAAAAAGCCTTCCTCCTGGGCCGTTCCTCCGGGGGGAGCACGCTATGACCCAGCTTGAGGCGATCATCACCGCCAACCGGCGCTTTACCAAACCGAACGCTTTTCCGCCGCTGCCCAAATCGCCCAAGAAGCAATTGGCCATCTTCACCTGCATGGATACCCGTCTGGTGGACTTCCTCGAACCGGCCATGGGGCTGAAACGCGGCGACGCCAAGGTTATCAAGAACGCCGGCAACATCATCGTGGACCCCATGGCTGGGGCGGTCATCCGCAGTCTGGTGGCCGGCATCTTCATGCTGGGGGTCGAAGAGGTCTTCGTCATCGGGCACCGGGATTGCGGCATGGCCGAACTGGATGCCGAATCGGTCAAGAGCGACATGATCAGACGGGGCATTTCTCCCGATGTCATCGATATCCACGTGCCCGACCTGAAACAATGGCTGGGGATCTTCAACCATCCGCTGGAAAACGTGGAGCGGGTGGTCAAGGTCATCCGCCACAACCCGCTGATCCCCAAGGACGTGCCGATACACGGCCTGCTGTTCTGCCCCGACGACGGCCATCTGGACGTGGTTGTGGACGGTTATACCCAGGAGAGTTTTGCTGCCCATATACTTTAACGAGGTAAGACGCATGTATTTTAACGAAGAGTTTGAGACCCTGCCCCGCCCGGCGCTGGAGGCGTTGCAGCTCAAACGGCTGCAAGCCGTGGTTGAAAGGGTGTATGCCAATGTCCCATTTTACAAGGCTTCTTTCGACAAGGCCGGGCTCAGGCCCGCCGACGTGCGCAGCCTGGACGATCTGCAACGTTTTCCCTTCACCACCAAGCAGGACATGCGCGACTCCTATCCCTACGGCCTGTTTGCCGCGCCCCTGGAAGAGGTCGTCCGCATCCACGCTTCCTCCGGCACCACCGGCAAACCGACCGTGGTCGGCTATACCCACAAAGATATCGAGACCTGGAGCGAATTGATGGCCCGCTCATTTATGGCGGCCGGCGCCCACCGGGGCGATATCATCCACAATGCCTACGGCTACGGGCTCTTTACCGGCGGCCTGGGGGCCCATTACGGCGCCGAACGGCTGGGAGCGTCGGTCATCCCCATCTCGGGCGGCAACACCAAGCGCCAGATCATGATCATGCAGGATTTCGGCTCCACGGTACTGACCTGCACCCCGTCCTATTCGCTCTTCATGGCCGAGGAGGCCAGGGCCGAAGGGATCGATTTCAAAAAGCTCAAGCTGCGGGTCGGCATCTTCGGGGCCGAACCCTGGTCCGAGGCCATGAGGGGCGAGATCGAGGCGAAACTGAACCTGTCGGCCATCGATATCTACGGCCTGTCCGAGATCATGGGGCCGGGGGTGGCCATCGAATGCATCGAGGCCAAGAAGGGATTGCACATCTGGGAGGACCACTTCATCCCCGAGATCATTGATCCCGCGACCGGCCAGCGCCTGCCCGAGGGAGAGCGGGGCGAACTGGTCATCACCACCATCACCAAGCAGGGAATCCCCCTGATCCGTTACCGCACCCGCGACATTACCAGCATCTCCTACGAGCCCTGCGTGTGCGGCCGGACCCATGCCCGCATGAGCCGCATGAGCGGCCGCTCCGACGACATGCTGATCATCCGCGGGGTCAACGTCTTCCCCTCCCAGATCGAATCGATCCTGGTGGGCATCGAAGGGGTCGAGCCCCATTACCTGCTGATAGTGGACCGCAAGGACAATCTGGATACCCTGGAAGTTCATGTGGAGGTTGACGAAGGGCTCTTCTCCGACGAGATCAAGATGCTGCAGCTTTTGGCGAAGCGGATCGAGAAAGAGATCAAGGATGTGCTGGGGATCACCTGCACCGCCAAACTGGTGGAGCCCAAGTCCATTCAACGCAGCGAAGGCAAGGCGGTACGGGTCATCGACAAACGGAGATTCTAACATCAACCATTTGCCACGGATCAAAACCTGCCACGGAGACACAGAGACACAGAGGAAAAACAGGAGAAAAGGCAAAATCATTCTTAGGTAAAGCCCAATATATGAATTGTTTGGGGGATGGTTTTGAAGTTCTCTGTGTCTCTGTGGCGGGTGTTAGGTCTTTCCCACAGGGAGGTCAATATGAAAGTCGAGCAGATATCCATCTTCATCGAGAACAAATCGGGTCGTCTGGCCGAAATCACCCGCATCCTGGGCGAGAGCGGCATCAACATCAGGGCGTTGTCCCTGGCCGATACCTCGGACTTCGGCATCCTGCGCCTGATCGTGAATGATGTGGAGACGGCCAACCGGGTGCTCAAGGAAAAAGGGTTCACCGTCAACAAGACCGAGGTGGTCGCCGTCGAGGTGCCCGACCGTCCCGGCGGGTTGGGGGCCATACTCCAGACCCTGGATACTGAGCAGATCAACGTAGAGTACATGTACGCCTTTGTCGAGCGCTGCGGCGGCAATGCGGTGATCATCTTCCGTTTCGATGAAACCGACAAGGCCATCGATGTGCTCAAGGCCAACAATTTCAGCGTGCTGGCGGGGGAGCGTCTCTACAGCATGTAAATGCGGTTCCGTAAAGGGGGAAGCATGAAAAAGCTGATCGCGGTCTGCTGCATGGGTATCAGCCTTTTGTCCGCCACGGCGCTCCATGCCGCGGGAACGGTGAAGATCGGCGGCCTGTTCGCCGTGACCGGGCCGGCGGCCTTCCTCGGGGAACCGGAAAAGAGAACCCTTGAGATGCTGGTCAATCAGGCCAACGCCAAGGGGGGAATCAACGGCGTCAAGCTGGAGGCGGTCATCTACGATACCGGCGGCGATGCCACCAAGGCGGTCCAATTGGCGACCAGGCTGATCAGGGACGACAGGGTCGCCGTCATCGTCGGCCCCAGCACCACCGGCGAATCCATGGCGGTCATCCCGGTGGTGGAAAAGGAGAAGATTCCGCTGATCTCCTGCGCCGCCGGCATCAAGATCACCGATCCGGCCAGGAAATGGGTCTTCAAGACCCCCGCCAACGACCATGTGGCAGCCGAAAAGATCCTCAATCAGATGGCGAAGCAGCGGCAGAACAAAATCGCCCTTCTGACGGTGACCGACGGGTTCGGCTCCTCGGGCCGCGAACAGCTCAAGGCGCTGGCAGCCAGGAAGGGGTTCAGGATCGTGGCCGACGAGGTCTATGGCCCCAAGGATACCGATATGACCGCCCAGTTGACTAAGATCCGCGGCATCAAACCGGACGCCATCATCTGTTGGGGCACCAATCCCGGTCCGGCGGTCATCACCAAAAATGTGAAGCAGCTCGGCATCAAGACGCCGCTCTACATGAGCCACGGCGTGGCCTCAAAGAAATATATCGAGCTGGCCGGCGCGGATAGCGCCGAGGGGGTCATGCTGCCGGCCGGCAAGCTCGCCATCTATGACGTGCTGCCCAAGAACGATCCCCAGGTAAAGCTCCTCAGGGAGTACGACCAGGCCTACAGGAAGAGCTTCGGCAGTGAGGCCTCCACCTTTGGCGGTTATGCCTATGATGCCTTCCTGCTCATTACCGGCGCCCTGAAGAAGGCAGGACCAGGCGCGGAGCAGATCAGGAACGGCATCGAACAGGCCAGTAAGCTGGTCAGCGTTTCCGGTGTCTTCACCATGTCCCCCAAGGATCACAACGGTCTCGACCTATCGGCCTTTGAGATGGTGAGGATCACGAAGGGCGACTGGGCGCTGGTCAAGTAGTTCCCAAAATTTCATAAAACTGCGCGGAGGGTGTCATGGGTCTTCGATGTGTGTCGTTTCTCGTTGCAATTGTTACCACGCTTTCGGCGGGTG
The DNA here is from genome assembly GCF_008330225.1 of Geobacter sp. FeAm09. Lineage (NCBI taxonomy): Bacteria > Pseudomonadati > Thermodesulfobacteriota > Desulfuromonadia > Geobacterales > Geobacteraceae > Geobacter > Geobacter sp. FeAm09. The sequence continues at coordinate 2,117,797 of NZ_CP042466.1, read as the reverse complement.
TCGCGTTCGCCGCCGCTCCCATCAAGATCGGCGGGCTGTTTGCCGTGACCGGGCCGGCGGCCTTTCTGGGGGAACCGGAGCGCAATACGGCCAAGATGGTGGTGGATGAAATCAACAAGGCGGGCGGAGTCAAGGGGCACAAGCTGGAACTGGTGGTCTATGATACCTCCGGCGATGCCACCAAGGCGGTGCAGCTCGCCACAAAACTGGTCCGGGACGACCATGTGGCGGCCATCATCGGCCCCAGCACCACCGGCGAATCCATGGCGGTAATCCCGGTGGCCGAGCGGGAAAAGGTGCCTCTTATCTCGTGTTCCGCCGGCATCAAAATTACCGAACCGGTCAAGAAGTGGGTCTTCAAGACCGCCCAGAACGATACCCTTGCGGTCGGCAAGATCTACGAATACCTGCAGCGGCATAAGCAGTCCAAGGTCGCCATCCTGACCGTTTCCGACGGCTTTGGCGCCTCGGGGCGGGAGCAGCTCAAGGCCCAGGCCCGTAAATACGGCATCACCATCGTGTCCGACGATACCTACGGTCCCAAGGATACGGACATGACCGCCCAACTGACCAAGATCAGGGGCTCCCAGGCCCAGGCGATCATCTGCTGGGGCACCAACCCCGGTCCGGCGGTCATTGCCAAAAACGCCCGCCAGTTGGGCATCAAAACGCCCCTGTTCATGAGCCACGGCGTGTCTTCCAAGAAATTCATCGAACTGGCCGGTGATGCGGCCGAAGGGATCAAGCTCCCTTCCGGCAAGGTGATCGTGGCGGACCTGCTCCCCGGTTCGGATCACCAGAAGAATCCCCTGCTGGCCTTTGTCAAGGACTACCAGCGGCATTACCGGGCCGAGGGGGACCATTTCGGCGGCCATGCCTGGGATGCGGTCATGCTGCTGAAAAACGCCATCGAACGTGGCGGCGACACGCGCGCCACGATTCGGGACCAGCTGGAAAAGACGCACGGGTTTGCCGGCATCGGGGGGGTGTTCAGCTACTCCGCCCAGGACCATGCCGGTTTGAACAAGGACGCCTTTGTGCTGGTAGAGGTGAAAAAGAGGGACTGGACTATCGTCAAGTAGCAGACGCCACACCATGAACGGAAACTCCCTCCCCATGAAGGGGCGGGAGTTTTCTGTGTAAGAAACGGACACCAATGCAGCTTGAACAGATCCTTCAATATTCGTTTTCCGGCCTGTCGACAGGGGCGATCTACGCCTTGATCGGCATCGGTTTTTCCATCATCTTCAATGCCACCGGCATCATCAATTTCGCCCAGGGCGAATTCGTCATGCTGGGGGGAATGCTGACGCTCTTTTTTCTGGAAGTGCTGCAGTTGCCGCTCTGGGCCGCTATTCCGTGCGCCGTGGCGGTGTCCGCCCTGGCGGGGATGTTGTTCGAGCGTCTTGCCATCAGGCCGCTGCGCCGGCCGACCCCCCTCAATCTGGTGATCATCACCATTGCGGGCAGCATCCTGATCCGCGGCCTGGCCATGCTGCTGTGGGGCAAGGATACTCATGCCATCCCGCCGTTTTCGGGGGATCAGCCGATTTCCATCGCCGGCGCGACCGTCCTGCCCCAGCACCTCTGGATACTCGCCATCACCCTGCTGGTCATCGCCGTGAACAAGTTTTTCTTCTACCACACCATCAGCGGCAAGGCCATGCGGGCCTGTTCGTACAATCGCCGCGCCGCCGGCCTTGTGGGCATCGATGTGCGCCGCATGGTACTGCTCTCCTTTATCATCAGTTCGGTCCTGGGGTCCCTGGCCGGCATCATCGTGGCACCCCTCACCATGACCGCCTACGATGTGGGGATCATGCTGGGCTTGAAAGGGTTTTGCGCCGCCATCATCGGCGGGATGAGCAGCGGCGTCGCCACCGTGGTGGGGGGGCTGATTCTGGGGGTGCTCGAATCGCTGGGTGCGGGATTGATTTCCTCCGGCTACAAGGATGCCATTGCCTTCGTCATCCTGCTGCTGATCCTGTTCGTCAGGCCCCAGGGGCTGTTCGGCAAGGCCGAATCGGAGCGGGTGTGACGGCATGAGACGCGATCTGCTCAAATTTCTGCTATTTGCCGTGGCGATCCTCGTCGCACCGCTGGCCTTCAAGGGCGGCTACCTGATGAACGTGCTGGTGTTCGCCGGCATCAACACCATGCTGGCGGTGGCGCTCAACCTGCTGTTGGGGTATGCCGGCCAGATCTCCCTCGGCCATGCGGGTTTTTTCGGTCTCGGCGCCTACCTCTCCGGGATACTGACCGCCACCTACGGTTGGAATGCGTGGCTCGCCATGCCGCTGGCGGCGCTCGCAGTCGGCATGCTGGCCGGGCTGATCGGCTTTCCGATCCTCAAACTCAAGGGACATTACCTGGCCATGGCCACCCTGGGGCTGGGGATCATCATCTATATCGTGTTCAACGAGACCGTCGATCTTACCGGCGGCCCGTCCGGCTTTTCGGGCATCCCCAACCTCGCCATCGGGTCCCTGGTCTTCGACAACGACCTCAAGAACTACTATCTGATTTGGGCATTCACCCTGGCGGTGGTGCTGTTCTGCCTCAATCTGGCCCGCTCCCGGGTGGGCCGCGCCCTGCGGGCGGTCCACGACTCCGAGGTCGCGGCCCGGGTCATGGGGGTCAATGCCCGCATCCTCAAGGTGCAGGTTTTTGCCCTGTCTGCCGTCATCTCTTCTTTGGCCGGCAGCCTCTACGCCCATACCATGACCTTCGTTTCCCCGGCTTCGTTCGGCTTCAACTTCTCGGTGGAATTGCTCACCATGGTGGTGATCGGCGGCCTGGGCAGCATCTACGGCTCGTTTCTGGGGGCGGCGCTCCTGACGCTTTTGCCCGAACTCCTGCGAGGCGCCCAGGATTACGACATCCTCATCTACGGTGGCCTGTTGATGGTCATGGTCATGTTCCTGCCGGGCGGCCTGGTGCGGGGCATCCCCGACCTTTTCAGGAAACTGGCCGGAAGAGGGGAGGGCGCCGGCAATGCTTGAGGTTTCCGGCATCACCCGCATATTCGGCGGCGTCACGGCCCTGGATGATGTCTCCTTTACCATCGGGCAGGGTTCCATTACCGGCGTCATCGGCCCCAACGGCGCAGGGAAGACGACCCTGTTCAACATCATTACCGGCATCTACAGCCGGACCTCCGGCAGCGTGAAACTGGACGGCAGGGACATTTCGGGGTTCCAGCCGGAACAACTGGCTCGCCTCGGCATGGTGCGGACGTTCCAGAACATCGAGTTGTTCGGTGCCATGAGCGTGCTGGAAAACGTCATGGTCGGGCTCCATACCAAGAGCTCCAGCGGGTTGTTGGCCTGTTCCCTGATGATGCCCTGGAGCATTGCCGAAGAACGGCGCATCCGGGAAACCGCCAGGCAGTGGCTCGAGTTTACCGGTATAACCGGGCTGGCAAACGATACCGCCGGCAACCTCCCGTTCGGCAAGGGGCGTTTGCTGGAGATTGCGCGCGCCCTGGCCGTGGAGCCCCGCATCATCCTGATGGACGAACCGGCCGCCGGACTCAATAGCCAGGAAACCTACGGCCTGGCCCGGCTGATAGAAAAGATCCGCGGGATGGGCATCACCGTGGTGCTGGTGGAACATGACATGGAGCTGGTAATGGATGTGTGCGACCGGATCGTGGTGCTCAATCTGGGGAAAAAACTGGCCGAGGGGACGCCGCGGGAGGTCCAGGAGAATCCGGACGTAATTGCGGCGTACCTTGGGGAAGGCTGATTAAAGGCGATCTCTCACGGAGTACACAAAGGCACAAAGGAAACCACACAGAATTCTGGTTTACCCCAAAACGCTTGTTTTTCCGATTTTCTCCGTGCCTCTGTGAGCTTTAGCGAACGATAGTGAGCGAGTGAGAGAATTTTATTTTGTTATTGGCTGGTTATATGCTGCGACTTAAGAATATAAATACCTACTACGGCAAGGTTCACGCCCTCAAGAACGTTTCCCTGCACCTGGGGGAAGGGGAGATCGTGACCCTGATCGGCGCCAACGGGGCCGGCAAGACCACGATCCTCAACACCATTTCCGGGGTAACGCCGGCCGGCAGCGGGGAAGTGTTGTTTCGCAAGGAGCCGGTCACGGCCCTGTCGCCGGACCGGATCGTCAAATACGGCATCTCCCAGGTGCCCGAGGGGCGCCAGGTGTTCAAGCCGCTCACGGTCGAGGACAACCTGGAGTTGGGCGCCTATCTGCGTTACCGTGGCCGTGAGGACCGATCGGCTATCCGCAGGGACATGGCCCAGGTATTCTCCCTGTTCCCCCGGCTGGAGGAACGGCGTCGGCAACTGGCCGGCACCATGTCGGGCGGGGAACAGCAGATGCTGGCCATCGGCCGCGCCCTGATGGCAAATCCCAAACTCCTGCTGCTGGACGAACCTTCCATGGGGCTGGCGCCCCTGGTGGTGCAGGAGATCTTCCGGGTGCTGGAACGGCTGCGCCGGGAGAGCGGCGTCACCATCCTGCTGGTGGAGCAGAATGCCAAGGCCGCCCTGAAACTGGCCGACCGCGGCTATGTGCTGGAGACCGGCAAGGTCATCCTGGAAGGGCCGTCGGCCGAACTGCTGGAGAATGCCGAGGTCAAACGGGCTTACCTGGGCAAGGACAAGAAAGAGATCTGGGAACGATAACGTGCTGGTACTTGCCATTGAATCATCCTGCGATGAAACCGCAGCCGCGGTCGTGCGCGACGGCCGGGAAACGCTCTCGTCGGTGGTGTCGTCGCAGATCGCCATCCATGCCGAATATGGCGGCGTGGTGCCGGAGATCGCCTCGCGCAAGCACCTGGAAATGATTACGCCGGTGGTGAGCCAGGCGCTTCGCGAGGCCGGCCTGGCCATGGGGGATATCCAGGGGGTGGCGGTTACGCGCGGGCCGGGTCTGGCCGGGGCACTTTTGGTGGGACTCTCGGCCGCCAAGGCGATTGCCTTTGCCCAGGCCGTCCCCTTTGTTGGGGTGCATCACATCGAAGGGCATATCTTTGCCACCTGTCTTGAACAGCCGGTGGAGTTTCCCTTTCTGGCGCTGGTCGTGTCGGGGGGCCATACCCATCTCTATCTCGTGGAGGGTTTCGGACGCTACACGACCCTCGGCAGAACCATCGATGATGCCGCCGGCGAGGCCTTCGACAAGTCCGCCAAGATCATGGGGCTCGAATATCCAGGCGGCGCCCGCATCGATGCCCTGGCGCGGACGGGAGACTGCCGGGCGGTGCGCCTGCCGCGCCCGCTGATCAATGACGGCAGCCTCAATTTCAGCTTCAGCGGCCTGAAGACGGCCATGCTCCAATGGATCAACAAGCATCCCGTGACCCTGCCGAGCCAGGAGGCCAGCGACCTGTGCGCCTCGTTTCAGGAGGCGGTCTGCGATGTCCTGGCGTTCAAGACCGAGGCGGCCCTCCGGCAGAGCGGGGCGCAACGTCTGGTGGTGGCGGGTGGGGTGGCCTGCAACAGCGGGCTGCGCGCCCGTATGACCCGCATGGCGGCCGAGCTCGGGGTGGAACTGCATATCCCCAAGCCGGCGTTGTGCGGCGATAACGCCGCCATGCTGGCGGTTGCCGGCAATTATTATCTGTGCAACGGCCACCCGTCCCCGCTGTCCCTAGACGTTACCGCCACCTGGGAGATGGACCGTATCAAGGAAATGTTCTCATGACAGCTTTGCGTCGCCCCCTCAAGGCCCTTGGCCAGAATTTTCTCGTGGACGGCAACATCATTGCCAAGATCATCCGCGCCGCCGAGTTGACCCCCGAGGAGAGCATCCTGGAGATCGGACCCGGCCGTGGCGCGCTGAGCGACCTGCTGGTGCAGCATGGCCGCAGGCTGGCGCTTGTGGAGTATGATCACGCCCTGGCTGCCGCCCTCAAAGAACGTTATGCAGAAAATGACCGGGTCACGGTGATCGACGGCGATGTCCTGGCGCTTGACCTTGCCGGGGTGCTGGGCACGGAACCGGCGGCCTGGAAGGTGGTGGCCAACCTGCCGTACAATATCTCCACGCCCATACTGTTTCGCCTGCTGGAATTGCGCGGCCTTTTCTCGCGGCTGGTGCTGATGTTGCAGCGGGAGGTCGGCGAAAGGCTGGTGGCCTCGCCGGATTGTGCCGATTACGGCGTCACGACGCTGCTGTTGGGGTTGTGGTTCGATATCCGCCGGGAATTCATTGTGCCGCCGACCTGCTTCCATCCCCGCCCCAAGGTGGAGTCGGCCGTACTGAGCTTCGTACCGCTGGTGCGGCCCCGGGTCGAGGTCGGCGACGAGGCGGTTTTCCGAAAGGTGGTCAAAGGGGCCTTTGCCATGCGCCGCAAAACCTTGTCCAACTGTCTGAAGGCGGCCGAACTCGCCTCTCCGGATGAATTGAGCGGGATTCTGGAACGGTGCGGGATCGATGGAAAACGTCGCGGCGAGACACTTTCCATGGAAGAGTTTGCTGCGCTTTCCCGGAGCCTGACTCTTCTTCAAGCACAGGGGCGCTGAAACCTGCCGGGGACAGAAGGAAATGCACAACAAAAAAACCGCCTCTCAGCGGTTTTTTTGTTGTGGCAATGGGGAGAAATGGTTACGCTTTGGCCTTGGCCGGTTTCGTCTTGACGGCCTTGGCGGCGACGGCTTTGGCAGCCTTAGCCGGTTTCGCGGCGGCGGCCTTTGCCGGTTTTGCCGGTTTGGCGGCGTCCTTTTTGGCGGCGCGCACGGCGCGGGCCTTTTCCAGGTTGGCAGCCAGATTGTTTTCGTTGGCAGCCTTGCGGCGGGCCTCGGAGTAATTCTTGGCGGTCAGGGACTGGGACGCGGGGATATTGAACTGTTTGCGGTACTGGCCCGGTTTCATGTCGTGGGCCTGTTTAAGGTGACGGGTGAGGGTCTTGAAGCCCGTTTTGCCGCAGATCAGGCAGCAGACCTGATCGTTCTGGAACGCTTTTTTGATCGGCATGGCGGGCGCGCCCGGTGCCGCGGCGCCTTCTGCCGCCGTGGCTCCTTCGGTTTCCAGTTTTTTCAGGGTCGTGAAGACCCGGTTGATTTCCTGGATAAGATCTTCACTGCTCATCTCCGTACCGGCCGCATGAGAAGAAACAATACCCGCAGTCAGTTCAACAAGAGTTGCTGTCATATGTCCTCCTTTATATATATTTTACTTAAACTACGGGTTATCACGAAATACCTTAATAAATCAAGAAAATAAATGAGCAAAAAAATGGTTAACTACAGAGTGGCCGACTGCAAAAACTAGTTGCTAAGCACAATAAGGATGTGGCATGAAGAACAGCATTATTCCAACCAAGCGCGAAATGGAACAACAGCCATGACAGCACCATTGTTTTACCTGCTCCTGATAGTGTCGCTAATGTCACTGATACTCGTGGCACTGGTGTTGGCACGGCTTTCGCGCATCGCTTCAGGCGCATCGCTCGACGCGAGAATCGACGCACTGGAGCGTCAACTGGAACGCATGGAGCGCATGCTGCGCGACGAACTTGCCAGGGGCCGGGAGGAAGCCCAGCTTTCGGCACGCCAGGCGCGCGAAGAGGAAACCTTGCTCGTGAATTCCCTGGGGGATTCGCTCCTGAAACGGATGAGCGAGATCGCCGGCTTGCAGAAGAACCAACTGGACATCTTCGCCGGCCAGTTGAAAAACCTGACCGCAAGCAACGAGGGACGGCTGGACAAGTTGCGGGAGACCGTTGAGGACCGTCTGCGGCTGATCCAGGAGGATAACGCCCGGAAGCTGGAGCAGATGCGGGCAACGGTGGATGAAAAACTGCACGATACCCTGGAAAAGCGCTTGGGCGAATCCTTCAAGCTGGTCAGCGAACGATTGGAGCTGGTCCAGCGCGGCTTGGGAGAGATGCAGTCCCTGGCCAGCGGCGTCGGGGATTTGAAAAAGGTGCTGACGAACGTCAAGACCCGCGGCACCTTCGGCGAGGTGCAACTGGCCAGCCTGCTGGAGCAGATCCTGGCGTCGGGACAGTACGAGACCAACGTTGAATCAAAGAAGGGGAGCGGCCAGCGGGTTGAGTTCGCCCTGCGCCTGCCCGGCCGGGACGGTACGGCGGAGGGGATGGTGTGGCTGCCGCTGGACGCCAAGTTTCCCCAGGAAGACTACCTGCGTCTGGTGGAGGCACAGGAAAACGCCGATGCCGCTGCCGCCGAGGAGGCGGCCCGGCAACTGGAACGAGCGGTCAAGGAGATGGCCAGGGCCATCCGCGACAAATATCTGGACCCCCCGCATACCACCGATTTCGGCATCATGTTTCTGCCTACCGAGGGATTGTATGCCGAGGTCCTGCGGCGGCCCGGTCTTGCCGAGACGCTGCAGCGGGAATACAAGGTGCTGGCGGCCGGGCCGACCACCCTGGCGGCGCTCTTGAACAGTCTGCAGATGGGTTTTCGCACCTTGGCCATCGAGAAGCGTTCGGCCGAGGTCTGGACCCTGCTCGGCGCGGTGCGCACCGAATTCTCCAAGTTCGGGGTGGTGCTGGAAAAGACGAGCAAGAAGTTGCAGGAGGCGGGCAATCATATCGATCAGGCCGCCATCCGCACCCGTGCCATAGAACGCAAGTTGCGGGACGTACAGGAACTGCCCCAGGGGGAGGCCGCCGGGCTTCTGGACATGCCGGAAATGGTCGAAGGGGATGAACGCTGACCATGTCTGAAAAGGGCAATATAGCGCGGGCAGCCGGAGTCCTCGGTTCGGCAACCATTTTGTCGCGGGTCATGGGCATGGTGCGCGACATGGTGGTGTCGCGCCTGTTCGGCGCCGGATTTGCGAGCGACGCGTTTTTTGCCGCGTTCCAGATCCCCAACATGCTGCGGCGTTTTTTTGCCGAGGGGGCTCTGACCTCGGCCTTTGTGCCCATTTTCTCCGAGACTCTCAAGAAGCGGGGCGAACATGAGGCACGTGAGCTGGCCAATGCCTGTTTCAGCCTCTTGACCATTGTCATGGCCGGCGTAACCCTGGCCGGCATGCTCTTTTCTCCCGCCATCGTCGGCCTGATGTTTCCCGGCTTCCACTCGGTGCCGGGCAAGTTCGAACTGACCGTGCTTCTCAACCGGGTGATGTTCCCCTACATCTTCTTCATCAGCCTTGTGGCGCTCTGCATGGGGATTCTCAACACTGTCCGCCATTTTTTCACTCCCGCCATCTCCACGGTCTTCCTCAATATCTCCATGATCGCGGCAGCCCTCTCTCTGCGGGGCTTTTTCCAGGTGCCCATTACGGCCCTGGCAACAGGCGTGCTGATCGGCGGCGTCGTGCAACTGCTCCTGCAACTGCCGGTGCTGTGGAGCAAGGGGTTTCCGATCCGGCCCCGTTTCCGCTTCGATCATCCCCAAGTGCGTCGTATTGCGCTCCTCATGCTGCCGTCCATCTTTGGCGTGGGGGTCTACTATCTCAATATCACCGTCAGCGCCATATTGGCCTCGCTGTTGCCCGAGGGGAGCGTATCGTATCTTTACTATGCCCAGCGGCTGTTCGAATTTCCCCAAGGCATCTTCACGGTTTCCGTGGCCCAGGCCGTCCTCCCCTCCATGAGCCGGCAGGCGGCCGAAGGGGACATGATCGGCATGAAGGAGTCACTCTCCTTTGGCCTGCGCCTGACCCTTTTCATCACCATTCCGGCCATGGCCGGCCTGATGGTCTGTTCGACCCCCATCTTCAGCCTGATCTTCATGGGGGGGGCGTTCGACTACGCCAAGGCGGTCAATTCCGCCCAGGCACTCCTGTATTACTCCCTCGGACTGTCGTTCGTGGCCATGACGCGGGTCCTCGCTCCGGCTTTCTATGCCCTCAAGGATACCAAGACGCCGGTCTGGACCGCCTTGTGCGCCTTCCTGGTCAATTTTGGTTTCAGCCTGGCCCTGATGGGGCCCCTCAAACATGGCGGGTTGGCACTGGCCACCACCATTTCGGCCTTGGGCAACATGCTGATGCTGCTCTGGTTCCTGCGGCGCAAGATCGGCCCCTTCGGGGGGCGGGGAATTGTCGCTTGTGGCCTGAAATCCCTGGCAGCAGCCGTACCGATGGCCATCACGGTCCGCTACCTGTGTGGCTGTACCGACTGGTCGCTGGCTGGCCATAAAACAGGCAAGGCCCTGGTGCTTGGCGCTGCCATAGCGGCAGGCGTCGTCATCTACGCTCTCTGCGTCCGGTTGCTGCGGTCGGAGGAGGCGCTGGAGGCACTGGCGTTGCTCAAGAGGAAGCTGGGACGGAAAGGGGGCGCATCTTGAATTGTGCGTCGCTATTTGAGAGCGGGCTGGGGATAGGCGTGGTCCAGGCCAACGGGCTTGGCGTCTGCCGGGTGCACCTGCCGGTGTCCGACGGCTCATATCTGAGAGAGTTCGGGGATGTGCCCTCGTCGGCCCTGACGCAACGGGTGGCCGAAATGTTAAAGCTCTACTTCAAGGGGGAGCGGCAAGCATTCGATGACATTCCGGTTGATCTGTCGGCCGTCACTCCTTTCAGAAGACGGATGCTGGAACTCATTCGCGCCGTTCCCTTCGGCGAAGTGTGGACCTACGGCCAGGTTGCCAAAGCGGCCGGGGTCCCGGGGGCGGCACGGGCAGTCGGCGGCGCCATGGCCGCCAATCCCATACCGGTGATCATCCCCTGCCATCGCGTCGTAGCAGGCGATGGCAGGCTTACCGGCTTCAGCGCTCCCGGCGGCATTGCCAGTAAAGAATATCTTTTGCGGGTGGAACACGTTGAATTTAAAGGGCAACGAATTTTTCTGAAAAAATGAAGTTATGAACAGGCTGACTTGGCATGAAATTTATTTGTTGTATCCAGGCTGCCGCCAACCGGCTAACTATCCAAAATTCAAGGATACAAGTATAACTTGTTGAAATTATTTTGAAATATGTTTGTGTAAAAAAAAGGCAAAGTGTAAAAATCACTTGTAAAAATATAACTTTTGTATTTCATCAACACCGTTGTCCACAGCTTATCCACAATTTTTGTGGATAAGCTGAAACCTGACGGCAAAAGGCGTCACATTCCTGTAACTTGCCCCCCTGGCAGCTTGGTCATTCGAGCTTTTTAGCCTCTTCCCACAGAATATCCATGTCGGCAAGCGGGGTCTCATTCATCTTCTTTCCCTGGTCCCGGAGGTTTTCCTCCACATAGCGGAACCGCCGTTGAAAGCGATTGATGGTTTTGCGCAGCGCCTCCTCGGGATTGAGCGACAGGAAGCGTCCCAGGTTGACGATGGCGAAGAGCAGGTCGCCCAGTTCGTCTTCCATGCGGGTTTCATTGCCCCCTTCCCACGCCTCTTCGAACTCGTGCAACTCTTCCATGACCTTGGCAAAAACCTGATCGGCATGTTCCCAGTCAAAGCCGACCCGCGAGGCCTTCTCGGTGATCTTCTGCGCCTTGAGCAGCGCCGGCAGATGCGGGGGCACGCCGGACAGGGCCGATGGCCGCTCCTGTCCCTTTTCCGCCTTCTTGATGCGCTCCCAGTTCTCGATCTGTGCCTCGCTGTCGCTGATCTGCATGTCGCCGAATACGTGGGGGTGGCGTCTGACGAGTTTGTCGCAGAGCGCCTGGATGACGTCGGCCATGTCGAAAGCGCCCGCCTCTTCGGCAATTGCGGCATGAAAGACCGGTTGCAGCAACAGGTCGCCCAACTCCTCCTTCAGATGCTCCGGGGATTTGGCATCGATGGCCTCGATGACCTCGTAGGTTTCTTCCAGCAGGTAGCGCGTCAGGCTTTCGTGGGTCTGTTCGGCGTCCCAGGGACAGCCGCCGGGCCCGCGCAGACGGCGCATGATATTCACCAGGTCATCGAAGGTGTTCTGATTGGCGGTCATGGCGGTTTCGCCGCTCATTTCGCGGCCACAAGATCTGCGGCCAGTTCATCGTAGACCGCCAGGGATTTTACGCTTGCCGCTTGTTTTGTGGTGATGTCTTCGAAGGATCTCAGTTTGCCGTTGAAGCGGTTGGCCTGGGTCTTAAGGTTGCTGGTACTTTCCGACAGGAAACTCTTTTCCTTGGGGTCGATGTCCTTTTTCACCAGCCCCTTGACCTTGTTCCAGTATTCGTCCGTTCCGCTTGCATAGTGGTTGACGCTTTCCAGGAAGGAGAGGGCGCCGGACGAGAGGTCGGCGACCGTGGCCAGCTTTGCCTGGGCATCGTTCATGTCTTTCAGCAGTTTCTGGTCGGCAAACAGGGATGTTTCGGTTATTGCCTTGTCATCGAGCGGTTTTGCCGGGTCCATGGCCTCGACTTGGGCGATGAAGCGTTGAGACGAGTTCAGATAATTGGTGACCGAAACGGAGGCGTTGTTGAGCGCCACCGTAAACTGGGCGATGAACTTGGTGAAGATCGAAGCCTGGCCGGCATAGGGGATCGGAAGCATTCTGGCGGCAACAGCCGCATAGGAACCAGCCTGGATGTAGCGGTTGTAGCCGGCCAGATTGGTGCTCATCCATGTGACGAAGCCCTGAAAATCGCTGGTGGTTTGACGCTGGACCTTGACTTGGGCGGCGATCTCCCGGAGACGCTGAACCTTTTTCTGGCGCAGGCGCTCGGCGGATATGGTCTTGACCGCCTCAAGCTGCTTGATTTTGAGTTTGAGCCCTTCGTTCTCCAACTGGAGATTGAACAACCGCTCCTCGCTTGGCGTGGTAGGACCGCAGACATTTTCCTCTGCCTGTGCGCCGGCGGAGAAGAGCAGGACCAGGGAGGCCAGCACACATATTGTCCCGGCCGATGGGCGTCGTCTTTCGAGCATGATCGATGCATCCTTTTCTGTTGGTTGTTATGGCGGAAGTGCGCACGGTTTTTATAGCTCTGCGCAGGGCACAATGCAACGTCTTTTGCCATGTTGCCGTGCATGCGGCGACAATGAATTGCATTTTCCCCCGCTTCTGTACTACCATAGGCAGATCGTATCTGATGCCCGTATCACCGCAGAGTCTATGTACCAGAGGCTGATGCCATGCCATTCCCCGGACGTTTTCGCTTGAGCCTGATCCAGAAGATGATCATCAGTTTTGCCCTCTGCGGCGTATGCATGATGGCTGCGCTGATATATGCCGTTTCCGGCCTGGGGACGATGCATCGCATGGAGGAGGAAATAGCCAGAAACGACCTGGCCGCGGCCACCATCACCATTACCCTGCGGGAGATGATGCTGACGCAGGAACGCTATGTCGGCAAGTTTCAGATCCTGCGGCAGGCGGAATTCCGTGAACTTTACGACCAGAATGCGGAAAAGTTCCGCTCGGATCTGGCTTCTTTGCAGCGTGTCTACAAGGGGAGGGGCGGCGACAGGCTTGTCGCCGCGTACGCGGCCTACACATACCTCGCCAAACTGGTGTTCAGCGGCAAGGGGGTCGAGGCCGCGGTCATGAAGCAGGCTACGGCACGGGTGGAAAGCATTATCGAGCAGATCCGGGTGGAGCAGAAGGAGTCCCTGGCGAACAAACTGAAAATATCCGATGAAAAGGAGGCCCAGACCGTCACCCGCTCCATTGGCCTGGCCTTTGTCGGGGTGCTGTCCGCCTTTTTGGTGGCGGTCTACCTGATCTATACCTTTGCCACCTCCATCGGCAAACTGCAGACCGCCACCCACCGCATTGCCGCCGGAGACTTCGACCATAACCCGGGTATTCCGCCGGGGGACGAGATCGGCACCCTGGCCCTCGATTTCACGCGTATGGCGGCCAGGCTCAAGGAGTTGGAGCAGATCAGCCTCGACGCCAGCCCCCTGACCCGCCTGCCGGGAAACATCGCCATCGAACGCTCCATCAACCGGCGCTTGCGCGAACGGCTGCCGTTTGCCATGTGCTACCTGGACCTTGACAATTTCAAATCCTACAACGATCGTTACGGCTACATCAAGGCCAGCGAGATCCTGCGCGAGACCGGCGAGTTGATCCATAATGCCGTCAAGCGCCTGAATGACCCCGAAGCCTTTGTCGGACACATCGGCGGCGACGATTTTGTCGTCATCATCAGCGCGGAACTGGCCAAGTCGGCCTGCCAGACGATCATCCAGGAGTTCGACGCCATGATCCCGTTCTTTTATTCGGAGGAGGACCGTGCTGCCGGCTCATTCTCAGGGGTTGACCGCTATGGCGTGCCCCGGGTGTTTCCGCTCATATCCATGTCCATTGCCGTGCTCGTCTGCGAGCCGGGCGATTATGCCACCGCAGCCGAGATCGCCACGGCGGCGGCCGAGGTCAAGGACCACGTCAAGGAATCGTCGGGCAGCAACTATATCATCGTGAGAGAGGCGGGAAACTGCGATGCCTGAACGGGCAGTCATTGCACTCACACTGCTGGTGCTGGTGGCGTTTTCCGGGGGATGCAGCCTGTTGAAAGGCAGGGCGCTTTCCGAGGACAGCCCGGTCGCTGAGCAGGAGCGCCGCTTTGCCGGCGCTTTGCACTATCTGGTGCAGGGAAAAGAGCGGGAGGCGCAGGGATTGCTGGAGCAGGTCGTTGCCGGCCAGGCGTTGGCCGGGGTAACGGATGAAGCGCTTTTCCGGCTGGCCCTGCTTAACCTGCGCGACGATGGAGGAAAGGGCGACACCCATGCCCATGCCCTGCTGATGCGGCTGAAGAAGGAGTACCCCCGCAGTATCTGGACCCGGCAGGCGGCGCCTTTGGCTGCCTATCTGGCGGGAGTGGGCGCTCTTCGCGACAGTCAGCGCGAACTGAGAACGTTGCGGGAGCGCAATCTGTCCCTCACCCGCGATAACAAGGACCTGCGCCAGAGTCTCGAGCGTCTGAAGAATCTGGACCTTGAACTGGAGCAGAAGATCAAACGCTGAACAAGGCCCTCATCCCGACGTATTTGCTAAGGGGGGCATTAAATTCCATTTCGGAGGTCGCATGAAGAAACCGTTGTTGGTTGCAGCCGCCCTGGCAAGCACCGTCTGTTCCGCCCACGGGTTGGAATTTCATCCCATCGGCACGGCGGTCGGCATGGGCGGGGCCGGTGTCGCCAACACCACCGGTGCCTATGCCGCCTACTGGAACCCCGCCGGACTCGCCTTCAGCAAAGATGTATCGATCAAGCTCGGTGCCGGCGCAGGGGCCCAAATCGGCGGTTCCCTCGCCAATAACGTGGACCGGCTCTCCCGGCTCAGCGATCCTACCACCGGCAGCCTCGACATCTCCGGAGGCAGCACCACGACGAATCTCCAGAGGGTGGGGGATGCGGTTCAGGTCATCGGCCTGTTGAACGAGATCGGCAATGACAAAAAAGGTACCCTCACCCTTGGCGGCAACGCCATGCTCGGCGTCCAGATCAGGCACTTCGGGTTCGGCGTGTTCGGGACGTTCGAGGGGGGCGCGCTCCCCGAACCCGACCTGACCAATATCGCCTTCAGCGGGGTGACCTCCTATGCGGCGCTGGCCGCCTCCATCGGCGCCACCGGCACGGTGACCCGCGGCACGGCCTTTTTTACGGCCGCACAGATCAGCGCCATTACCGCCGCTTTTGGCGGCGGGACCAGCGGCCAGGACATAGCCTACACGATCGAGAAGCAGCTTGTGGCCTCCAATGTCACCAACATCTCCGCCCAGTCGGCTACCGATTCCCTTGTCAAGCTGGGCAACTCCATGGCTGCCGGTTCCACGGCCGGAACGCTCGACCAGAATACATCCGCAATCCGCAGCAGGGCCCTGGCCCTTCTGGAATACCCCCTGGCCTACGGCTATCCCATCGATTTCGGCTATTACGGGACGGTGGGCATCGGCGGGGCGGTAAAGCTCATGCAGGGGCGCGCCTACCTCTCCACGGTCAAGATATTCAACAGCAACTCCAGCGACATTGTGAAGAAGATGACCGGCACCTATCAGGACAGTCTGACCTGGGGCGTGGATGTGGGAGCTGTCTGGAAATATAAGATGCTGAACGTAGGAGTGGTGGCAAAAAACCTGAACTCCCCGTCATTTTCCATGACCGACCTGGGGGATAGTGCCGGTTACCGCGTCAGGCCCCTGGTGAGAAGCGGCTTTTCCGCCGAAGTGCTCTCCTGGCTCTCCCTGGCGGCCGATCTCGACCTGACCAAAAACGAAACGGCCCTGCCGGGGGTCAAGCGGCAGAGTCTGGGGGGCGGGCTTGAAATGACGCCTCTCGATTGGCTGAAGGTGCGCCTCGGGGCAAGCACCAATATCAACGGCGGGGATACGGCATTGTTGACGGCAGGGTTCACCCTGGGAACCCCTGTGTTCTCTTTCGAGGTGGACGGCGGCGCCTCACCCGATAGCGGTACCTACAAGGGGAACAGCTACCCCCGGGAAGCAATGGTCAACTTCGCCCTCAGCAGCCAGTTTTAGACTGGCCCATCCAGGAAACTTTCCGGTGAGGACCAGCTGATACCCCTTCCTTTTGAATAGAGGAAAGAAAGGGGGTCAGTTGGTCCTTTTTTTTCGCTCGCTCCCCAGATAGTCCCCCAGAAACGCCCCTTTGTATTCCATGAACCGGTCATTGGCGATCGCTTCCCTGATCTCTGCCATCATGGTCAGGTAGAAGTGAATGTTGTGCAGGGCGGACAAAATCGCCGAAAGCACCTCGTTGGCCACAAACAGGTGGTGAAGGTAGGCACGGGTGAAATGGCGGCAGGTGTAGCAGTCGCAACTGGGGTCGATGGGAAAGAAGTCCCGCTTGTAGTTCTTGTTGGTCAAGCGGATCTTCCCCCTCCGGGTGAAGAGCGTGGCGCTGCGGGCGTAGCGGGTGGGGATGACGCAGTCGAACATGTCGATGCCCCGCTCGACGCTCTCCAGGATATCCTCCGGGAGGCCGACCCCCATCAGGTAGCGCGGTTTGTCGTCCGGCAGATGCGGCGCCGTCCAACCCACCACCTTTTTGAGCAGTTCCAGCCCTTCCCCGACGCTGACGCCGCCGATGGCATAACCGGGCAGGTCCAGCTTGCGCATCTCCCGGGCGCACATGGCCCGCAGATCCTCATAAACGCTTCCCTGAACGATGCCGAACAGGGCCTGACCGTTATCGGTCATGGCGTTCCGGCACTCCTTGAGCCAGCGGATGGTCTTTTTCGTGGAGCGCTCGGCGTACGCCTTGTCGCAGGGGTAGGGGATGCACTCGTCGAAGGCCATGATGATGTCGGCGCCCAGATCCTGCTGGATACGGGTGGCGCTGGCCGGGTCGAGGTAGATCTCCTCGCCGGTCACCTCATGTTTGAAGAAAACGCCATCTTCGGTGATCCGCTTGTTGGGCAGCGAAAAGACCTGGAAGCCGCCCGAATCGGTGAGGATCGGTTTGTCCCAGGCCATGAACTTGTGCAGGCCGCCCGCCTTTTTCACCAGCCCTTCGCCCGGTTGCAGGTGCAGGTGGTAGGTGTTGCTGAGGATGATCCGGGCTCCGGTTTCCTCTATCTGGGCGGGGGTGAGCGGTTTCATGGCGCCGTGGGTAGCCACCGGCATGAAAATCGGCGTGGGGATCTCGCCCCGCGAGGTGGTGACGAGGCCCAGTCGGGCGGCGCAATGCTTGTCTTTTTTGATTAATTGGAATAACATCCGGTCCCTCGTTATCAATTCTGTTCTAAAATTTGTTCGCATCGTAGCTACGGTGACCGCGTCACGGAGAGGTACAGGTGTGAATCATACCATCTGTTCGTAACACAATCGCTTACGATAGCGTGTAGCTTACTATCAGAATGTCAAGCCAAATGCAATCCCGCTGATGTCTGGCGCTTGGAGGGGGGCGCGCTTGCATTCTGTATACACAAAACCCTTGCAATTTTTTATAACGGTGTTTACTATGCCCTGTCTGGATTTTCAGAGGAAATGGCATGGCGTTTAACTGGTATGACTGTCGCATCAATATATACTCGAGGAGGATAGAATGCAGGTCGTCTCAAGGTCGTGTTGGCGTGGCCCCCCGCCTTTCCCTTTTCATCTCGCTATCCCCGTGCTTTGTTTCCATTGATGCTTCGAGCGTTATTACCATCTTGAAAAGGAAGGAACTCTATGCAACTACTATCATCGTCTATCGGCAGAAAGATCGTGATGGCGATCACGGGACTACTCATGATCTTGTTTGTCGTGGTCCATCTGATCGGCAATACGACCATTTTTGGCTGGATCAGCGGCGGCATCAACGCCTATGCCCACCACCTCCATGCGTTCCCTCCGCTGGTATGGGCATTCCGGCTTGTCATGCTGGCTACCGTTTCCATTCACATCTGGTACGGCATCCAGTTGACCATCGAGAACCGTGGCGGCCGGCCGCAACAGTATGCCGTCAAAGCGACCCGCAAGGCCACGTTCGCCAGTGAGAACATGATCTGGACCGGGGCGCTCCTTTTCTGCTTCATTGTTTACCACCTGCTGCATTTCACCGTGAAGGCGGTCCCCGGCATGGCCCTGGTGCCCGATGCCGAAGGGGCGATCAACGTCTTTACCATGGTTGTTTCCAGCTTTCAGAACTTTTTCGTGGCCTTTATCTATGTAGCTGCCATGGTAACCCTGTTTCTGCATCTGTCACACGGCATACAGAGCTTTTTCCAGACGATGGGGTGGAGCAACAACAGGACGCTGCCGATCTATGTCAAGGCCGGCACCCTGGTCGCGCTGATTTTGTTCCTGGGGTACGTCGCCGTTCCGTTGTCTATCTTTGCTGGAATTCTGAAAGGTTAAGGAGGTTACCGTGATACTTGATGGCAAATGTCCAACCGGACCGATTGAACAAACCTGGGACAAGCACCGCTTTGACCTGAAACTGGTCAATCCCGCCAATAAACGCAAATACAACGTCATCGTGGTCGGCACCGGCCTGGCCGGCGGCGCCGCCGCGGCTTCCCTGGGGGAATTGGGCTACAATGTGCAGGCGTTCTGCTATCAGGACAGCCCGCGCCGCGCCCACTCCATCGCTGCCCAGGGCGGCATCAACGCTGCCAAGAACTACCCCAATGACGGCGACTCCATCTACCGTCTCTTCTACGACACCATCAAGGGGGGCGACTTCCGCGCCCGCGAGGCCGACGTCTGGCGTCTGGCCCAGGTGTCCAACAACATCATCGACCAGTGCGTGGCCCAGGGCATCCCCTTTGCCCGCGACTACGCCGGCTACCTGGACAACCGCTCCTTCGGCGGCGCCCAGGTCTCCCGCACCTTCTACGCCCGCGGCCAGACGGGCCAGCAGCTCCTCCTGGGCGCCTACTCGGCCCTGTCGCGCCAGATCAAGGCCGGGACGGTCACGATGTACAACCGCCGCGAGATGCTCGACCTGGTCGTGGTGGACGGCGTGGCCCGCGGCATCACCGTGCGCAACCTGGTGACCGGCGCGCTGGAAAGCTACGCCGCCGATGCCGTCTGCCTCTGCACCGGTGGCTACGTCAACGTATTCTATCTCTCCACCAATGCCATGGGGTGCTCGGTTACGGCCAACTGGAAGGCCCACAAAAAAGGCGCCCTGTTCGCCAACCCCTGTTACACCCAGATCCATCCGACCTGTATCCCCCAGGCCGGCGATTACCAGTCCAAGCTGACCCTCATGTCGGAATCGCTGCGCAACGACGGCCGCTGCTGGGCGCCCAAGAAAAAGGGAGACACCCGTCCGCCCAACCAGATCCCCGAGGAAGAGCGCGATTACTACCTGGAGCGCAAGTACCCGAGCTTCGGCAACCTGGCTCCGCGTGACATCGCCTCCCGTGCCGCCAAGGAACAGTGCGACGAGGGGCGCGGGGTGGGACCGGGCGGTCGCGGCGTGTACCTGGATTTTGCCGCTTCCATCAATCGTCTGGGCGAGGACACCATCCGCGAACGTTACGGCAACCTGTTCGAAATGTACGAGAAGATCACCGACGAGAACGCCTACAAGTCGCCGATGCGCATCTATCCCGCACCCCATTATTCCATGGGCGGCCTCTGGGTCGATTACAACCTGATGAGCAACGTCCCCGGCCTGTTCGTGCTGGGCGAGGCCAACTTCTCGGTCCACGGCGCCAACCGCCTGGGGGCGTCGGCCCTGATGCAGGGGCTGGCCGACGGCTACTTCGTCATTCCCTACACCATCGGCGGTTATCTGGCTACGATCAAGCCGGGTCAGGTCAAGGAAGACCACGCGGAATTCAAAAAATCCACGGAGGATGTGAACAAGAACACCGAAAAGTTCCTCTCCATCAACGGCAAACGCACCGTTACCGATTTCATGCGCGAACTGGGCACCATGATGTGGGAAAACTGCGGCATGGCACGCACCAAGGAGTCCCTTGAGGCAAACATCAAGAAGATTCCGGCCCTGCGCGAGGAGTTCTGGAAGAACGTCAAGGTCACCGGCAGCGGCGCCGATCTCAATCAGCAACTGGAGAACGCCGGCCGCACCGCCGATTTCCTGGAGTTCGCCGAACTTCTGTGCCGCGACGCACTGCACCGCAACGAGTCCTGCGGCGGCCATTTCCGCTCGGAATACCAGTACGACGACGGCGAGGCCAAGCGTGACGACGTCAACTTCTGCTATGTGGGCGCCTGGGAGTTCAAGGGCGTGGGCGCCGAACCCGAGCTGCACAAGGAGCCGTTGAAATTCGATAACGTACATCTCGCCGTAAGGAGCTACAAATAATGAGCGATCACAAGACCATGACACTGACACTGATCGTGTGGCGCCAGAAAAATGCCAGCGATCCCGGCAAATTCGAAACCTATACCGCCAGGGACATCACCGAACACCACTCCTTTCTGGAGATGCTCGACTGCGTCAACGAAGATCTGATCCACGATGGGAAAGAGCCGATCGTGTTTGACCACGACTGCCGCGAGGGTATTTGCGGCATGTGTTCCCAGGTGATCAACGGCGCCCCCCACGGCGGCCAGGAGCGCACCACCGTCTGCCAGCTCCACATGCGCAAATTCAAGGACGGCGATACCATCTATATCGAGCCCTGGAGGGCGCGCGCCTTCCCGATCATCAAGGATCTGATCGTTGACCGTTCCGCCCTGGATACCGTTATCCAGGCCGGGGGGTATACCTCCTGCCACACCGGCGGCGTGGCCGACGGCAACGCCATCCTGATCCCCAAGCCGGTGGCCGACGAGGCCATGGATGCCGCCGAATGCATCGGCTGCGGGGCCTGCGTGGCCGGTTGCCCCAACGGCGCCGCCATGCTCTTCACCGGCGCCAAGGTGTCCCAACTGGCGCTCCTGCCCCAGGGCAAGGCTGAGGCTGCCGCGCGCGTCACCGCCATGACCAAGGCCATGGCCGAATGCGGTTTCGGTAACTGCACCAACCATTACGAGTGCCAGGCCGCCTGTCCCAAGGGGATCAACGTCAAGTTCATCGCCCGCATGAACCGGGAGTTTCTCAAGGCGCAGTTCGCCTAATTCTGATACGTTTTACGGCAATATGTGTTACAATCGGGGCATCCTGCGGGACGCCCCGATTTTTTTGTCGAAAATGAGGACTTTACTTGGATTTCAGTTTCGTTCACCTGCGTTTTACCATCCAGGCTCGTGACGTTTCCCGTGTGGTTTCGTATCTGTACCGCAGCGGCCCGGACTTTGCCGAGGCGTTCAGAAAGCTCGTCTGCACCGGCAAAACCTCCGTATGTTCAAAGAACTCCGCTTGTTCGGGGTGCCCCTATGGGGTGTTGTTCAGTCAGCAGCTCGGCGCCGACCCTTCTGCGGTGAGGTGTCATCAGAAGCCACCCTTGCCGTTCATCTTTTCGTTTCCCCCCCACGGTTCCGTCCCGCGGCAGGCCGATGATTTCGTCTGCACGCTGGTTCTGGTGGGCAAGGCACTCAACCATACAACGGAGTTCATGAGCGCCTTCCGTTCCCTGCTCGCAAATGGGCACGAGGCGGGACACTTCGCTGCGGCGACGATTACTCTCGTGGAATCTCTGGACTTCCACGGGAATCCAACCGCTGTGGCGGCAGGTAATGCGGCGCCGGACCTGGGAAATCTGGTCACCCTCGACGCCCAGGGCATAGTTGACAGCCGTTGCCGCCCGACCGACGCCGTCGGCGTTACCTTCATGACCCCCCTGAAGTTGGCCAAGACCGGCAGGATCATGAATTTTTTCGATGCCGGGCAGTTTGTCCGTTCCCTGATGCGTCGGGTTTCCGCCCTGGCCTACTACTATTGCGGTTTCGAGATGCGGGATAATTTTCGGGAATATGCCCATGCGGCCAACCGTCTCGAACTCCTCGAAGACAATTTTTTCTACGCCGACGCCGGCCTTCGCGCCATGGCGCTGTCCGGTGTCATGGGGGATGGCGTCCTGAGCGGCGATTTCAACGACCTCATGCCGTTTCTGGCGCTGGGGGAGTACCTGCACCTGGGCAAGGGCGCCTCCTACGGGATGGGACAGTACCGGTTGGCGTGGTGAGAGGTTCGGTTTTAACTCGCAACTTTGCAGGGCACCCGGTATAATTGACGAAAAATTATAATTAAGGTATTTTTGAAAATTCTGGGGGAATGTGGCAAAGCCTGTCGTACATAGCATGTCGGTTGATCTGGAGGATTGGTTCCACGTCTGCGGCCTCAAAGAGCAGCCGTGCATTCCGCCGGATGACTGGCGTGTCCGTAGAGCCACGGAGGTATTGCTTGGCCTGTTCGCAGAGTTCAAGGTAAAAACAACCTTCTTTGTCCTTGGTTGTGTGGCGGAGGCCGATCCGGACTTGGTGCGCAGCATCCATCAGCAGGGACACGAAATCGCCTCCCACGGCTATTCGCACCGCCTGGTTCACGAACTCGGCCCGGCGGAGTTCAATGATGAATTGCAAAAAACCGAAGAGGCCATCATGGGGATCACCGGCAGCCTGCCGGTCGGATTTCGTGCGCCCCAGTGGTCGGTAACGGCCCATATCCCCTGGTTTGATGACATCCTGGCGCAGCGCGGCTATCGCTACGATTCCAGCCGCAACCCGCTCCCCTTTGTCGGGGATCGAAATGCCACACGCCATCCGTACCGGATAGAGACGGCGCACGGAGCGTTGTGGGAGATACCGCCCATGGTGTCGGGGTCGCCCTTGGGGAATCTGCCCACCGGCGGCGGGTGGGGGTTCCGCCTGTTCCCCTTCAGGATGATTGCGGCAACGGTCGAGAGGTATGGCCGGGCCGACCGGCCGGCAGTGCTCTATCTGCATCCCCGGGAGGTTGATCCCCGGGGGCCGCGTCTCAAGCTGCCGCTCGTGAAACGCTTCGCCTCCTACGGGACGCGGCGGGATGCGCTGCCGCGGCTGCGGAGGCTCTTGGCCAGCTACACGTTTACCACCTTGCGGGACATGGTCGATTCATGGCAGCCTGCATCCTGATCCCGGCGTTCAACGCCGCCAAGACCCTGGCCGCGGTCCTGGACGAGTGCGCCGGCCTGGGGTGTCCGGTCGTGGTGGTGGACGACGGGTCCACCGACGCCACGGCAAGCATCGCCGCGCGGCATGGGGCGCTTTTGCTGCGCCATAATCGCAACCGGGGCAAAGGCAGGGCGCTCAGAACCGGTTTCGCCTGGGCGCTGGAGCATGACTGCGCTGCCGTCGTAACTCTTGATGCCGACGGCCAGCATGATGTATCCTCTGTTCCCCGGGTGGTAGCTGCCGCCCGGGAGGGGGGTTTCGATATCCTGATCGCCTCCCGTTTCAGCCAGTTCCAGGAAATGGGCGGCCTGCGCAAGATCTGGAACCGTTTCGGCGTCTGGTGCATGCGCCGGCGGACCGGCTTCGAGATCAACGACAGCCAGTCCGGATTCCGTTGCTATTCCGGGCGACTGCTTAGCTCGGTGGCGCTTGCCGCCGACGGCTATGACCTGGAGATGGAGATACTCATGAAGGCCTGGCGCGGCGGATTTTCCATAGGTTGCCTTGCGGTGCCGGCGCGGGTGGCCGATGGCCGCGCCACGAGTCATTTCCGTCCGGTGCGGGATACCTGGAATATCTGCATGACGTTCCTGCGCTACATGTAAGGCGTCATGGGGAAAACACCTGCGTACTATCAGAACAGATTCAGGCGAGTGGAGTTGAAAGCATGATCCAGACACTGAAAAACTATACCAGGGAGAAAGTGCTCTCGTACCTCCTGTCCATGGCGACCAATTCATCGGATGACACGCTGATCAAGATGACGCATCTGATGGAACTTATCCCCAAGAAGGATTACTACAAGGAGCGCATCCGCTGGATTCGCGGCCTGATCCGCGACAAACACCCCAGCATCGAGTTTCCCCGCCGCATTTTGCGCGACCTGCACCCCAACCAGCGGGACAAGTGGATCAGCAACCTGGCCATCAACCACCTGCTGAACGGCACCAACAAACGCAAGGAGTGGGCCGACCAAAACGGTTTTTATCCCCCCTCCACGGTGGTTATCAGCCCGACCATGCGGTGCAACCTCTCCTGCTACGGCTGCTACGCCGGCGATTACAAGAAATCCCTGGAGCTCTCCCTGGACGAACTGGATTCGGTGCTGAACCAGCTCAAGGAGATGGGGATCTATTTTGCGGTCATCTCCGGCGGCGAGCCGTTCTACATGAAGGGGATCTTCGAGATATTCAGGAAACACAGCGACATGGCCTTTCTGGTTTTTACCCACGGCGGCCTGATCGACGAGCAGATGGTGGAGCGGTTGACCGAGGTGGGCAACGTCATGCCGGCCTTTTCGCTGGAGGGGTATGAACAGGAGACCGACGAACGCCGCGGTGCGGGACATTTCAAAAAGGTCATGCGGGCCATGGACCTGCTGCGGGAGGGGGGGCTCTCCTTCTGCGGTTCGTTCACCCACTCCCGCAAGAATACGGATATCATCACCAATCCCCGCTACATCGACATGCTCCTGGACAAGGGCGTTTTCGCCATGTGGCTCTTCTCCTATGTGCCGGTGGGCCGCAAGCCCGATCCCGAACTGATGCCGACCCCCGAGCAGCGCGACCTCCTGCGCCGGACGGTGGTCGGTTACCGGGCCACCAAACCGATGCTGTTCATCGATTTCTGGAACGATGGGCCGATGATCTCCGGGTGCCTGGCCGGAGGGAGAAAATACTTCCACATCAATGCCAACGGCGATATCGAGCCGTGCGTCTTCTGCCACTTTGCCGCGGACAACATCCGGCGCACCTCGCTGCGCGATGCCCTGGCGTCGCCGTTGTTCCGCAAGATCCGCCGGAAACAGGGAGAACACGACAACCTGCTGCGCCCCTGCATGCTGATCGACCATCCCGATGCGGGGCGGGAACTGTTCGCCTCGGAGGGGGCCTACGCCACCCACGAAGGGGCGGACGAGATCTTTACCGGTCTGGCGGACAGCATGGACGACTATTCGCGCCGCTACGGCGAGATCGCCGACGAGGCGTGGGAGGCGGAATTCAAGGACCACCCGGTCAAAACGGGCAAGGTGTCGCATACCTGAGATGGCACTCTACAGCGGTATCAACCTGTTCCTGATCAACCTGTTCACCATCGTGGTGCCGCGCCGGCTCTTTCCCCCGGCCGCCTTCTGCTGCGTGATGCTGTTCTACCTCTTCCTGGGGGAGAAACGCCGCGGCTTCCGGGCGAACATGCGTACCGTCACCGGCCGCAGAAGGGTGGAGCGGCTGGTGGTTTCGGCCTACTACAAGTACGCCCGCAACTGGTGCGACGTGATGCTGATGATGCGCCTGACCGGCCCCCGGCTGCAGGCCCTCATCGGCCGACGCAGCTCCCAGAAACCGCTGGATGACGCCCTGGCCGCGGGAACCGGCGCCATCCTGGTTTCGCCCCATTTCGGCAACTGGGAACTGGGGGGGCTCGGGCTGGCCGACCTGGGATACAAGATCAACGTGCTCACCTTCCGGGAGCCGGATGAGAAGGTGAACGAACTGCGGGAAAAGGTGCGCGGCGCGCGCGGCGTCGGCTTCATTTACGTGGATCGGGACGATACCTCGCCCCTGGCGATCATCGAGGCGGTCAACGCCCTGCGGCGCAACGAGGTGCTCTGTCTCCTGGGGGAGCGCGACGGGTCCTCCCACACCACGGTCATCGACTTTTTCGGGAAGCCCACCCCCTTTCCCGTGGGGGCGGCCTATCTCTCCCTGGCCAGCGGAGCGCCGGTCATCCCGGTTTTCGTGCCGCTGGAGGGGAACCGGTACGCCACGCTGATGGACGAACCGATCTACTTCACGGGGGGGCACGGGGGGCATACCGAGGCGATCCGGAGCGGCATGGAGCGGTTGGCTGCGGTGTTCGAACGGTATATTGGACGGTATCCCGACCAGTGGTATAACTTCTTCGACTTCTGGGGCGGGGAGCATCCCGCACCGGAACCCGGCAGGCATTAGAAAAATGCCGATGCACGGCATGTGCGAAGCACTATATTTGTGAGAGGACGTGTGAATGAGTGAAGAGTTGATTCCAAAGGTGAAACAGATGATCATCGAAAGTCTGCGCATCGAAGGGATGTCGCCGGACGAAATCGAAACCGACGCACCCCTGTTCGGCGAAGGCCTGGGGCTCGACTCCATAGATGCCCTGCAACTGGTGGTGGCCATGGAAAAGGATTTCGGCGTGGTGGTGCCCGATGCGGCCACCGGCACGAAGGTCTTTGCCTCGGTGCGCAGCATGGCGGATTACATCGCGGAACATAAAAAATGAAGGTGCTTTTCGTCTCACCCGGCTGGGAAAAGGGGCGTCTGTGGGGCGAGTTGGCCTTTAAATTCCCCACCCTGTCCCTGGCATCGATTGCCGCCGTTACCCCTCCGGAGTGGGACGTCGCCTTTGTTGACGACAATTTCGAAACCATCGACTATTCCGGCACTGCCGACCTTGTGGCCCTGACCGCCATGACCCCCCAGGCGCCCCGCGCCTACGAGATAGCCGACGAATTCCGCCGCCGGGGCACGACGGTGGTCATGGGAGGCTTCCATGCCAGCAACCTGCCGGACGAGGCGCTCGGCCACGCGGATGCCGTGGTGGTGGGGGAGGGGGAACTGGTCTGGCCGCAGCTTTTGTCCGATCATCGCCAGGGGAGCCTCAAGCGTCTCTATCAATCCGGTTCCCAGATGGAGATGGCCAACATCCCCCGCGCCCGCCGCGAGATCTTCGCGGGTAAGCGCTATCTCCTCACCAACACCATCCAGACGACCCGCGGCTGTCCCTTTGACTGCGAATTCTGCTCGGTGACCGCTTTCTACGGCCGCAAATACCGCAAGCGGCCGGTGGACAACATCCTGCGGGAGCTTGAGCAGCTCCGCACGGCCAATTCGTTTCTCTTTTTCGTGGACGACAACATCGTTGCCGACCGGAAGTACGCCCTGGAGTTGTTTGCCGGCATGAAGGGCATGGATTTCAAGTGGCTCTCCCATTCCCCCATCGATTTTGCCGCCGACCGGGAGTTGATGAAGGCGGCCGGAGAATCGGGCTGCGTGGGGATGTTCGTGGGCTTCGAGTCCCTGAACCAGGATTCCCTGTCGGCCATGGGCAAGGTGACCAACCGGGCCCGTTCCTATCTGGAGGACGCCCAGGCGTTTCGCGACAACGGCATCGGCATTCTGGGCTCCTTTGTCATGGGGTACGATGGCGATACCCCGGCCATCTTCGAACAGACGCTCCGGTTCTGCGAGGATGCCCGCATCGAGGCGGCCATCTTCCCCATCCTGACCCCGTATCCCGGCACCAGCGTCCGCCGCCGCCTCGAGGCCGAGGGGCGCATCTTCTCCAACAACTGGCGCGACTATGACATGGAGCACGTCACCTTCCGACCGCTCGGCATGAGCGCCGAACAGCTCCAGCAGGGCTATGAGGAACTGTGCCGTTCGTTCTACTCCTTTTCGTCCATGTACCGCCGTATCTTCAAGCTGCACCGCTCGGTACAGGTCTTCGGGCCGATGAATTTCGGTTTCCGCTCGGCCCTGAAACGCCGGAAGGTGACGGCGTGACGAATCGGGCCGTTGGTTCTTCGACAGGCGAGGGCGTCATGTTCCCGTCACGCCGCCCGGGGGCGGTATCGTTGTGATGACTGCCGCTCCGAGACTGCTGCTGGTCTATCCCGCCACCCAAAAGCTGGGATGGGTGCGCCGTTTTCAACTCCCGTCCCTCTCCCTGAAACAGGTCGCTGCGGCCACGCCGCCCGAGTGGGAGGTGCTGCTGGCCGACGAGATCCATGAAGATATCCCTTTTGACGGCACGTTCGACCTGGTCGGGATTACCGCCATGACCCATCAGGCGGTCCGGGCCTATGAGATCGCCGACCGTTTCCGGCAACGGGGCATTCCGGTGGTTTTGGGCGGCATCCATCCCACGGTGCTCCCCGATGAGGCGCTCCAGCATGCCGATGCGGTGGTGATCGGCGAGGCGGAACCGGTCTGGCCGCAACTTCTGAGCGACCTGCGGGCCGGGCGCATGGCGCCGCTCTACCGCAGCATCCCCCAGGGGAACCTCCTGGATATCCCCTGGTCACGGCGAGACTTCCTGGGTGGCCGCACCTACCTCACCACCCAGACCATCCAGGCCAGCCGCGGGTGCCCCTACGACTGTCCGTTCTGTACGGTCACCCCCTATTTCGGCCGTACCTTTCGCTACCGCGACCCCGACGACATCCTGGCGGAACTGCGCTCCTTCGACCGCAAGCTGACGGTGTTTCTCGACGACAATATCCTGGGCGACCCGGAGCGGGCCAAGCCGATCCTGCGCGGCATGGCCGGTCTCGGGCTGCGCTGGGGGGGGCAGGCCAACCTCCGTTTCGCCGAAGATCCCGAATTGGTGAGCCTCTTGGCAAAATCCGGCTGCATCGGCATCTTTGTCGGCATCGAATCGGTAGCAGGCCCCCAGGCCAACCACCCCAAGACCGGCAGCAGATTCAGCCAGGCGGACCTGATCAAGCGGGTGCGTGACACCGGTATCGTGCTGGAGGCCTCCATGATCTTCGGCTTCGATGACCATGACGAAAGCGTTTTCGAAACCACGGTCCGGTATCTGGAGGAGTGCGCGCCCAGTATCCCGACCTTTCACATCCTGACCCCCTATCCCGGCACGGCGCTGTTCGAGCAGTTTGACCGGGAGGGGCGCATGCTCCATAAGGAATGGCAGCACTATGACCATAATCAGGTGGTCTTCCGTCCCAAGCTGATGACGCCGGAACAGTTGTACAAGGGATGGCGGGCCGCGCGGCGCGAGGTCTACCGCTGGCCCTCGGTCATCTCGCGGGTCATGCAGGGAAACGGCAAGCTCATCAATCTGGCCTATAATGTCCTGCGGCGGGGAGGGGTGTACGGGGACGAGGAAGTCGTGTACCCGGCCCCTGCTGCGCCTGACGCCAGCGATGGAATGAAACCATGAACATCCTGTTGCTCCGCCCCCATCCCGGCAACGACCATTTCGGGCTTGGTCCCTTCTTCCGGGTCGAGCCTCTGGGGCTCGAATACCTCGGTGCCGCCCTGCTGGGCGCAGGGCACCACGTCACCATCGCCGACCTGCGCTTCCGGCCAGGGGCCACTACCTGGGTGCGCCGTACGCGCCCCCGCCTGGTGGGCATCAGTTGCCTGCACTCCCTGGAATTCGACCGGGTGCTGGCAACCGCCCGGGAGGTCCGCCTGGCCGCGCCGGAGGCCTTCATCGTGGTGGGGGGGCATGCCGCCGCCGCCTTCCCGGCCCCCCTTGAACATGACCTGATCGACGCCATCATGGTGGATGACGGCGAAGAGGCAATCGTCCGCCTGGCAGATTGCCTGGAGCGGGGAGAACAACTGGCCCGGGTGCCGGCCCTGCGGCTCAGGACGACCGATGGCTGGATCTCGACCCCGCCCCTGGAGGAACGCACCCCCCTCGACCTGGTCCCCCTGCCGGCTCGCGACCTGGTGCAGCGGCATCGCAACGGCTATCACTGCCTGTTGTTCAAGCCGGTCTGGCTGATCGAAACCGCCCGGGGCTGCCCCCACCACTGCTCGTTCTGCTCGGTGTGGCAACTCTACGGCCGCACCTGCCGGGAACGCTCCATTGCGGCGGTGGTGGAGGATTTCGCCACCTGCGGCGATGCCGTCTTTGTGGCCGACGACCTGTTCTGGTATAATCCCGAGCGCAGCCTCGAACTGGCCTCTGCCCTCAAGCGGCGGGGGGTGTACAAGCGCTGGATCCTGGTCCAGACCCGCACCGACCTGATCCGCCGCAGCGGCGAGTTGATGGCCGCCTGGCGCCCCCTGGCCAAGGACTTCGACATCTTTCTGGGGCTGGAGGCGGCCAGCGACGACGGCCTGGCCGGCTTGGCCAAGGATGCCGGCATCGGCGACAGCATCGAGGCGGTGCGCATCGCCCGGGAGTTGCGCTACGGCATCAACGGCAACTTCCTGGTGGACCCGGATTGGAACGAGGCACAGTTCAGGGAGTTGTGGGCGTTCGTGGAACGTCACGGCCTGCAGCGGGCCGGGTTCACCATCCTGACCCCCCTGCCGGGGACCGACTACTATCAAAGCGAACTGGCCCGCACCGCCGGGCAGCCCTGGGCCAATTTCGACATGCACCACCTGCTGTGGGAGCCGCGCCTGGGGGCAGAGCGTTTCTTCGAGCTGTATGCCGAAACCTGGCGGCGCTCCATCCTCAATACCGCCGGCACCAAGAGCCTCATGGACTGGGTCCGCCAGGTGCGGCCCTCCCAGATACCCTATATCATCCGGGTTTTGCTGCGTACCCAGCGCATGATGAAGCCGGCGGAATATCTGCGGGAACACCGCGCGAGTTGCTGCCGTGCCCCGCAATCCCCTTGTGAAGGCAAAAAATGATCTGTTTCATGTTTCCCGGTCAGCCCCTGGCCCACGATGCCGCATTTCCCGACGACGCCGATTTTAACGAGGTTGCCGCGTTGGCCCGCGCCCATACCGGCCTGGACCTGTCCACCTTTACCTGGGCGGCGGGGACGCATACGGAGCAGGTGGCCCTCCAGGTCTACGGGGTGGCCGCGAGCCTCTACCGCCAGCGCCGCCTGCGGCTGGAGGGGGTGAAGCCGGCGGTGGCGGCCGAGCACAGCATGGGCATCTACGCCGCCCTGGCGGCCTGCGGCTCGGTCGGCGAGGGAGAGGTGCTGGAGATCGCCTTTCGGGTCGGTTCCTGCATGGAGCAGCGCTTCAGCGGGCGCGACTATGCCCTGGGATGCCTGGTGGGACTTTCGGCGGAGAAGCTGGCGGTACTGGCCGCCGAAGGCACGGTATTCCTGGCCAATCACAATACTTCGCACCATTTACTGCTGGCCGGCCGGCGCCACGACATGGAGGCGACCCTGGGCGAAGCGCTGGCGACGGGTGCCTTTTCGGCCAAACTCTTCCCCTGCGACGCCCCATTGCACACACCGCTCCTGGCCGAGGCGGAGGAAGAGCTGACGACCATCTTCCGGGATTACCGCTACCGGGAACCGGCCATCCCGCTCATGAACCACATTGACCAGGAGTTCCTCACCGCTGCCGAGATCCCCCCTTTCCTGATGCGGGAACTGACGGAGACGGTCCACTGGGAACAGACCTATCGCGCCCTGAAGCGGGCCGGCGCCACCCGTTTCGTGGAGGTGGGGGCGGGGGATTCGCTCAAAAAATATAACCGCTGGATCGAGAGCAGGCTATGAACTACCATGAAACCTCCATAACCGTGCGCTTCAACGAGGTGGACGCTTACCAGGTGGCCTGGCACGGGCATTACGTCGCCTGGATGGAGATCGGCCGCGGCGAACTGGCCGGCAAATTCGGGCTGGATGCCTTCCAGTTGGGGGCGCTGGGCTATCTGGGACCGGTGGTCGCCCTGGAGATAAAATACCTGCGCCCCGCCCGCTACAACGACGTGCTGACCGTCCGCACCACCCTGACGCCGAGCGAGACGGCCACCCTGGTATTTGAAAGCGTCATACTGGACCCCGAAGGCAAAAAACTGGCCACCGGCCTGACCCGCCACGCCCTGACCGACCTGGACGGCGTCCTGCAATTCCAGATGCCCCCTGCGGTTGCCGAACGGGTTGAGCGCATGAAGGCCTGGCTGGAGGCGGCATGAAGATTCTCCTGGTTTCGGCCAATCGCGAACATTCCCCCTACCCGGTGTTCCCCATCGGCCTCTCCTACCTGGCGGCGCCCCTGGCCGCTGCCGGCCATGAACTTGCCGTGCTCGATCTCTGTTTCGAACAGGAACCGGAAACGGCTCTGGCGGAACGGCTCGCCTCGTTCTCGCCGGCCCTGGTGGTGGTCTCCCTGCGCAACATCGACAACGTGACCTGGCCCGGCTGCCGCTCCTATCTTGCCGGGGTGCGGGACGTGGTCTCCGTCTGCCGCAGGAGTGCCCGGGTCGTGGTGGGCGGTTCCGGCTTTTCCCTCATGCCCCAGGAGATCCTGGCCCATGTGGGGGCCGATTTTGGCGTGGTGGGGGAGGGGGAGGAAGTCCTGCCCCGCCTCGTGGAAGCCATCGGGCAAGGGGGCGGCACGTCCGGCCTGCCGGGGGTGCTGGTGCGGGGTGTCGATGAATTCCTGCCGCCGCTGCCGGTGGAGCGGCTCGCCACCCCGGACCGGAACCTGTTCGACGTGGCGCGCTACCAGCGCCAGGGGGGCATGGCCAATGTGCAGACCAAGCGCGGCTGTCCCTTTGCCTGCATCTACTGCACCTATCCGCTGCTGGAGGGGCGCAGGATGCGCCTGCGGCCGATCCGGGACATCATCGCTGAAATACGCGCCCTGGTGGTTGATCACGGGGTCAGCTACATCTACTTTGTGGACGACATCTTCAATTATCCGACCGACTTCGCCGAACAGCTCTGCCGGGCCATGACGGAGGAACGGCTGGAAATCAACTGGTCGGCCTTCATCAATCCCGCCTTCATGCCTCCCGGGCTGCTGGATGTCATGCTGGCCGCAGGGTGCGACGCCGTGGAGTACGGCACCGAGTCAGGTTCGCCGGTCATGCTCAGGAATCTGGGCAAGGCCTTCACGGTGGCCGACGTCCGGGAGGGGTCGCGCCTCTGCCGCGAGCGGCAGGTGGATTTCGCCCATTACATCCTCTTCGGCGGGCCGGGGGAGACGCGGGAGACCATCCTGGAAAGCTTTCGCCTGATGGACGAGTTGGAGCCGACCGCGATCATCGCCATGACCGGCATCCGCATCTTCCCCGGTACCCCGTTGCACCGGACCGCCCTGGCGGAAGGGGTCATCGATGGCGCCACCGACCTGCTGGAACCGGTCTTTTACATCTCGCCCGCCGTCCGGGAGGAGTTGACCGAACTGGTCACAGCGGAGGCGATCAAACGCAAAAACTGGGTCGTGCCCGGTCTGGAGGTGAATATCAGCGACGCCATGCTGGAGGCCCTGCGCATGTTCCCGGTCAAGGGACCGCTCTGGAAGCTGATGAAGCGCCTGGGCAGAAGCCGCATCAGGCCGCTGTGACGCCCCGGTGGTTCCCGTGATCCCCACCTCCGGCCCGTCCGCCGGACGCATCGACCTGCGCCTGCTGGCGCTCCTGATCGGCGTAACCCTTTCCACGGTGGATTCCAGCGCCCTCAATCTGGCGCTGCCGTCCCTGGCGGCCCATTTTCACAGCCATGCCGGCGACGTCCAATGGGCCTCCACCCTCTATCTGCTCGGTTCGGCACTCGCCTTTCTTCCCCTGTCCGGTCTGGCCGGCAGGGCCGGCACGGTGCGGGTTTACCGCGCCTCGCTGATCGGTTTCAGCATGATCTCGCTCCTTCTGGCGCTCTCTCCCAACCTGGCGGTACTGTACCTCCTGCGCTTTCTGCAAGGGGTTGCCGGAGCCGGCATCGTCGGCCTGGTGCCGGGCATGACCGCCGCCACCTTTCCCGAACGCCGCGGCTGGGCTCTGGGGATGGTGGCGGGTGCGGTCGCTGCCGGCACCATGATGGGGCCTCCCCTGGGTGGTTTCATGGTGGACTGGTTTGGCTGGCGCAGCATCTTTTTCATCAACCTGCCCTTCGGCCTGGCGGCCTTTCTACTCTCGGGGCGCCTGACCGAGCTGCGCGGCGTGGGGCTCAGGGAGGGGCTGCGCCGTGCCATCCGCGCTCCCCGTTTCCTCCTGGCGCTCCTGGCCACGGTCTGTTTCTTTGCCCAATCCTTCGGCAGCAACCTGCTCTGGCCCTTTTACCTGGAGGCGGGCGGCATGAGCCCCAGCCGGGTCGGGCTCGCCATGCTGCTCCCCCCGGTGTTGCTGATGGTCCTCGGCCCGATGGCGGGACGGCTCTCGGACCGGGTCGGCTATGAACGGGTCAGCTGGCTCGGCAGCGCCGTGCTGGCCCTGGCCTCCTGGATTCAGGGCGTCAGTGGCCGGGTTGTGCCCGGCCTGGCCGGTATCGGTCTCGGCCGGGCGCTGTTTCAGGCCGCCAACAACGCCGCCGTGCTCTCCCAGGCGCCGCCCGAGACCGGGGCGGTCGCCTCGGGTCTGCTTTCCATCGCCCGGGTGGCCGGGCAGGGGATGGGCAGCCTGTTGGCCGGGAGCATGTGGGGTGCGCTGGAACACCGTGGAGCGCGGCACGCCTTTCTGCTGTCCAACGTGGTCCTGGGGGGTATTGCGGTGCTGGCCGGCGTGTTGATCCTGTCGCGCAGGCGGGTAGAGGGCAGGGAAGGGGATTCCGGCGGTCCGGATAGATAACGGACAGATACGCAAAAATGGGATTGTATTGCCGGATCACGGTCGGCGCGGGAACTGGTGAGTGATGGTGCCAGAGGCGGTGTCTTACGCTTTGACGGCAATACTGCCCGTGCTGTCCGGGGGGCGGTGTAGGCCCGAAGGGTGGGGCCGGGATCCGCCGGCGGCCCGCCGCCCCGTCCCGCCTGCTGTTTGCGTTTCAGTGCCGCCATCACCGCTTTATACAGGCTTTTTAGTTCTTCCACCGCCTGATGCAATTGACGGTCATCCGAGGTGCTGGCGCTGCCATTCTGCGTCTGCCCCGGCGCCGTACCGTCGGTTGAGGTGGTTTGCCCCTCCTGAACTTCATCCCCATGCTGGTCCGTTGCACTTGTCGGCGCCGTGGTATCCTGCGGGGGGACCGCTTCGCCGCCGGAGTCGGACGATTCCGTGGCAGGCGTTTCGGCCGCTGTCATGGCACTGCCGGTTCCACCACTCCCGCCACCCAGAGAGGCAACCTGGGCAGCTATCTGCCGCATCTCGGCCTTCAACGATTTTGCCGCAGCGGGGCTGAGAAACGGTATCATATCACGGAGCATCTTCAGGCGTTCCTTCAGCATGGCGGCCCGCGCCATTTTGTTCTGCCGTTCCGAAGTCCGCCTGTCGGGCAGTCGTTTTTCCATCTCGCGCGCGGCGGCCAGTTCTTTCATCTGCTGTTTGCAGCGATCCCCGGCAACAGCGGACGCATCGGTACCCAACCGGGAAACCAGGTTGCGTTCCTGGCGCGTCAACGGTACGTTGAGTTCTTTTGTGATCTGAGACAGTTCCATGCCGCTCCCCGCCTATGCAGATGGTATATTTATCGGCAACTTGTCGTCGGAAATGTAATGCCTCCGGTGGCGCGGGCCGAGCCCGTGCCGATTGGGGTACCGTAAACGTTGTCAAATGGCGCGGCATCTGCTAATCCTGGTAAGAAATTCTCACGCCCCCCGCAGGCATAACGGGGATACGTGGCAACAACCATCCCGGAGGCCCCGGCCGACCTGATGCATCCCGGATCGGCGGCCACACCGTGAAAGGAAAGAAAACCATGGCAGATTGTCAGGAAGATGCTCCCTTTGTTGACGAAACGGCGTTTTCGTCGCTCATGTTCATAACCAAGCGGCCACCCATCACCATGGTTGAGGGTCGCGGATCATGGCTCTACGACCAGAATGGCAAAGTTTACCTGGACTTCATCCAGGGGTGGGCGGTCAACTGCCTGGGGCATTCCCCCAAGGTCGTTGCCGACGCAATCGCCCGGCAGGCCTACCGTCTCATCAGCCCCAGCCCGGCATTCTATAACGATCAGGCGCTCAAGCTCGCCGATCTCCTGGTTGCCAATAGCTGTTGCCAACGGGTCTTCTTTGCGAATTGCGGCGCAGAAGCCAATGAGGGCGCCATCAAACTGGCCCGCAAGTGGGGAAGCGTCCACCGCAACGGCGCATTTGAGATCATCACCATGGTCAACGGTTTTCACGGCCGCACCCTGGCAACCATGTCCGCTTCGGGAAAACCGCCATGGCGCGATCTGTTCGAACCAAAGGTGCCGGGATTCGTCAAGGTGCCCCTGAACGATCTGGAAGCGGTGGCACAGGCCATCAGCGATAGGACGGTGGCGGTCATGCTTGAGCCCATCCAGGGGGAGGCGGGGGTGATCCCGGCTTCAGGGGAGTTTTTGCACGGCCTGCGGCGGCTGACCCGGGAAAAGGGGATGCTGCTCATCTTCGATGAGGTGCAGACCGGCATGGGGCGGACCGGTTCGCTCTTCTCCTATCAGCGGACCGGGGTGGAACCGGACATCATGACCCTCGGCAAGGGGATCGGCGCCGGCGTGCCCCTTGCCGCGCTGCTGGCAAAGGAGGACGCCTGCTGTTTCGAGCCGGGGGACCAGGGGGGAACCTATAACGGCAACCCGGTCATGGCGGCGGCCGGCATCGCCGTGATGCAGGAGCTGCTGGCCCCCGGTTTCCTGGAGCAGGTCCGGGCAATGGGTGAAGTGTTGCGGCAGGGGTTGCAGGCACTTTCCCAAAAACATGTCCTGGGAGAGGTCAGGGGTGAGGGGCTGCTGCTGGCGCTGAGTCTGCCGGATGCCAATGGAAACGACATCGTGGAACGGGCCAGGGACAAAGGGTTGATCATCAACGCGGCGCGCCCCGAAACCCTGCGCTTCATGCCGGCCCTGAACGTCAGCGAAGAGGAGATTGCCACCTGCCTTACGATCCTCGATGAGATTTTGTCGGCCGGCAGGTTATGAGTTCTCCATCCAAGGAGGTCACACATGAACAGATTGCTGCAAATGGCAGGTGTGCTGATGCTCGCCGTGGGGCTGGCCATGCCCGTTAATGCTTTGGCCGCCGCTACGACGGAGCTGACTTGGTACGGCCAGTCCGCCTTCAAGATCACGACGCCGTCCGGCAAGGTGCTGCTGATCGACCCCTGGGTCGTCAATCCGCTCAACAAAAACGGCGCCGCCGACCTGGCCGCCCTCACCAGGGTGGACCTGATCCTGATTACCCACGGCCATGGCGACCATGTCGGCAACGGCGTGGAGATCGCCAAAAAGACCGGCGCCAGGCTGGTGGCCAGCTACGATCTGGGGCGGGCCCTGGTGCAGTACGGCGGTTTTCCTGAGAAGCTGGCCGAACGGAGCCACATGGGCTTTCCGGGCGGCGAGCTGAATCTTTTGGACGGCGAGGTCCGTATCCTGCCGGTGCCGGCCGTGCACAGCTCGGTTGTGGAGGGGGCGGCGGACAGCCCGCTGCCCGGCAGGATGGTCTACGGCGGCACCCCGGGCGGTTTCGTCATCGCCATCAAGGGCGGGCCGACCATCTACCATACCGGCGACACGGATCTCTTCTCCGACATGGCCCTGATCGGTTCGCTGAACAAGATCGACATCATGCTGGCCTGCATCGGCGGTCATTTCACCATGGGGCCGCAACGGGCCGCCCTGGCCGCCAGGCTGGTCAATCCCGGCCTGGTCGTTCCGATGCACTTCGGTGCCAATCCGCTGCTGAAAGGCACGCCGGAACAATTCGCCCGGGAACTGGCCGCCCTGCCCAAGGATGGCCCCCATCCGGCCATGAAGCACATGACGGTAGGAGAAAAACTGGTCTGGCCCGTTCACTGACCCGGCAAAGGAGGTCGGCTATGGAACAGAGAACACTGGGAACACAGGGACTGGTAGTCTCGGCCCAAGGGCTGGGGTGTATGGGGATGTCGGATTTCTACGGCCAGCGGGACGAGGCGGAAGCCATCGCCACCATCCACCGCGCCCTGGAATTGGGCGTCACCCTGCTGGATACCTCCGACATGTATGGCCCGTTTACCAACGAGGAGTTGGTCGGCAGGGCGATCAAGGGGAAGCGCAACGATGTGGTCGTGGCGACGAAATTCGGCATAGTCCGCACCGAAGACCCGAACTATCGCGGCGTGTGCGGCCGTCCCGACTATGTGCGTTCGGCCTGCGACGCCTCCCTGAAGCGGCTGGATGTGGACCATATCGACCTCTATTACCAGCATCGGGTGGACCCGGATGTCCCCATCGAGGAAACCGTGGGCGCCATGGCCGACCTGGTGACCGCCGGCAAGGTCCGTTTCCTT
This sequence comes from Geobacter sp. FeAm09, assembly GCF_008330225.1. Taxonomy (NCBI): domain Bacteria; kingdom Pseudomonadati; phylum Thermodesulfobacteriota; class Desulfuromonadia; order Geobacterales; family Geobacteraceae; genus Geobacter; species Geobacter sp. FeAm09. The sequence continues at coordinate 2,079,670 of NZ_CP042466.1, read as the reverse complement.
GGCCTGTCCGAAGCCGGTCCGCTCACCATCCGCCGCGCCCACGCCGAGCATCCCGTCAGTGTGCTGCAAGGCGAATACTCGCTCTGGAGCCGTGACCCGGAGGACGAGGTGCTGCCGACCCTGCGGGAGCTGGGGATCGGTCTTGTGGCCTACAGTCCCCTGGGGCGGGGATTCCTGACCGGGCAGATCACCCGTTTCGAGGACTTCGATGCCGACGACTACCGCCGCCTGTCCCCCCGTTTTCAGGGTGAGAACTTCGACAGGAACCTGCATCTGGTGGAACAGATCAAGGCTATTGCAGCGCGCAAAGGGTGCACGCCGGGCCAACTGGCCCTGGCCTGGGTGATGGCCCAGGGAAACGACATCGTGCCCATACCGGGGACAAAGCGGAGAAAATACCTGGAAGAGAATGTGGCCGCTGCAACGGTGGCGATCGACGCAGCCGAGATGGCCGAGATCGACAGGATGCTGCCCAAGGGGGCGGCTTCCGGCGAGCGCTATCCGGCGGCCATGATGGCGATCATCAACCGGTAGGCCCTGCCAATCCATACCACCAAGGAGTTGCTGACATGCACCATGAACTGCGCCGCAAAGAGCGGGCCCTTACGGAGCCGGAGGCGAGGGCGATCCTGGAACGGGGCGAGTACGGAATCCTTTCAACCTGCGACCCGGATGGCCAGCCGTACGGCATCCCGCTCAGCTACTGCCTCGGCAACGACGCCATCTACTTCCACTGCGCCCTGGAAGGGCACAAGCTGACCGACATTGCCGCCGACGGCAGGGTATCGTTCTGTGTGGTCGGCACGACCGAGGTCCTGCCCGACCAGTTTGCCACCAGGTACGAAAGTGTCGTCATCTCCGGCAGGGCGACGGAGGCCTTCGAGGAGGAGAAGCAGCAGGTCCTGGAAGGACTCCTGGCCAAATATTCCGCCGCCTTTCGTTCGGCGGGGCTGGACTACATCGAAGCGATGCGGGAGCAGACCAGAGTATTCAAGGTCAGCATCGAGGACATCTGCGGCAAGGCGCGCCGATGACGCCGTTTCTTGGCTTGTACATCATCTCTGGCAGGTGGTTGATTCCGCCGTCATGCCCGCCCCGCGAATTGAAGCGGTAGGGCGGCGGAACTCGCCACGTTATTTCCCCTTGATCGCCTCAACGCGTTCAGACGTGTCCGCCCTGCTGCCGATAGGCGATCAGGTCGGCAACGGTAACCACCGGAAGGCTGTGCTGCCGGGCAAAGGAGATGATTTCCGGCATCCGGGCCATGGTACCGTCTTCGTTGGTCAATTCGCACAGGACGCCGCATGGTTTGAGCCCGGCCAGACGCATCAGGTCAACCGTCGCTTCGGTATGTCCCCCCGTTCAAGCACGCCGCCGGGACGTGCCCGCAGGGGGAACACATGGCCGGGGCTGTTCAAATCCGAGGAGTGCGCCTGGTCGGCAATGGCCGCCCGGACGGTGGTCACCCGGTCCTGGGCTGAAACCCCGGTGGTCACGCCTTCCGCCGCCTCGATGGTGACCGTGAAAGCTGTTTGATAGCGGCTGGAGTTCTCCGCCACCATCATGGGCAGCTTGAGGGCGGCAACCTTTTCGGAGGTCAGGCAGAGGCACACGATCCCGCTGCACTCCCGGATCATGAGCGCCATCTGGGCCGGGGTCAGGGACTCGGCGGCAAAGATGAGGTCGCCCTCGTTTTCCCGCTCCTCGTCATCGGTGACCAATACGCCGGCACCGGCCCGCAATGCGGCCAGGGCGTTCTCGACACGTTCAAAAGGGGTACCAAAAGAAACCAGCAGTTCCTGAGACATGATTCGACTCCTTCAACAAGGGGAATTGGTCTCAGGGCGGCAGGACGGCAGACGGGACATGCCGGCGCGCACGAAGGTGCGTGTCGGTTACCAATGAGGTGGGTCGCTGCCTTATCCTCTTTCATCCGGACTGTTACCGTCGGCTCTGGCGTCTCACCAGATCTGCTGACCCTCCTCCCCGCAGGAAAGAGGCGCTCGCGGGCTCCCCGGCAAAGCCGGGATACCGCCGGTGGGGAATTTCACCCCGCCCCGAGAATAAGTGCAACCACCATACCGGCGTACCGGCCATGCTGTCAAGGGGCTTTGTTCGGAATCGATCCGCGCCGGCGCCAGCATGGCCTGCACGACAGCACCGTCTGACCGTGCCTGATTACGGCGGTCGATGTCAGTTCTGGACATGCTCCGGCGAAAACGTTAGAATAAAATTCCTGTAATCATATGCTCACCGGAGTTTCGATGGAATTCAAAGACCATATCGTGGTGGTGACCGGCGGCACGCGCGGCATTGGTCGGGCCGTTTCGCTTCTGTTCGCCCGCCAGGGGGCGCACGTCTTTGCCGCCTACCTGAACAACGACCAGGCGGCGGCAGCCCTGGTGGCGGAAACACAGGGGCTGGCCGGTACGGTCAGCGTGATCAAGGCCGACGTGGGCACGGCCGCAGGGGCCCAGGCGTTGATCGACGCGGCCTCACGGGAGAGCGGCTCTATCGATGTCCTGATCAATAACGCCGGCATCATCCGCGACGGCTGGCTGGCCATGATGGCGGAGGAGGATTGGGATGCGGTCATGCGCACCAACCTTTCTCCCCTGTTCCACTGCTGCAAGTGGGGGGTGCGCAAGATGATGGCCCGCCGCAGCGGCAGCATCGTGACGGTGTCCTCCATTTCCGCCCTGACCGGCACCGCCGGCCAGACCAATTACGCGGCCTCCAAGGGAGCCGCCATCAGTTTCACCAAGTCCCTGGCCCGGGAGGTCGGGGGAATGGGTATCCGGGTCAACGCCATCGTGGCCGGCCTGATTGCAACGGATATGACCGCGGGCCTGAAGCAGGATGTGGTGGAACGGATCGTCAAGGGCTCGGCCCTCGGCAGGATCGGCACCCCCGAGGAGGTGGCCGAGGCGGTCGTTTTCCTGGCTTCCCGGCGGGCCTCCTACATTACGGGTCAAATCCTGGTCGTGGATGGCGGCACGGTCTAGGCAGCGATGCGCCGTCGGGCGCAAATTCCGGACATTGTTTTTTAAAGTTTAACTTCATATTATGGAGATAACCTGTTGCTATATGGTGTGATATGGTGAGAAAACGCGTTGTCATAACCGGCGTGGGGGTCTTCTGCGGGGCGGGCAGGAATGTGGCCCAATTCAGCGACGCCCTGCTGAACGGCATCAGCGGCATCGGCCCCCTGGACCTGTTCGACGCGTCGGCCTTTCCTTCCCATATCGGCTGCCAGGTCAAGGGGTATGACCCGCTGGATCATTTCGACCGCACCACGGCGCGGAAACTTTCCCGTGCCGACCAGTTCGGCCTGATCGCCGCCGCCGAGGCCCTGGCGGACAGCGGGCTGGCCGGTCATTATTCGCCTTTTGACATGGGGATTTCCATGGGGGGGGGCGCCGCCGGCATGTTCCAGTCGGAGCAGTGGCTGAAAGCGCTTTTGGCCGGAGAGAACGCGCCGCCGGTGCTATTGCGCGGCGTCCTGCCCGACAAGACCGCCACCGAGATAGCCCGGGCCTGCAATCTTGCCGGCTACCAGGGGACGGTCACCACGGCCTGTTCCTCGTCGGCCACCGCCATCGGCTGGGGTGCCGAACTGGTTGCCACCGGCCAACAGCGGGCCATGGTGGCCGGTGGTTCCGATACCCTGTCGCTTCTGACCTTCGGCGGATTCAACTCGCTGAAGGTGGTCGATCCCGAGCCCTGTTCCCCCTTCAGTCTGGGACGTCAGGGGATCTCCCTGGGAGAGGGGGCGGCCTTCCTGGTGCTGGAGAGCGAAGAGGATGCCCTGGCCCGGGGTGCCCGGGTGTATGGTGCGGTGCTCGGCTATGCCCTGGCCGGCGAGGCGTATCACATGACCGCCCCGGAGCCGACCGGCTCCACGGCGGCGCGGGTCATGCGCAATGCCATTGCGGCAGCCGGCATCGACAGCGGCCGGGTGGGGTGGGTCAACGCCCATGGCACCGGCACCCCCCTCAACGATGTGGTGGAGTCCAACGCCATGAAGCTGGTCTTCGGCGAGCGGGTTCAATCGGTCCCGCTGATTTCCACCAAGGCCATGACCGGGCACTGTCTGGGGGCGGCCGGCGCCATCGAGGCCCTGGCCACGGTGATCGCCCTCAACCTCCGCATCATTCCCCAAACCCTGAATTTTCGCGGCCGCGACCCGGAATGCGACCTGGACTACTGCCACGAAGGGAAGCGCCCCTGCGAAGCCGACATCGCCATGTCCAATTCCTTTGCCTTCGGGGGCAACATCACATCACTGGTGCTGGGCACATGATCTACTCCTTCGACAATATCGTCATCAGCGGCTTCTCGGCCGTAACCGCCGCAGGCAACGGCATGGCAGCGGTGCTGGAACTCCTCGGGTCGGGTCGGGACGCCCTGACGCCCGTGCCGGCAGACGTGCCCGGGGGGGCGGGGCAGCGCTGGGGCAAGGCGCTCGACTTCAAGGCCTCGGACTTCATGCCGCCGCTCAAGGCACGCAAGATGGATCGATGCAGCCACTTTGCCGTCGGCGCGTCAGGACTGGCCCTCAAGGATGCCGGCATCGACCTGAAGGGTATGGACCCCGAGCGGATCGGGATCGCCCTGGGGTGCGGTTTCGGCGGCGTGGCAAATTCCGCCGAATTCCTCAGCGGTTATTTCAAAAGCGGTGTCGAGGGGCTGGCGCCGGTACTCTTCCCCAACACGGTTTCCAATGCGCCCGCCAGCAACGCCTCCATCGGGCATGGCCTGAAGGGGCCCAACGTGACGCTGGTGCAACGCTTCTGCTCGGCCGAATCGGCCTTTGTCATGGCCTGTCGTTTCATTGCGGAAGGGCGGGCCGACGTCATGCTGACCGGCGGGGCCGATGACCTGACGCCGCTGATGATCGCAGGCTTCAGTGCCACCGGCCAACTGCGGCGTTATGCCTCCTGTTTCGGCGAGGGGAGCGGCATCCTGGTGCTGGAAAGCGCCGCCCACGCCGCCCGCCGCAATGCCCCGGTCAAGGCGACGGTCGAGACGGTCGCCACCATCGGCCTGCTCCCGGCCGGTCGTGAACGGGAAGGGGTGGAGCGCCTGTTCAGCGGCGTTGAGCGCTGCGATCTGCTCTCCCTTTCCGGCACCGCCGGTGACACTCCGCTTCTGATGCAGCGGGCCGGAGCCCGGGACACCATCGACACCGCCCGCACCCTGGGGCGTTCCCTGGCCATGGGGGGCACGGCCATGGCTACCCTGCTGGCCAAGCTTCAGGCCGGCCGGCAGGGATTGCACCTGGCGGCCTCCCCCGAAGGCCCCTACTATGCCATCCGCTTCACGGGAGGCGCTGCAGTCGCGCCCGCTCAGCCCCCTGTCCCCGGCGATGCGAAAGGGGCTTCGCATTAAGGCTGATCCCGCGGCATACCTCCCCCACCGTTACCCCTTTCTGCTGCTTGACCGGGTCGTGGAACTGGAAACCGGCGTCCGTGCGGTCGCCCGGGTGGCCGTCACGTCGGGCCGCGGCCTTCCCCAGGTGCTGCTGGTGGAGTGCATCGCCCAATTGGCCGGCATTCTCACCATTCAGGACGAGGGGGAAGGGGGCTTTCTGGCGGCCATTGACCGGGCCGAATTCTCCGATGTGCCCCGGGCCGGTGACGAGCTTTCGGTTTCGGTCCGGGTGGTCAAGGCCTTTGGCCGGCTCTTCATGGTGGAGGGAGAGGTGGCCTGCGACGGTCGCACGTTGGTGACGGCCCAACTTACCCTGGGAGTTGGCAAACTATGATGTTGTCAGGACAAGGTCCCCGTTTCATTCACGGCCCCGCCCGGTGGCGGGTCTTTGCTGCATGCGGCGCGCTGCTGGCGTTCCTTGCGGGCGCCATTCCCTGCCAGGCCCGTCAGATTCCCGCCGTGGAAGGGCTTGAGGTTCTGCGCAAGGCCTTTACCGGGGTCACGGACTTTACGGCCGAGATCAGCCAGGAAAAACGTCTCTCGTTGATGAAGCGGGCCATGACCATGAACGGCACGGTGCGCTTCCGCAAGCCTGACCAGTTCTATCTCGAACTCAACGCCCCCTATGCCAGCCGCATGGTTCTGCGGGACAACACCATCGAACAGGTCATGGGCGCGAGCGGGGGGCGAAACCGGATCGTCCTGCCTCCCGAACAGGGGCTGAAACGCTGGTTCACGCGGCTTGCCACACCGATCACCACCCTGCCGGAAGGTCTGGGGGTCCACGCCGATGCGACCGGCCCGGTCTACACCGTCACCATCGCGCCCCGCGGCAAGGGGCAGGTCAGGGAACTGGTCATTACCTTTCTCGATGACGGCACGATCAGAAAGCTGGTCATCGTCGAACAGAACGGTGACCGCGCCGTGATGACCTTCAAGAAGGTGCGCCGCAACGTGGGGCTGACGGACCGGGATTTCCGGCTGGAGTGATAAACCCAGAAATAAAGATACAATTCGTCTCTCACAGAGCTCACAAAGGCACAGAGGGAATCCCCAAAAAGCAGGATAGAAAGTGTTTTTGGTGGAATCCAAAGTAATTTGATTTTGAAATGCAGTGGGTTACAGATTTTTCTCCGTGACTTTGTGAGCTTTGTGAGAGGCGGTTATTATTTTTAATCTTGCAACAACGATCGGACCCTTGATGAAACGCCATATATTCCTCTTGTTCCTGATGGCAGCCCTGTCCCAGGTTGCCGGCTGCGCCCTCTTTACTCCCAAACCGCCCCTGGAGTACCGGCCCGGCGTCCAGGTGGATACCCTCTCGGCTGCCGTATCCCTCTCCGTCACCAAAGGAGAGCAGGGCATGGGCGCAAACGGCTTTATGCTCTATCAGCGTCCCGACCGGATGCGGATGGTGGTTCTTTCCCCCTTCGGCACCACCCTGATGGAAACCGTTGTGGCGGGCGATCAGGTCACGGTTGTGGACAATTCCAAGGGGATGGCGTTCCGCGGCGCGCTGGCCGAGCTTCCCCAGCAGAGGGAGGGGGATACCTGGCGCCAGGCGCGCTGGGTCATGGAGGTGCCGGCCCCCGGCAGTTCGTTGCGTGACGGTTCTCTGGAACGGACCGGCAGCATGGGCCTGAAGGAGCGCGTGACCTTCGAAAACGGGCTGGTGGTAGCCAAAAGCCTGGCCAACGGCGACGAAGCCCACTACAACGATTACGAGGTTGTGAACGGCGTGCCCCTGGCCACGGAGATCATCATGTACAGCCACGACGGCGGCCGCTTCCGTATCAAGATCACCGAGCCGGAGGTCAATACCGAGCTGTCGCCCGAGGCCTTCACCCTCCATCTGGACAACCTGACCGTCTACCCGTTGTCCGCCCTGCAAGGAAAGCACTGATCCATGTTCCGCATGTGGTGTTCGCGTATCATCGCCGCTGGAGACTCGCTCACGCGCCGTCACCTGGGATGGGTTTTCCGTACCGCCTCGACGCGTCCCCGGGTCGTCATCTCCCTGTTTGCGGCCGCCGTGGCTCTGTCGGTCGCCATGATCACCTCCATCCATTTCGAGACGGATATCTTTCGCCTTTTCCCGTCCCGACAGCCGGCCCTCAGGTTGTTGCTCGACTCGCTTCAATGGACCGGCAGCGCCAATGAAGCCTACTTCCTGCTGGAGGGGGACCCGCCGTCCCTGCCTGCGGAGGCCGGACGTTTTGCCGAGCGTCTCGAACAGGCTCGCGTCGATGGGCAACCCGCCTTCAAGCGGGTCACCTGGCGGATCTACGACGAAAGCCAGGCGGCATCCTTCAAGGAACTGATGGCCTATGCCGTCATCCACCCCCAACTCTTCGTTCAGCCGGATGATCTGCCCCGTTTCGTTGCCCGTTTTGCTCCCGATCAGGCAAACACGGCACTGCAGCAACTCCAGGCCGACCTGGCCGGACAGTTCGGCGGTTTTGCCAGCGGTTTGGCCATTGTTGACCCCCTTTCCCTGCGCGACCTGATCCTGCCGCGTCTCAAGAACGGCGGCCAGGCCCTCGACCTCGACCCGTCATCCCCTTATTTTCTCTCCCGCAACGGAGCGGTGCTGATCATGATCGCCGAACCCGCCAGGCCGGTCCAGGACATGGCGTTCGCCCGCAAACTGGTGGCGGCCATCAACGATGCCCGCCGTGGTTCCCCGGTCTCCATCTCCTGCGCCGGTGCCCATATCAGCGCCGTGCTCGATGAAGTGGAGATGAAGTCCAATGTCCTCGTGAGCATCGTTATTTCTCTGTTGGTGGTATTGGGCATTTTCTACCTTGCCTACCGGCGCTTGTTGCCGACCCTGCTCATCCCGCTGATCCTGGCGTGCGGCGTGTTGTTTGCCCTGGGGACCGCCGGGCTGTTCCTGAGATCCATCCATATCATTTCATTTGCCTTTACCGCCCTCATCACCGGCATCGGCACCGATTATTCGATCCATATCTACGACCGCTTCCACAGCGAGCGGGCTGTCGGCAAAACATCCCGGGAAGCGTTGGAGTTGGCGATTCTCGATACCGGCCGCGGCGTCTTCACCGCCGCCATTACCACGGCGGTCCCGTTTCTGGCGTTGATGGTGTCGGATGTCCGCGCGCTCTACGAACTCGGCCTGCTGGTGGGGCTGGGGGTGATTTATTCCCTTTATGCCACGCTGTTTTTCCTGCCTCCTCTGCTGCTGTTCATGGAGCGTCGCTTTCCCATCACCTACCGCCCCATTCCCGGCCTCGGCCTGCCACGCCTCTGGCGCGCCGTGCTGCGGCATCCGGCGGCGGTTGCCGCAGGCTCTCTGCTGATGGCGGCGGGACTCTGCTGGGCGGCTTTTTCCATCACCTTCGATGGCGAGCTCAAAAATCTGCAGCCACGCCATTCCGAGGCTTTTCTGGCACAGGAGAAAATCGAACGGAACTTGAGTATTGCGCCGAAACAGATACTGGTGGCGTTGGAGGGGCGTGATCTCCCCGATGTTCTGGAGCGGGTTTCGCGGCTGGACGCACTGGCGGCATCCCTCCAAGCGCGCGGCCAGATTGTGGCGTGGTCTTCCCTCTGCCGGGTGATCAACGACCCGAAGACGCAAAGGGAGTTGTCTCTCCGGCTGCGGGAGCGTTTTGGCGACGCACGCCTTGAGCAGTCCGTCCGTGGGGCGCTCGACCGGCAGGGTTTTGCCTCGGAGCAGTTCCAGCCGTTTCTGGATGGGATGAGCCATCTGCAACGAGCCGTACCGGTGAGTCCCGAAGAGGCGGTGGCCCGCCTTTCGGCCTCGCCGCTCAAGGGGGTTGTCGATCGCCATCTGGTTAAAACCGCTTCCGGTTACCACGCCCTGGCGTATTTGCACTATTCCGGCTCCTCGCTCGATCTGCCCGCCTTTCAGGCCGCGCTGGCTGCTCTGGACCCTGCGGCCCGCATGACCGGCATCGACCTGATCAGCAACCAGTTGAGGGATGCCGTACGGAACAGCTTTACCGGCGCCTTCCTCCTGGGCGGGATGCTGGTGCTGTTCTTTTTGCTGGCCCATTTTGCCACCATGCCCTCGGGGGTGCTGTATTCCCTGTTTCCGGTGGTGGCCGCCTCTGGTTGCATGTTGGGGACCATGGCTTTGAGCGGCATGGGGCTCAACTTCATGAATGCCATGGTGTTGGTGACGATCGTGGGGATGGGGAGCGATTTTGGCCTGTACATCCGCTTCCGGGTCACGGCGGAGACGCCCGAAGAGCGGGAACGGCAGTATGTGCAGATCGGCCGGTCGGTCTTTCTTTCGGCCATGACCACCATCGTCGGGTTCGGATCACTGGCCCTGACCGACTATGGCGCCATGTCTTCCATCGGCTGGGCCACCAACCTGGGGGTAGGGTTCATTACCTTCTTTTGCCTGGTTACCCTGCCGGCGGCCATGGCCCTGAAAGGGTTTTCCCGGGTGGATTGACAGGGCTCAACGATAGAACGTCACGCCCAGCAGGAACTTGCTGGAGTTGAGCGGCTCGTTGGGCGCGGCGGTTCCGGCGTTGGAGATGTGATGGTAGCGGTACTCGGCCATGAGTGCCGTGTCCTTGCGCACGAAGTACTGTATGCCCGTTCCCCCCTGATAGGAAAAGTCCAGCCTGGTCCCCATGGTAGGCAACCCCAGATCCACATAGAGTATCCCCCCGCCGGCAAAGACATAGGGGGCAATCCCCTCCAATCCGGTAAATTTCCAGCTTCCCAAAAGATACCCCCCCGCCATGGACCTGGCGTCATGGTCCACGGCCAGGTGATAGGGCACCTCCACCAGCAGTTCATGTCGCCCCTGATACCAGCTTCCCCTGCCGACCTCATCGGAGAGGAAGCGGCCGTAGCGGGCGATGACGTCCCAGGTCTGCACCTGGGTGCGGGTGGCGCCGAAATAGCGGTGGGTGATGCCGTAGCCGGTCAGCAGAGCGCATTCCGATTGGGCCGTGGCGACGGCGGTTTCCGCCCGGACCGAGAGCGGGGCGAGGCAGGCAGCGAGGGCAAGGATGGTCAGGAACGTTCTTTTTGTCATGAAAGGAGGCACCGATCTGTCGTGGAGTGGTGGTAACGGCTGTGCGGCATCATGTCTCGAAACCGGGCGGCGGTTCGACCGGGGCCGATGAACAGGTCGTTTCGAGCTCGGCGATGATCTGGGCGCCCAGGAGCAGGATCAGGGCCGACACTTCGATACTGAGCAGGGTCACCACCACCGTGGCAATGGAGCCGTAGATGATGTTGACCATGGAGAGGGAAGCGTAATACCAGACCAGTACGCGGCGGGTGATCTCCCACAGCAGCGTGGCCGCCACCCCGCCGATCATGGCGTGGCGAAAGGGGATCCGCACCACCGGCATCACCAGGTAGATGGAGGTGAGCATGAGCAGCTCGCCGGCGATCCCCAGGACATACAGCGCAACCCGCTCCGTGCCGGCCAGGCTCACGCTCCGGTTGAACAGGATCAGGTGCCGGCTTTCAAGGGTCTCGACCGCACCCACCACAACCGATACCAGGACGATGCCCAGGGCAAGGGCGCAGATGTAGACGAAGGGGATCAGGGCGGAAACGAGGAAGCCGCGACGTTCGTGCTTCACATGGTGGAAGAAGATCACCGAGATGGCATTTTCTAGGACCGTAAAGGCTATGGAACTGAAAAAGAGCATGACGACAAAACCGATGGTGCCGATCACCTGGCGGTTCTCCACAAATACCCGCACCTGTTCCAGCAGGGTCGCCGTATAACCGGGCACCACCATCTCCAGATAGGTGGCCATGGTGGCCACCAGCCGCTCCTCGCCGATCACATGGGACAGCACGGTCAGGACGAGGATCGACATGGGCACCACCGACAGCAGGGTGTAGTAGGCCACGGCGCCGGACAAAAGAAAACCCTGGTTGCGCCGGAAATCCCGCACAACGGCGGCCATGAAGCCGAGGAGCCGGCTCACCCGCCCGTGGTCGTCGCGTCGGGTGCCCGTCATGGCTGGGGCCCGCCTTCCGGCGGTCCGGTTTCCCTTGTGCGCTCATGCCACCAGTCGGGTCTGTTGTGCCTGATCCAGACCGGGATGGCCAGCAGCAGGGCAACCAGGGCAAGCCCCAGGATGATCTGCTGCACTAGGGAAACGCCGGTGAAGAAAGTCTTGCCGTAGTAGTTGAGGAGGACCGTGCCGGGGGTCATGCCAAGCAGCGTGGTCAGGGCAAAGGCACGGAGCGACATGCCGGTCAGGCCGGCGCCGTAACTGACCAGGGCGAAGGAGAAGACCGGTTCGAGCCGGGCGAAGAGGACGATGTACGCCATCTGGCGCTGGGGGTAATGGCCGTTGCTGAAGGCGATTTCCCGGTGCAGGAGCCGTGTTATCGCCTCCCTGCCCAGGGCATGGGCCAGGAGGAAGCAGGCGATGGCCCCGGCCTCGGAGCCGATGAGCGAATAGACGGTGCCCCAGAACGGGCCGAAGAGCACGCCGCCGGCCACATCCAGAGGGGCGTTGGGGACAACGGTCAGCACAATGGCAACGGTTCTGAGGAGGATATAGGCCGGGGGCGCCAGGATCCCCATGCTCTTGATCCAGGCTTCGAGCCACCGGGAGTCCAGCCATTGTGAGGGCAGTTCCCGCCAGACGAGGCCGCAGAGGACGACCAGGAGGCAGACGAGCAGTGCCGCCTTGACCAGGTGCGCTATGTCTTTGCCGGGTGTAGCCATGGTCTCTTGCCGTTCCCTTCAGATGCTATTCGAACTGCCTGGTGGCGCCGCTCGATTTTCTTGGTGCCCCAGCATGCGAAATGTTGCCGTCACCACTTCTGTTTCCGCTCAAAGGCCAATATCTCCGGCAGGTTGCGCAGGAAAGCCAGGATGCTGTGGGGCGATTTCCAGAGCATCTTCGTGTAGCCCCAGTGAATGCGGGTGCGGTGGTAGAAGCGGCGGATGAATTCGTTGTAGAGCCCTTCCAGCTGTTCCTTGGTCATCCCTGCGGGCACGAAGACGAAATTCATGCAGTTCATCAATTCCCAATTCTCGTCGAACTCACCCTGTTGGCGGATGGTCTTGTAGACCGGCGCACCGGGGAAGGGGGTGAACTTGGTGACGTTGATCTCTTCCAGCGGCAGGGAGAGGGCATAGTCGATGGTGCGGCGGATGGCGGCCTCGTCCTCCCCCGGCAGACCGATCATGAAGAGCCCCTTGACCCGCATGCCCGCCTTTTTGACCATCTGCAGCTTTCTGCCCACTTCGCCCAGGCCGTAGAACTTGCGATGTTTCTTGAGCACCTCCGGGTCGCCCGATTCGATGCCGAAGTTGACCTGCCAGCAGCCGGAACGCTTGAGCAAGGCCAGGAGCTCCTCATCCATGTGCTCCAGCCGGGCGATGCAGTTGTAGGTGACCTTGAGCCCCTTTTTCTCCTTCAAGTCGCAGAATTCCGCAACCCGCTTGCGGTCGAAGGTGAACAGGTCGTCGTAGAAAAAGACGTGGCGGATGCCGTAGTCGCGGTTGAGCATGGCCACATGTTCCACGATGTACTCGGGCGAGTTGAAACGGAAGCCGCGGGAGAAGACCGAACGGTCGCAGTAGGAGCAGGCATAGGGACAGCCGCGGCTGGAGATGATGCTGGTATTGGGGGCCGTGGGAAAGCTGAACAGCGGCAGGGTGTAGCGCTTGGGGAAGCCGGGCAGCAGGTGATAGGCGGGGAAGGGGAGATCGTCCAGGTTGGCGATCAGCTCCCGGGGGCCGGTGAACACCCCCTTGCCGTCGCGGCGGAAAGCGATGCCGGGCAGGGACTCCACCTCCCTGAAACCGGCTTGGGCCAGTTCCAGCATGGTTTGCTCCCCCTCGCCGATCACCAGGTAGTCGATGGCCGGGAAGTCGTCCAAAAGCGGGGCGCCCATGGTACAGGGATGGGCGCCGCCGAAAACCGTGACGATCCGGGCGTCCCGCTCCTTGATGGCGCAGGCGATGCGGTACCCTTCCCGGAAAGCGGAGGTGGTGGTGGAAAATCCCACCGCATCGGGATTGCGGCGGATGACCTCGTCGGCCAGGTCGTCAACCCCCAGAGGGGTTGCGTAGCAGTCGATGATCTCGACTTCGATGCCGTGGCGCTCGAGCCAGGCGGCGATACTCATGATCCCCAGGGGGGGCATGATATTGAAGATGGTGGTAATGTCCTGCACCCCCGGCATGAAGTTGCTGCCGTGGGGGTGGATGAAGATTACTTTCACTCAACGACCTCCAGGATGCCTTCCATGCCCTTGTCCCGGTGGCTGGCAAGGAAAGGCGGCTTTTTGTCGCAGTAGAACGGATAGCTGCCCACCTTGGTGGGGGTGAAGGCGATGACCTTCGGGTCGCGGGAGAGTGATTCGTTGACCCTGATGCTGGCCTCGGGGGCGTCGATGACGATGTTATGGGGGATGACCCAGCCGTCCTTGTGCACCAGCATCTCCACCGGTTGATTGATCTTGACCACGATGTGGCGCGGTTTGAAGAAGTAATCGCTTCCCAGTACCTCCACCCGCTGGACGCCATCCTTGTCCATGGGCACGATGAACGGAGGATCGTCGGCGGAAACGGCTGCCGCGGCAAGCAGGAACAACAGGCCGGCAATAATTGTTTTCATGGCGTATACCTCCTCGCGCACCGCCTCCCTGTCCAGCCCGGAACAGGCAAAGCATTAACCGTGCGCCATTATTTTATAGACTAGCATAGCCGATCGCAAATGCCATGCATTTATTGGCGAAAGCGCGTCCTGAAAAGCGGTACTCCTCCTTTGACAATTGCCGCAAAATAGGCCATAGTCTACCGGTCCATACCGGTATGATAACAGCGGAGCAGCAATGCAGCAGCGTGCCATCACCCCCGAAAAAAGCGACGACGATCTCCAGTTCGACGCCACCCTGCGGCCCCGTGCCCTGGCGGACTACATCGGCCAGGAAAAGATCAAGGGCAACCTGCGGCTGTTCATCGATGCCGCCAAGGGGAGGGGGGAGGCGTTGGACCATGTCCTGCTCTACGGCCCCCCGGGACTTGGCAAGACTACCCTGGCCAATATCGTGGCCTGCGAGATGGGGGTCAACATCAAGTCCACCTCCGGGCCGGTCATCGAGCGTCCCGGCGACCTGGCGGCCATTCTGACCAACCTGGAACCCCACGATGTGCTCTTCATCGACGAGATCCACCGGCTGTCCCATGTGGTGGAGGAGATCCTTTACCCGGCCATGGAGGATTTTCAACTGGACATCATCATCGGCCAGGGACCGAGCGCCCGCAGCATCAAGCTCGATCTGCCGCGTTTCACCCTGGTGGGGGCCACCACCAGGGCCGGTCTGCTCTCCTCGCCGCTGCGCGACCGCTTCGGCGTGATCTCCCGCCTGGAATTCTACACCGACCAGGAACTGGCCACCATCATCAGCCGCTCCTCCCATATCCTGGGGATGGATATCGAACCCCAGGGCGCCATCGAACTCGCCCGGCGCAGTCGCGGCACCCCCCGTATCGCCAACCGCCTCCTGCGGCGGGTGCGGGATTTTGCCCAGGTGCGGGCCAACGGCGTCATCACCCGTACGGTTGTTCAGGATACGCTCGCGCTGCTGGAGATCGACGGGATGGGCTTCGACCAGATGGACCGCATGATCCTTCTGACGATCATCGACAAGTTCGCCGGCGGCCCGGTGGGGCTGGACACCATCGCCGCGGCCATCGGTGAGGAGAGCGACACCATCGAGGATGTGTACGAACCGTTTCTGATTCAGAACGGCTTCCTGAACCGCACCCCGCGCGGCCGGGTCGCCACCCGCGCCGCCTATCTGCACTTCGATCGCATGGCGCCTGAATCACCCCAAGGGAACCTGTTCTGACCATGCAGCAGTTTTTCGATTTCCCCATAACACCCGCATACAGCTTCGACAGCTTCGTCACGTGTGACGGCAATGCCGCGGCGCTCCAGTTCGCCCGACGCATCGCCGACGGCGCCGATGCCGAAAACCTGCTTTACCTGCACGGTCCGGCCGGTTCCGGCAAGACGCATCTGCTCCGATCCATCGCCCATTCCCTCGCTCCCGCTGAAGCGACCTGCTACCTGTCGTGCCGCGACAGCTTTTCCGCCCGGGATCTGGTTGCCCGCTTCGACGGCGCACCGGCCCTGGTGGTGGACGACCTGCACCTGCTCCCCGACGAGGCCGCCCTGCGGGCCGCCCTGTGGCAGGTGTTCAACGATTTCTATTCCAGCGGCCGGAAAGTGGCCCTGGCCGGCCTCCTGCCGCCGCGGGAACTGCCCCACCTGGACGACCACCTGATCTCGCGCCTTTTGTGGGGTCTGGTCGCCCGCGTGGACGCCTCCGACGATCATTCCCGGCGCATGATCCTGAAAAAGATCGCCGATGACCGCCAGGTGCGGGTGCCGGACGATGTGGTCGATTATATCCTGATGACCGCCAGCCGTGAGGTCGGCGCCCTGATCGAGACCTTTGAGGCGCTGTTCCGGCTTTCCATGGCCGAACAGCGCCGCATAACGCTGCCCTTGGCGCGCCAATCCCGCGAACTGATGGTGAGCAGGGGGGAACCCCATGACCCCTCCTTTTCATAATCGCCTGAAGACCCCGGAAGAGGTCGAGCTTGAACGCAAGCAGCGTGAAGCAAAGCGTTATCAACTGGAACTGAACGACTGGGAACGGATGTTTTCCGGTCTCAAGGCCGAGATCCGCACCTTTGAACAGCTCTACGAGGATACCGTGGGTGGGCGGATCACCGTGCTGGAAGAGCTGGAATGGCAGCTCAACGGCATACTCGGTACCGAAAAGACGCCTCCCCGCCAGGAACAGCCGCCGGATGAGCAGGCGTTCAGTCATTTTCAGCACACAACCGACCTGCTGGACGATGAAGAGGATGGCCAGCCCGATACCTCTTCCATGAGCCTCAAGTCGCTCTATCGCGGGGTTGCCAAGGCGGTGCACCCCGACCTGGCCTCGGACGAAGCGGACCGTCTGCGGCGCCAGGAGCTGATGGCCGTCGCCAACCAGGCCTACGAATCGGGCGACCGCAAGTCCCTGGAAGAGCTGTTCTGGGACTGGGAGGTCGGGACCGGAACCGTCACCGGCAAGGATGTCGCCTCGGAACTGATACGGGTCATCCGCCAGATCGCCCGGCTCCAGCAGAACATCCACGCCGTCATCCTCCAGATCGACGAGTTGAAGCAGACGGATATCTATCGCTTCAAGCTGCGGGTGGACGAGGCCCATGCCGACGGCATCGATCTCTTGGCCGAGATGGTTGCCAAGGCGGACGAGGACATCGCCCACCTGCGCAAACGGCTGTCGGTACTGCGGGGTGAGGAAGCCGTGACCGAGCCGGCAAACTCCCCCCATGTGAAAACGCGGGTCATCCGCTTTCCTGCCGACAAGAGTTACGGCACGCTCTATGTCCGCAACATCGGCTCCACGGACTACCGCGATTGGCAATGGCTGGGCAGCGCGCGGGGCGTCAAGGAGGTGTTCCTGGGCAAGGGGGTGCGGCTGGACGTGAAGGGGGTGGACGGCAATGGGCTGGATTTTCTGGACAGCATGCAGCCGGAGGACCTTCAGGCCCTGTTCCTGAACGACATCGGCGACAGCGCCCTGCCGCATGTCACGCGCCTTACGGGACTTCAGGAGCTGTGCCTCTCCAATACCACCATCAGCGAGGAGGGGCTGGCCCAACTCGCTTCGCTCGGAGAACTGCAACGCGTCTATATCTATCACACCGCGGTCGGCGACCAGGGGCTCCACAAGCTGACCAGCCTCCCGGGGTTGAAATGGCTGACCTGCAGCGGCACCCAGATCAGCGAAGAAGGCCTGAACAGCTTCCGCCGGGCAATGCCCGACTGCAAGGTCGTCAACTTCAAGTGGCGCTACGATAAATAGGGCCGCGATGGCGCCCTGACTTCGCAGGCCCCGCTGCTTCAACCGTATTCGCCCGCCCCCTTCCCATTTTCCGCACGCTGTTGTAGTATGCACGCCCCAAAAAACACACATGAACAGGAAACAACATGCCCGTCAGCAAGGAACAGCTCACTACGATCATTCGCGCAATCATCGAAGAAACCTCACTCACCCCACAGCAGGTCGCAAATACCGTTGAACTCTTGCAGGAGGGGGCAACGGTCCCCTTTATCGCCCGGTACCGCAAGGAACACACCAATGAACTGGATGAGGTCCAGATCCGTGCCATAGAAGAGCGCTTCGCCTATTTCTGCGAACTCGAGGAACGCAGGCAGACGATCCTCAAATCCATCGAGGAACAGGGAAAACTGACCCCGGAGTTGCGGGAGCGGATCGAAGCCACCCGCCAGAAGACCGAGCTGGAGGATCTCTACCTCCCCTACAAGCCCAAGCGGCGCACCAAGGCCACCATCGCCCGCGAGCGGGGGCTGGAGCCGCTGGCCGACCTCGTGGCGGCCCAAGGGGTGACTGCCGGAACGCCGGAGGATGCAGCCCAGGCCTATGTTGACCCGGACAAGGGGGTGCCGGATGCGGCCGCGGCCTTGGAAGGTGCCGGACATATCCTGGCCGAGCGGCTGTCCGACGACGCCGACGCCCGGGCCATGGTGCGGCGCCTGACCTGGGAACAGGGGGTGTTCAACTCGCGGGTGGCTGCCGACAAGAAGGATCAGGTCACCAAGTTCGAGATGTACTACGACTATCAGGAGCCGTTGAAGGCGATCCCTTCCCATCGTATGCTGGCCATGCGGCGCGGCGAGAAGGAAGAGGTGCTTTTCCTCGCCATCACGGCACCGCTGGAGCAGATCCTGGCCGGTTTGAAGTCCCGCCTGATCCATGCCGACAGTATCTTTACCCCGCTTCTGGAAGGGGTGGCCGAAGACGCGTACAAGCGCCTGATAGCCCCCTCCATCGAGGTGGAACTGCGCCTGGAGTCCAAGAATCTGGCCGACGAGGTGGCCATCCGGGTTTTCGGCGGCAATCTGCGCAATCTGCTGTTGGCCCCGCCGGCAGGCGGCAAGCGGGTGCTGGGCATCGACCCGGGTCTGCGCACCGGATCCAAGCTGGCGGCGGTGGACGGCACCGGCCGTTTTCTGGAACATGTCACCATCTACCCCCATACCGGCGCGGCGCGGGTGCCCCAGGCCAGACAGGATCTGCTGCGCCTGGTGGAAACGCACACCATCGAGATGATCGCCATCGGCAACGGCACGGCCGGCCGGGAAATGGAGCTGTTTGCCAAGGAAACGCTGGCGGAGGCGGGCAGGCACGTGCCGGTGGTGATGGTCAGCGAGGCGGGGGCCAGTGTCTATTCGGCCTCGGATATCGCCCGGGAGGAGTTCCCGGACCTGGACCTGACGGTGCGGGGTGCCATATCCATCGCCCGAAGGCTCCAGGACCCGCTGGCCGAACTGGTCAAGATCGACCCCAAGAGCATCGGCGTGGGGCAATACCAACACGATGTGAACCAGACCATGCTGAAGAAGGCCCTGGACGATGTGGTCGAGTCGTGCGTCAACTATGTCGGGGTGGATCTGAACACCGCCTCATGGGCGCTTTTGTCCTACGTTTCCGGTGTGGGGCCGGCCCTGGCCAAGGCGATTGTCGGGCACCGCGACCGGCAGGGGGCTTTCCCGTCCCGCAAGGCGCTCATGGAGGTGCCCCGCTTCGGCGCCAAGGCCTTCGAACAGGCCGCCGGGTTCCTGCGCATCCGCAACGGCATTCACCCCCTGGACAATACCGCCGTGCATCCCGAACGCTATGCGTTGGTGGAGGCCATGGCCGCGGATCAGGGGGTAACGCTGGCCCAGCTTGCCGCCGACCCGGCACTGGTGGCCGGCATCGACCTCAACCGCTACGTGAGCGACGGCGTCGGCATGCCGACGCTGCGGGACATCATGGAGGAGTTGAAAAAACCGGGGCGCGACCCGCGCAGCCAGTTTCAGACCGCCAGTTTCCGGGACGACATCCGGGAGATAACCGATCTTCAGGAAGGGATGATTCTGCAGGGGGTGGTGACCAACGTGACCGCCTTCGGCGCCTTTGTGGACATCGGGGTTCATCAGGACGGCCTGGTGCATATCAGCCACCTGGCAAGCCGCTATGTCAAGGATCCGAACGATGCGGTCACGGTGGGGCAGGTGGTCAAGGTCAAGGTGTTGTCGGCGGATGCGCAGCGCAAGCGGATCGCGCTTTCCATCAAGGAGGCCGAGGCGGGCGGGGGGGCAAAGCCTCAGCCTCAGCGCAGCCCGAAACCGGCGGCGGCGCAGGAGGCGAAAACGAAAAACGGCCTCGATCTCAGCGCCATGGAGAAGGCCGGCTTCCGGGTCAAACGGAAGTAAGGGCAAACTAAAATCGGCAATTCTGCCGCAGAGACACGGAGACACAGAGGTTCACAGAGAAAAGTAAAAAATCGTTTTCTTGTTTGCCTTACTCCTGATTTTCTCTGTGTCTCCGTGGCAGATTTCATAGATTTTCTCATCTTATTCTCCGCGTCCCTGTGGCTCTGCGGCAAACATTCAGGTTGTTTTATCCCTCGATCCTCGGGAACAGGGCTTCGGCCTTGGTAATCGCCGTCCCTTCCTTCAGCCCTCCCCAGGACAGACCGACCAATTCCTTTTCCTCCCCGCATCCCAGGCTGGCAAGGGCCTTCTCCGCCGTGGCCGGCAGGAAGGCCGACAGGATGATGTGCACGATGCGCTGGGATTCCAACAGGCAGTACATGACCGTGGTCAACCGCTCCTTGAGGGCCGGGTCCTTGGCCAGGGTCCAGGGGGCCGACTCGTCGATGTACTTGTTACCCGCCGCGATTACCTCCCAGATGGCCTGGAGCGCCTTGCTGAAAGCCAGGTCGTTCATGCAGGCATCCACGGCGACGATCATCTCTTCGGTGCGCCTTTTCAGGGCCACGTCGCTGGCGTTCAACTCCTCCGGGGCGGGGAGGATGCCGTCGAAGTACTTGACCGCCATGGCCGTTGACCTGCTGAGCAGGTTGCCCAGGTCGTTGGCCAGGTCGGAATTGATCCGCTGGACCAGGGCGGCGTGGGAGAAGTCCCCGTCCAGGCCGAAAGGCACCTCGCGCAAAAGGAAATACCTGACCGCGTCCACGCCGTACTTGTCGATCAGCATGTTGGGTTCGACCACGTTCTGCAGGCTCTTGCTCATCTTCTGTCCTTCGATGGTCCACCAACCGTGGGCAAAAACCTTTTCCGGCAGGGGCAGGCCGGCCGCCATCAGGAAGGTGGGCCAGTACACGGCGTGGAAGCGCAGGATGTCCTTGCCGATGAGGTGCACGTTGACCGGCCAGAAGCGTTTGTAGTCCTCGGACGCTTCGGGGTAGCCCAGGGCCGTGATGTAGTTGGTGAGGGCATCGAACCAGACGTAGATGACATGCTTGTCGTTGCCCGGCACCGGGATGCCCCAGGTAAAGGTGGTGCGCGACACGGAGAGGTCGCGCAGCCCCTCCTTGACGAAGGAGATGATCTCGTTGCGCTTGCTTTTGGGCTGGATGAAGTCGGGATGGGAGTCGATATGGGCCAGGAGCTGGTCCTGGTACTTGCTCATACGGAAGAAGTAGGACTCCTCCTTCAGCTTTTCCACCGGCCGGTTGCAGTCGGGGCAGCGGCCGTCGATCAGTTGGGTTTCGGTCCAGAAGGTTTCGCAGGGGGTGCAGTACCAGTCCTCGTATTCGCCCAGGTAGATGTCCCCCTTTTCAAGGATATCCTTGAAGATATGGCTTACGCCCTTTTTGTGGCGTTCCTGGGTGGTCCTGATGAAGTCGTTATTGGAGATCCCCAGACGTTCCCAGAGCGCCTGGAAACGCTTCACCACCCGGTCGGCCAGCTCCAGAGGCGTTTCGCCGGCGGTCGTGGCGGCCTTTTCCACCTTCTGGCCGTGCTCGTCGCTGCCGGTCAGAAAGTAGACGTCGTATCCCATCAGGCGCTTGTAGCGGGCCAGGACGTCGGCCGCCACCGTGGTGTAGGCGTGGCCGATGTGGGGTACGTCGTTGACGTAGTATATGGGGGTGGTGAGGTAGAACGTTGGTTTCATGTCATGCTCCCGGAGTTGTTGGCGTTGGAGTTGTGCCGGCATCGGGCTTGTCGCCCTGTTTGCGGCGGTGACCGTGTTTGCGGTGCCGGTTTCTGCGGCGCCCGTCCTGTTTCTTCTGGCCATCCTGCACCTCGTCACCGCTGGCCTCAATGGCTGGGTGGGGAGCGCCGGCGCGCTTGCCCTCCTCCCGCTTCTCTTCCTTCTGCTGGGGAGCCGGAGGCGGGGATGACGGCTGGCGCTGATGGTGCTTGCGCTCACGCTGCTCGCGGCGCGCCTCGGGTTGCGGGGCCGCCGCGGCCGCAGGCGGGGCGGGAAGCGACTCGGCGGCGCTGTCGCTCAGGATTTCATCGCGCCTGATGGTGATCTGTTTGTTGTCGTCGAGCCTGAGGGTAATGTTGCCGGTCAGGATGTTGATCTTGTCGATGACGCCGACGGCGGTGGGGGTACGCACCCGTTTTCCGCATTTGGGGAAATTCTTCCGCAGGCAGCAGTAAGTCTCGTATTCGTAGTCCAGGCAGCAGAGCAGGCGGCCGCATTGCCCCGATATCTTGCTGGGGTTCAGGGCCAGGTTCTGCTCCTTGGCCATCTTGACCGACACCGGCTGGAACTCGCGCAGGAACGAGCAGCAGCACAGTTCCCGGCCACAGATGCCGATCCCGCCGATCATTTTGGATTCGTCGCGTACGCCGATCTGGCGCATCTCGATGCGGGTGTGGAAGGTGTGGGCCAGGTCCTTGACCAGATCGCGGAAGTCAACACGGCCGTCGGCGGTAAAATAGAATACGGCCTTGCTGCTGTCGAACTGGTATTCCACCCGCACCAGCTTCATCGGCATGGCACGCTCCATGATCCGTTTGAGGCAGAAGTCGAAGGCGTTTTTTTCCAGTTGCCGGTTGCGCTCCTGGGTCGCCATGTCCTCCGGCGTTGCCTTGCGCCGGATGGTGGCCAGGTTTTCGGGCACCCCTTCGCTGCGTTCGACCGGCTCCCGCAAAACGGCGCCGATCCCCAGGCCCCGTTCGGTCTCCACGACGACCTTGTCGCCGGGGGCGAGATCGAGGTTGCCGGCGTCAAAATCGTACAACTTGCCGGCTGTTGAAAATTGTATGGCTACGATGCGTGGCAAAATATCTCCTTTTATTCCAAGCGACGGGTCCCGGGGTAATAAATCCATGTCGCGTCCCGGACCGATCCGTTGTGATGGCGCTGTTAATATGCCGTGGCGGCGATCCGCATGAACAGCCGGTCCAGGGCGAGCTTGCTGTTGGCGTTGCGCTGGACCGCCCGCCGGGTTTCCATGACATCTTCCAGTATCTGCAGGGTCCGCTGCAGGGGCCATTTGGCGGCAAAGCCCTCCAGCGCCGGGCGGGCCGCCGCGTTGACGATGGCGGTGCTGCCGGCCGCCAGGTGGGCGGTGTCCTGCATGAACGAGATCAGCATGTCCAGGGTTTCCAAGGTTTCGTCCCGGCTGGTGCCCAATTCCTCGGAAGCGTCGAAAATGGTGGCGATCCTGTCCCGGTCAAGTCCCGAAAGACGCGCCAGCAGGGTATCCTTGCGGGTGCCCAGGGCGTCGTTGTCCAGCTCCATGGCGCGCTGGATGCTCCCCCCGGCCATGGGGGCCAGCAGTTCGGCAGTCTCGGGAGCCATGCCGTGTCGTTCCAGCAAGAGCCGGACGTTCTCGGGAGACAGGGCCGAAAAACGAATCAACTGGCAGCGGGAACGGATGGTCGGCAGCAGCATGCCGGCGTTCTCGGTTAAGAGGATGATGATGGCATTGCCGGGAGGCTCTTCCAGGGTCTTGAGCAGCGAATTGCCGGCCGACGGGTTAAAGCGTTCGGCCGACTCGATGATGCAGGCCTTGCGTGGCGCCTCGTAGGGGCGCAGGGCGAGGTCGCGCTGCAATTCCCTGACCTGTTCGATCTTGATGAACTGGCCGTCCGGCTCGATGTAATGGATGTCGGCATGGGAGCCGGCGGCCACCTTGCGGCACGAAGCGCAGGCGCCACAGGCGTCGTCCTCCCGTTCCGTGCAGAAGATGGCCTGCACCAGGGCGCGGGCGGTCGTCTTGCGGCCACAGCCGGCCGGCCCCTCGAACAGGTAGGAGTGGGAGGTCTTCCCGGATGCAAGCGCCCGGCGGAATACCTCCACGACCCGCTCATGTCCCACGATGTCAGCGAACGGCATGATGCAGTTCCTCCAGGCGCGAAGACACCTGGGGGGTGATGGCGGCGGCGATCCGCTCAACCGAACCGCTGCCGTCCACAATCAGAAAACGGTGCGGCTCTCCGGCCGCCAGGGCCAGATAACCATCCCGGACCCGCTGGTGAAAGGCCAGGGCCTCCAGTTCGAAACGCTCTTCGCGGGGGCCGCTGGATGCCTCGATCCTGCGGCGTGCGCGCTCCAGCCCCTGGGCAGGGTCGCAGTCGATCAGCACGGTCAGGTCCGGGCGTACGCCTCCGCATGCCAGGCTGTTCAGTGTGTCAACGGTCCCCCGGTCGATACCCCTTCCGCTGCTCTGATAGGCGATGGTGGCGTCGGTGAAGCGGTCGCACAGCACCACGTTCCCCCCGTCCAGGGCCGGTTTGACGACCTCGCCCACATGCTGGGCCCGGGCGGCGGCGTAGAGCAGCAGCTCGGCGTGGGGCAGCATGGCGCGATTGCCGGCATCCAGGAGGATGCTTCGGATCTGGTCGGCAATGGCGCAGCCGCCCGGTTCCCGCGTCAGCGTGACATGCCGGCCGGCGGCTTTCAGGCGCTCGGCCAGCAGCCTGATCTGGGTGGTCTTGCCGCACCCCTCGATGCCTTCGAATGTGATGAAATAGCCCACGCCCATCCCTTGGTGCCGATTATCTGCAAATGCTGAATTATAGGCGAGTTGTCGTGAATTCGCAACTGAATTCCTATTCGCATGTGCATAATCGAAGTATGCCCGGCACCATGCTTTCTGTTGCCAAACTCAGGCGGCATGGCTATAGTTTCAGCATTAGGAGAACCGCAACGTGACGATAGACTACACCCAACTGGAAGAGCGGCTTACATACATTTTCCGGGACCGCAGCCTGGCGTGCCGCGCCTTGACGCATCCCTCCTGGCAGCATGAGCGCAGCGGCGTGGCCGGCGACGATTACCAGCGCCTGGAATTCCTGGGTGATGCCGTGCTGGGCATGGTGCTGGCCGAGATGCTCTATTCCCGTTTTCCCGATTGGAATGAAGGCGACCTGTCCCGTTTCCGGGCGCACTTGGCAGGGCAGGGGACCCTGGCCGGCCTGGCACGCTCCCTTGATTTGGGCAGTTTTATCCGTCTGGGACGGGGCGAAGAGCAGACCTTGGGGCGCAGCAAGGAATCGATCCTGTCGGACGTCCTTGAGGCGCTCATTGCCGCCGTCTATCAGGACGGCGGACTCGAGGCGGCCCGTACCCTGGTGTCCCGTCTGTTCGGCGACCTGCTTGCCGCACCCGGTTGCCGGGAGGCGGGGCGGGATGCCAAGAGCGAATTGCAGGAGCTGCTCTCGGCCAGGGGGCTGCCGCCACCGGAATACCGGCTGAGTGCAGAGTCCGGCCCCCCCCATGACCGGTCGTTCCATTTTCAGTTGCTGGTGGGTGGCGACGTGACGGGAGAGGGCGAGGGGAGATCGAAAAAGACAGCCCAGCAGGCGGCGGCCGCACAGGCTCTGGAACGGCTTTCGTCCAAGCGGGAATGCTGACGTGACAACGGTCACGGTCCCCTTTTTCATCAGCCACCAGGGGTGCCCCCACGCGTGCGTGTTCTGTGACCAGCGCGTCATTTCCGGCTCCTGCGGCAGCCTGCCGGACCGCCAGCAGATAGGCGCCGCCATCGGCTCCTGGCGGCGCTCCGCCTCCGGCCGCCCCTTGGAGGTGGCCTTTTTCGGCGGCAGCTTTACCGCCCTGCCGGAGCGGGTGCAGGATGAACTGCTGGCCTCTGTTCGGCCCTTTCTGGAGGAGGGCGTTGTCCGGTCGGTCCGGATTTCCACCCGGCCGGACTGCCTGGATGGTGCCGTGGTACGTCGCCTGGCCGGTCAAGGTGTCGCTGTCGTCGAGATCGGCGTGCAATCCATGGACGATGATGTTCTGGCGTTGAGTGGCCGGGGACATGGTGCTGCCGCGTCCGTGGCCGCCCTGCGCTGCATCAAGGAAGAGGGGCTTGTTGCCGGGGCGCAGTTGATGCCCGGCTTGCCGGGCGACAGCACCACGAGCGCCCTCGGGTCGCTGGAACGGGTGATTGTAGCCGGGGCCGATTTTGTGCGGCTCTATCCCGTCGTCGTGCTGGAGGGGACGCCGCTGGCCCAAAGCTATCGGGCGGGTGACTATCGCCCCCTGGATCTGGAACAGGGCATTGCGCTCTGCAAACAGCTTCTGCATCGCGCCCTGCGGTCCGGGATCGATGTCATCCGCATCGGCCTCCAGGCCGGCGATGGGTTGAACGACGCGACGGTCGTGGCCGGTTGCTGGCATCCGGCGCTTGGCCAGTTGGTGCGTTCGGAGCTGTATTTTGACCTGGTGAGGCAGATCGCTTCGGCTCTGCCCGGTGATGCGCCTTTCGGGATAACCTGCCATCCATCGCGGCTCTCGGATGTGGTCGGACAGAAGCGGCGCAATCTGACGCGTCTGCGGCCGCCCGGTGTCCCGATTCGGCTTGATCCGGATAATTCCCTTTCAGTTGAGGAAGTTGCGGTCGAATACCTGGGGCAATGCTTTAGAGGTAATATTGTAACAGATTTGAATTACAACATCAGCGAGGTGTGAATCATGCGCAAAGAATCATTGGCATTTCTGGAAAAACTTCTCGACGCCCCCAGTCCTTCCGGCTATGAGCAGCCGGCGCAGCGGGTCTTCCGCGACTATGTCGCCCCCTACTGCGACGAGTTGACCACCGATGTTATGGGCAATGTTTTTGCCCGTATCGCCGGCAAGGGGAAGGACCTGCCACGGGTCATGATCGTGGGGCATACGGACGAGATCGGTCTGCAGGTCAAGTACATCGACGACAAAGGATATCTCTACTTTGCCGCCGTGGGCGGAGTGGACGCCCATCTGACCCCCGGCAAGCGGGTCAATATCCATACGGCGGGCGGTCCTTTGGCCGGTGTCATCGGCAAGAAGCCGATCCATCTTATGGATGCCAAGGACCGGGAAACCGTGGTCAAGCTGGAGGCCCAGTACATCGACATCGGGGCCAAGGACAAGAAAGAGGCCCAGAAGCTGGTCAGGGTCGGTGATGCGGTAACCTTCGAGAGCGCCTTCACCCGGCTGGCGGGTGATCGGGTGTCGTCGCGCGGCTTCGACGACAAGGCCGGCTGCTTCGTGGTGGCCGAGGTGTTGCGTCTGGTGGCGGCCGGCAAGAAAAAGCTGGCCGTGGATCTCTACGGCGTTTCATCCGTCCAGGAGGAGATCGGCCTGCGGGGCGGCACCACCAGTTGTTATACCGTCAACCCGGATGTGGGTATCTGCGTCGAAGTGGATTTTGCCACCGATCAGCCGGACGTGGAAAAGAAACACAACGGCGAAGTCGCCCTGGGCAAGGGGCCGATCCTGACCCGCGGGGCCAATATCAACCCCCATCTCTTCGACCTGCTCTCCACGGCGGCCGAAAAGGAAAAGATCGACGTGCAGCACACCGCCAATCCCCGGGCCACCGGCACCGACGCCAACGTCATGCAGGTCTCCCGCAACGGCGTGGCCACGGCCCTGGTCAAGATTCCGCTCCGCTACATGCACACTCCGGTGGAAACCGTTTCCCTGGGGGATCTTGAGGATGCCGCCAAGCTCATCGTGGCTACGCTGGAACGGATTACGTCGCGGGAGGAGTTCATCCCGCGCTGATCTGTCGCACCCGGTTGCCGCAGGGGTGCAGAGAGCGCCGCCCGATTGTAATGTTGCAGAGGTACTGCTTGAGCGGATTTAAAGTGTTGTTTGACGAGGGAGAGCAGGGGGGAACCCTGCTCTCCCTCGTGCTTTCTTTTCATGTATTAAGCATGAAATACCGACGACTCGCCGGGTTAATCCCCTGAAATGGTCAATAGTTTGCCCGATTCACCCCGAGCTTTGCCATCCGGCTCCTCAGCGTGCTGGGATTTATGCGCAGCAACTCTGCCGCACCATTCTTGCCGTTAATCCTTCCCTTCGTGAATTCAATGGTTTTTCCGATATGCAGGGCCATGGCTTCGTCGAGGCTTACCGGTTCCAAGTCTTCCCGGTCCATATGTGGTGGCGGTTGTTCTTTCCTGGCAGAGGGAAGGGCCGCAAGCGATTCAAAAGTGAGAAAGTCCCCCTTGTACCGGATCAGTTCGCGTTCCACAATATTTTGCAGTTCCCGCACATTTCCGGGCCAATCGTAACTCATGAGGCGCTCCAAGGCCCCCAGGGCAATGGCCGGCACCTCGGCCAGACCGAGTTCCCGGCACTTTACCTGCACCAAGTGCCGTGTCAATGCCGGGATATCCTCCCGGCGCTGCCTCAGAGGAGGGATAAAAATCGGGAAAACGTTTATTCGGAACCACAGGTCCTCACGGAAACGGCCATCCGCGATCATTTGCTCAAGATTTCTGTGGGTTGCGGCGATGATCCTGATGTCGATGGGAATGGGCTTGGTCCCTCCAACTCTCTCCAACTCACGGGTTTGCAGCACCCGCAACAACCTTACTTGGGCCTGGGGGGGAAGCTCTCCGATCTCGTCCAGAAAAAGCGTCCCGCCGTGAGCCCGCTCAAAGCGTCCCCGTTTTTCCGTAAACGCCCCGGTGAAGGCCCCCTTCTCATGCCCGAAAAGTTCGCTGTCGATGAGCGTGTCCGAGATAGCACCACAGTTGACCTTGACAAAGGGGCCGTTGCACCGCGTCGATCCGTAGTGGATGGCGTTTGCGATTACTTCTTTGCCGGTGCCGGTTTCTCCAAGCAGCAGCACGGTGTTGTTCAGTGGGGCAACCTGCCGCACCTGCTCCATTACGTTGCGCAGCCCACTGCCTTCTCCCACAATGTCATCCTGCAGGCTTGGCGAGAGTTCCCGTTGCAGGAAACGGTTATCGTCAAGGAGGACGTCGCGCAAGTGCAGCAGCTCCTGGTGGGCCAGGGCGTT
This sequence comes from Geobacter sp. FeAm09, assembly GCF_008330225.1. Taxonomy (NCBI): domain Bacteria; kingdom Pseudomonadati; phylum Thermodesulfobacteriota; class Desulfuromonadia; order Geobacterales; family Geobacteraceae; genus Geobacter; species Geobacter sp. FeAm09. Next base: position 2,051,139 of record NZ_CP042466.1, on the reverse strand, counting down.
TGACAGCGCGATAGCGATCGGCTCGGCAGCTACTCGAATCAAATCGACATGTTCTTTGCGGTAAACCCCATTGCTATTAGCCCTTAAAATGATGGTTCCTATCTTTTTCCCCTCGATGAACAGTGGCAGTGACAGGTCCGATTTCCCATCGTTATGGGTGAGTGCAGCAAATTTTCTCACCATGGGATCTGCATTTTCCGAATCCACGATTATTGGCCGGTCGACACTCTGGACCCAAGCCCAGATCTCCTTGGGAAGCGGCATGATCTCGGGCAACTTCGAGCCTCCCTGGCTCGCCGCATGCGCAATGCGGCGAATGGCCCCCAATAGCGGGTCGAGGATGTCGAGGAATATTTCGTCAACCGGCAAAACTTCTCGCAGGTACTGAAAACTGCGCTGGAAGGCAACGTTGATATCCAGGCTGCTGCAAAACCGTAACGTTACCTCGCGGAAAAACTCTTCCGGCCTGACATCCATAAATTGGCCTCCAATATCGATATATCGATACTATATGCTCTCTATCGGTATATCGCAACCATGATGTCGATATATCGATATATACCATTGCCAGTTGTTGCAACTATATGATTTTACAATAATACGTGTTTGGCACGCTTAACGCATTGTATCAAACAAACTGCGATAAGGAGGCAACCATGGCCAACATACTTTACATCACCTGTAATCTTAAATCCCGCGAACAATCGCACAGTCTCACTATCGGGAGCGAGTTTCTGACGAACTACTCGGAACGCCATCCGGAAGACAGAATAGACTTTCTGGATCTCTACCGTGACCATATTCAGCGTGTTGATGCTGATGTCTTGAACGGTTGGGACAAATTGCGTAATGGCGGCTCCCTTGATTCCCTGTCAGATGACGAACTGCGCAAAATAGGCAGGATTGGAAAGCTCGCAGACCAGTTCGTGGCCGCAGACAAATATGTCTTTGTGACGCCTATGTGGAACCTGGGCTTCCCGGCGGAGCTTAAGGTGTACATCGACACCGTCTGTGTGGTCGGCAAGACCTTTACCTATACGGAGCGTGGAGCGGTGGGGCTTTTACGCGGCATGGGGAAGAAATGTCTCCATATCCATTCCTGCGGCGGGTTCCATTGCGGAACCGGTGATGACCACTCGGTGCCTTACCTGAAGTCGGTGATGAACTTCATGGGGGTTGAAGATTTCAGGTCGGTTGTTGTGGAGGGGGTAGACGCCCTGCCGCATAAAGCAGAGGAATTCATGAACAGGGCTCTGGCGGAAAGCCGGGAAGCAGCCGCCCTGTTTTAGGCGGCGGGCGATTCCAGGCAGGAAGCGGTCAACAACAAAATATCACGCGACCATGGAAAAAGGAGATGAAATGGAAAGCCTCATTGCAAAAGCACTACAGTTGGAGACCGAGCCTGTTGCCCTGCTATACTCCGAGACCAAACCGGAGGGGGCAGCCCAGTTCGCACCCGGGACGGTAACATCGTGTGTGATGTACATGCTGGCATCCGCCGCCAAGGGGAAGGTGGCCGTTTTCGATCGTAAGACCTTTGGATGTTTCGGCGGCGGAGTTGGCCTTGGGTTTGGCAACACGTACGAACAATTTCCCGGCGGCGTCCCCGGCTTCTGCCGCTTCCTGTCCAGCGGCAATGAGAGCGCCCCAACCGGAAAGGCGATTGGGGAGGGCATGAAAGCGGCAGGCGTGCCCGGGTCGTTTGTCGAGATGTTCCTCCACGGCGAACGGTACAAAAAGACACCCGAGCTTGCCGACCGGTTCGTGAATGAACTTCCCATGGCGGATGTTTCGACGCCGTATGTTGTCATGAAGCCTCTTTCACAAGTCGATCCAGAGAAGGACAAGCCGGTTTCGGTGTCATTCCTGGTAAATCCGGATCAGCTTTCGGCGCTCGTTATCCTTGCCAACTATGATCGGCCGGGACAGGAGAACGTGGCGATCCCCTACGCTGCCGCGTGTCAGGTCATCGGCATCCTGTCGTATAACGAGGCGGCATCCGGGCTTCAACGCTGTCTTGTTGGCCTCACCGATATCTCCGCACGCAAAAACCTTAAAGGGCAAGGACTATCAGGCAAACTCACCTTTACGGTCCCCTTCCGCCGCCTGTGTGAAATGGAATCTCAGGTTCCCGGGAGTTTCTTCGAAAAGGAAACGTGGGAGAAGGTTGTCTCATGAACGGAAGAGGGGGCAAACAATAGCTGCTGCATAATGTCTGGAAATTCCGAAACGCGACCTCATATGACTTCGGCCGTTGCCCGCTCATGGCAATGAAGCAGCAGGGCGCCGCAAGCGGCGCCCTGCTCAGGTTGTCCATCCCTTTGTTCAGTATACCTTTTCGTTCGCCTTTTAGCTTGACTTACCCGATTCGCTGTACTAACTTCTATAAAATTAATCAAGCGAGGAGTTTGTATATGCCCTACGACAAGTTAACGGAAGGTCTTACCTTTGACGACGTCCTCCTTGTGCCTGCCCACTCTCTTGTTTTGCCCCGCGATGTCAACCTCTCCACCCGCCTGTCCCGCAACATTCCCCTGAACATACCGCTGGTCAGCGCCGCCATGGATACGGTTACCGAGGCCCGCACCGCCATCTGTATGGCCCGTGAAGGGGGGCTCGGCATCGTTCACAAGAATCTCAGCATCGAGGCCCAGGCCCAGGAAGTTGACAAGGTGAAGAAGAGCGAGTCGGGTATGATCGTTGACCCGATTACCATGCGGCCCAACCAGAAGATCAGCGAGGCGCTGGATCTCATGTCGCGCTACCGCATCTCCGGCGTGCCGATCACCAAGCCCAACGGCAAGCTGGTGGGGATTCTCACCAACCGCGACCTGCGTTTCGAAACGGATTACGACCTCCTCATATCAGCCCGCATGACCAAGCGCAATCTGGTGACGGTGCCGGTGGGCACCACCCTGGAACAGGCCAAGGAACACCTCAAGCATACCAGGGTCGAAAAATTGCTGGTGGTTGACGACGACCGCAACCTCAAGGGGCTGATCACCATCAAGGATATCGAAAAGGTCAAGAAGTATCCCAACGCCTGCAAGGACAGCCTGGGCCGCCTGCGGGTCGGCGCGGCAGTCGGGATCACGGCCGAGATGGAAGCCCGGATGGACGCCCTCATCAGGGCCGGGGTCGATGTCATCGTCATCGATACCGCGCACGGCCACTCCCAGGGGGTTATCGACGCCGTGATCCGGGCCAAATCGACCTTCCCCGGCGTCGAGATCATCGCCGGCAACATCGCCACGGCCGAAGCGGCCGAAGCGTTGATCAAGGCGGGCGCCGACGCCATCAAGGTCGGCATCGGCCCCGGCTCCATCTGCACCACCCGTATGGTGGCCGGCGTGGGCGTGCCGCAGATCACCGCCATTCACGAGTGTTCGCGCGTTGCCCACAAGCACGGCGTTCCGGTCATCGCCGATGGCGGCATCAAGTATTCCGGCGACCTGCCCAAGGCGATTTCGGCGGGCGCCGACAGCATCATGATCGGTTCGCTCTTTGCCGGGACCGAAGAATCGCCGGGCGATACGATCCTCTACCAGGGCAGGACCTACAAGAGCTATCGCGGCATGGGTTCCATCGGCGCCATGAAGGACGGGAGCAAGGACCGCTATTTCCAGTCCGATGTGGGCGAGGATGTGAAGCTGGTCCCGGAGGGGATCGAGGGGATGGTGCCGCTGCGCGGACCGCTTTCGGCCAATATCCACCAACTGATGGGCGGCCTGCGGTCGGGCATGGGCTATACCGGCTGCGGCACGATTCCGGATATGCAGGAGCGGAGCCGCTTCATCCGCATCACCGGCGCGGGCCTCAAGGAGTCCCATGTGCATGACGTGACGATCACGAAAGAGGCTCCGAACTACCGGGTCGGTAATTAGACGACGGCGGTTATTCACCACAAAGGCACAAAGAGCACAAAGGATTCAAAGGGTGAACGGCGCAAAGCGTATTCACCCGCAAGGTGAGTCCTGCCAATTATGAAGTTGTCAAGTAACTGGCTGAAATTATTACTTGTGTGACTTTATGTCCTTTCATGTCTTTGTGGTGAACTGTTTTTCTGGAATACACATCCCTTTGCAAGAAGGATTTTATAATGACCACCGATATCCACAGCCAGAAGATCCTCATCCTCGACTTCGGGTCGCAGGTCACCCAACTCATCGCCCGCCGCATCCGCGAGCAGAGCGTCTACTGCGAGATCCATCCCTTCAATATGCCCCTGGAAAAGATCACGTCGTTCGATCCCCAGGGGATTGTGCTCTCCGGCGGGCCGTGCAGCGTCTATGACGCCGATGCGCCACTCTCCGATCAGCGCATCTTTGAGTTGGGGGTCCCGGTTTTGGGCATCTGCTACGGCATGCAGCTCATGACCCAGCAGTTGGGCGGCCGGGTGGAGCGCTCCGACAAACGGGAATACGGCCGCTCCAAATTGCAGATCGACGACAATGGCGATCTCTTCAGCGGCTTCAGCGGCCATGAAGAGGTGTGGATGTCCCACGGCGACCGCATCGAGGAGATGCCCAAGGGCTTCGGCACCATCGCCCACACCGACCATTCGCCGGTTGCCGCCATGAAAGACGCGCAACGCCGCTTCTTCGGGGTGCAGTTCCATCCCGAGGTGGTGCATACGCCCCGGGGCGACGAGATGTTGGGCAACTTCATCTTTACGGTGTGCGGCTGCAAGCCGACCTGGACCATGGCCGGCTTCATCGAGGCCGAGATCGCGTCGATCAGGGAGAAGGTCGGAACGGGCAAGGTGATCTGCGCCCTGTCCGGCGGGGTCGATTCCTCGGTCGTGGCGGTACTGATCCACAAGGCTATCGGCGACCAGCTACAGTGCATCTTCGTCAACAACGGCCTGCTGCGCAAAGGTGAGGCGGAGAAGGTCGTCAACCTCTTTACCAAGCATTTCAAGATCAACCTGGACTACGTGGATGCCTCGGCACGCTTTCTGGAAAAACTGGCGGGTGTGAGCGACCCGGAAAAGAAGCGCAAGATCATCGGCAACGAATTCATCTACCTGTTCGAGGAAGAGGCCGTCAAACTGGGGCAGGTGGATTATCTGGCCCAGGGAACGCTTTACCCGGACGTGATCGAATCGGTCTCCACCAAGGGGCCGTCGGCGGTCATCAAGAGCCACCACAATGTGGGCGGCCTGCCGGAGCGCATGAACCTGAAGCTGCTTGAGCCGGTGCGGGAACTCTTCAAGGATGAGGTCAGGCTGCTGGGCAAGGAACTGGGGATGCCGGACGAGGTGGTCCACCGCCAGCCGTTCCCTGGGCCGGGGCTGGCGATCCGCTGCATCGGCGAACTCACCGCCGAAAAGCTGGAGATCCTGCGCGAGGCGGACGCCATCGTGCTGGAAGAAATCCGCAAGGCCGGGCTGTACCGGGACATATGGCAATCCTTCGCCGTGCTCCTGCCGGTACGGACGGTGGGTGTCATGGGCGATGCCCGGACCTATGATTTCACCGTGGCGCTCCGGGCGGTCAACTCCCTGGACGGCATGACCGCCGACTGGGTCAAGCTGCCCTATGAACTTCTGGGCACCATCTCTTCACGCATCATCAATGAGGTCAAAGGGGTCAACCGGGTGGTGTACGACATCAGCCAGAAGCCGCCCGCAACCATCGAGTGGGAGTAGCTGCCGCGGAGAAGGCGTCAAACCTGTCAGAGATTCATAACGACACGTGGGAGGTAACAGACTTTGTCAGGAATATCCTTTGAAGAGATCATGTTCACCATCATGTCCGCTACCCAGGACACCTTCAAGAGTTACATGAATATCGACCTGTTGGCCGGCAAGGTCGAAAAAAGGGTGGATCCGGTGGATTCTGATGTGACCGGCATCGTGGGCGTGGCCGGGGACCGGGTCGGCTACATCATCTTTGCCACCGACAAGAAGACGGCCCAGTGCGTCGCCAAGGAACTGCTGATGGTGGAGGAGGCCGACGACGAGTGCATCCGGGATGCGGTCGGCGAACTGGCAAACAACATTGCCGGTGTGTTCAAGACCAAGTACCACGAGCAGTACGGCAGCGTGGCCCTGGGGCTGCCGCTGGTGGTTTCCGGCCAGTTGCGCGCCATTTCCGAACCGCCCGACCTTAATGAAAGCTCCAGCATCAATGTGCAGTGCAAGGGGGTGACGATTCCCTTCACCACGGTCAGCGGCGCCATCAACATCAAAGTCATGGTGTATATGTAGCTGGTGACGGCGCCGCGCTCCATGTGGTTCGCTTCGGGGGGTGCCTGGCGATGGGAGTGCTCCTGCTGCTTTCGGGCTGTGCCGCCACGGCGCCGCAGTGGCGCAGCGACGCCTATGCCAGCTTCAATGCGGCCCTTGCCGCGGCCGCCGATTCCCCGGCACCTGAAGAGACCGACACGGTGCGCCGCACCCTTGACCTTGCCGACCGCTATTACAGGGGCGGCATGATCGAGGAGGCCGACAGCCTGTACCGCCTTGCCGGCCTGAAAAGCCGTCTCCTGTCCCGTGCCCTCCTGGCTGCCCGGCTGCGGCAGGGGGCCGGCGTGGGCGTGGACCCTGACGGCAGCGGCCGGGACGGCGCTGACGTGGCGCTGGCTGACGGTGTGGTTTCATTGGACGCCGCCGTACAGGATCAACAGAGCCCTTCCGAGCTTTCCGGAGACTTTCCGGCAGCAGTAGCCGAACAAGCGGCGCAGGCCGTTCAGGGTGCGGCTTCGGAGGCCCGGTCCACCGCCCCCCAACCCCACAATGAAACCTTCCCCGCGGTTTCGCCCTGCGCAGCAGTGCCCCCAAGCGGCCCGCTCAAGGGCAGTCCGTCACTTCAGGGCGCACAGCCGCGAACCGGCCCGGCGCGCAGCATCATCTACCTTACCTTCGACGACGGCCCTTCGCGCCTGACGCTGCCGATTGCCGCCTACCTGAAATCCCAGGGCATACGAGCCACGTTTTTCGTGCTTGGCTGCAATGTCCAGGGGCATGAAAAGGCTGTGACGACGCTGGTTGCCATGGGACACCGGGTTGCCAGCCACACTTTTTCCCATAACCTGCATAAGCTTAAGGCCTCGTTTGCCGGGAGTACCAACGAGATCGGCCGGACCGCTTCCCTGATCGACCGCCTGGGGGGCGATGGCCGCATGGTGCGGCTCCCCTACGGCGCTTCGGGCAGAAACCTTGTATCCCGGGTGGCCGCCGAGGGTGCCCAGATTTTTGCCTGGGATATCGACAGCTACGATTCCACCAAACGGGGTGCCCACAACCGCGGCTTCATCGTACGTGCGGTGCTGGGGCAACTGGCCAAGAGCCAGCGTAGGCATGCCATTGTGCTGTTTCACGATGGTTCCGGCCATGACGCTACCTTGGCGGCTCTGAAGGAATTGGTGCCGCTCCTTAAGGAGCGGGGATATCGTTTCGGGCTTCTTGCCCACAACGACAAGGTGGCCAGTTCATCCGCTCCGGGAGGTGCAATGCCATGAAGGAACTGTTGGGACGATATGGGGAATTGCTGCGGGAGGTGGATCGCTGGTTTGGCGGCTGCATCCAGCGCCATGGGGATCAGATTGCCTGCCACCTGGGCTGTTCGGCCTGTTGCCGGGGACTGTTCGATATCACGGTTCTCGACGCCCTCTACCTGCGCAGCGGGATCGACGCCCTGCCCGAAGCCGTCCAGCAATCCCTGCGCCTGAAGGCGGCAGACCGCCTGGCATCGCTGACCGCCTGCAATCCCGCCTTTGTCGAGCCGTGGATTCTCAACCATATCCCGGAAGAGGAATGGGAGGAGCTGATGCCGGAAGAGGATGAAACCCCGTGCCTGCTCCTGGCGGAAGACGGGAGTTGCCTGGTCTACGAACAGCGCCCCATGACCTGTCGTCTGAACGGCATCCCGCTTTGGGATACCTCGGGCGAGGCACTGATGGACGAGTGGTGCACCCTGAATTTCCGCGGTGTGGATATGGGGCGACTTGAGGACCTCCGCCATCCTTTCCTGGAGCTGTTCGCCCAGGAACTGCTCCTGTTTCGGGAACTTACCCGCAAGCTGCTGGGGGAGGCGGTCAATGAACTGGATACCTTCATCCCGGCGGCGCTGGTACTCGATGCCGGGATGATCGGGGCGTCTCGGCGGCACTAGCCCAGTGTTATCGAAGGTTTGAAGCGCGGCGCGGCGCGTTCCAGGATGGGTTCCAGTTCGCTTGCGTTGCGGACGGCCGGGTAACAGGTCCCCAGGGCACAGATGGTGAGGGTGGGGGCACTGTCGGTCGCTTCGAAGGACAGTGCCAAGTTGAGGCAGTAGCGTGCTTTCAAGCCATGCAGCAGGCCCTGCATGGCGGGATGGTGCCGTTGTCCGGAAAAGTGGGCCTCGAACGGCTCTTCCTCCAGGAGGGTCATGGCATACAGGCTTCCCAGGTGGATCGAGGGTTGGCGCTGCACATCGTCGGCACGGCTTTCCAGCAAGCGGCGGGCGTGATCCAGCAGATCGGGCCGTGCGGCTGCGCGGGCCAGACGGATAAATATCTGGGCGGTCAGGGAGAAAGGTGACGGCATGACCCCGTCATGTTCCTGGGTTGCCGCCAGGGGCATGGGCTCGGCATCACGGCCGGTTTTCAAAAAGCGGCCGCTGTCGGGGTCCAGGAAGATTTCCAGCATCTGGTCGGCGAGTTGCAGTGCCCGCTCCAGCCAGGCCGTATCCAGGGTCGCTTCGAACAGTTCCAGCAGGCCGAACGCCAGGAAAGCGTAATCCTCCAGAAACCCAGGGACATCGGCCGCATCCCCCAGAAAACTGCGCAGGAGGCGCCCATCCCTGCGGCGCAACCGCTCCCGCAAAAACGATGCGGCGCGGCCGGCCGCATCAAGGAACGCGGCATTGCCGGACACCGCTCCGCCGCGGGCCAGGGCGGCAATCATCAGGCCGTTCCAGGCGGTGATGACCTTCTCGTCCCTGAAGGGTCCGATGCGCCGTTCCCGTTGCGCCAACACCAGCTCCCGGCCGTGTTCCAGCCGTCGGCCGGCTTCGGTCGGCTCCAGTCCCTCCCGGATACAGAATTCTTCCAGGCCGAGCGGCGTGTTCAGGATGGTTCGTCCTTCAAAATTACCCCCGTCGGTCACGCCGTAAAACCGGCAGAACAGGGGGGCATCTTCGCCGAGGCACTCCTCGATCTCTCCTTTGTCCCAGACGTAGCATTTGCCTTCCACGCCTTCCGAATCGGCATCCAGGGCTGCATAGAAACCTCCTTCGGGCGAGGTCAGTTCGCGGGCGACGAAGCCGAAGATGTTTTCGGCCATGTGCAGATACGCGCCGTCCCCCGTCGCCTGGTTCGCCTCCAGCGCCGCCAGCCCGACCATGGCCTGATCGTAGAGCATCTTTTCGAAATGTGGCACGAGCCACTCCCGGTCCACGGCGTAACGGTGCACACCGCCCCCCACCTGGTCCCATATCCCGCCCCCGCGTATCTTTTTCAGGGTGTGGAGCGCCATCTCCAGCGCCCGGTGGTTCTCCGCCGTCCCCTGCCTGATGAGCCAACTCAGGTTGATGGCCATGGGGAACTTGGGAGCGGTCCCGAACCCGCCGTGCAGTGGGTCGTATATGCTGCTCAACTGATTGAACGATATGTATGCAAGCTCTTGTAAATTAAGGCTTGTATTTGTTGTGTCCTGAGGGGAGAGGTTGCCCATGGCATCCATGATGCCGCGGCAGTTTTTTTCGATCAGATCGGGGCGCTGATGCCACAGTGCTGCAATGTTGGGGAGCAGTTCCATCAGGCCGCTCCGGCCGGCGTGCCCCTGCCGCGGGAGGTAGGTGACGGCCATGAAGGGGCGCTTGTCCGGCGTCATGAAGACGTTTAACGGCCAGCCGCCGCTGCCGGTCAGCACCTGGGACACGGTCATGTAGAAGTCGTCGATATCCGGGCGTTCCTCCCGGTCCACCTTGATGCAGACGAAATGACTGTTCAGCAGCGCGGCGACCTGTTCGTCCTCGAACGACTCGTGGGCCATGACGTGGCACCAGTGGCAGGTGGCATAGCCGATGGAGAGCAGGATCGGCAGGTTCCCGTCGCGGGCTCTCTCAAAGGCCGCGTCGCCCCATTCGTACCAAGCCACCGGATTTTCGGCGTGTTGCAGCAGGTAAGGGCTGCGGGCAAAGATCAGGCGATTGAAGCCCTGGCCGCCGTCCGGCGGAAGGACGCTCTTGTCCAGAACCCTGAGCCGGGCGATGTATGCGGCGGTGTCAAGCCTTGTGTCTGCCATGGGGTACCTTTCCTGTGCAGGGCGGGAATTATGGGCGCACATTTATAAGTATTCGAAATAATGAAACTTTATTATTGACAATGACGTGGCGGTTGCTATAGTTGATTGTAACAATTATATGGGGAGGGGTTATGAAAAAAGTTTCTTTGCTTGTCATTTTTTTGCTGTGCGGCGCATTCACGGTATTTGCCAGGGATACGCTACCCAGTCCTGATGTGCTGGGCAAGGAATCTATTTTTACCAGTGAGCGCCTGGCCGCCTACGACACGATAGTCGTCAAGGCGTTTGCCACCGAGGGGGCTGAAATGGCCAATCTCGACGACGAGGAAAAGAAGACCGTGGAGGAAATCAAGCCGACCATCGTGAAGAACCTGCAGGAGAGCCTCGTCAAATACCTGAAAAAAGAAGGCAAATTCAAGAACGTGCTCGCCGGTGGCACCCCGAAGGGCAAGGCCATAATCGTCGAGGGTAAGTTCACCAAATTCAACGGCGGCATTGGCGCGGCCAAGTTTTTCCTGGGGTGGATGGCCCCGGAGAGCGGCAAGACCAATATCTCGGTCTCGGGTCGTCTGGTCGATGCCAAAACCGGCAAGGAACTGGCAACCTTCAGCGATACCCGCTCCGGCGGCGAGGGGGGGGGATTGGGCCGTATCAGGGGGGTCATGCCGGTCCAGGCCACGGACGAGGGCGAAGAGATCGCCAACTTCATCCACAAGCTCTATTGATGGCTTACACCGCCCGCGTTGCCGTCGGATGCGGGCTTTTTCCGAGGTGATTTTACGATGCGCGAGATTCAGGGCAATATCTGGGACTACCAGAAAACCGCCGTCGTTGCCGTCACCACCAACGGTCAGGTGGCGAAAGGCGGCAAGGCCGTCATGGGGCGGGGAGTGGCTGCCCAGGCGGCCCGGCTGTTTCCCTGGTTTCCCGGAAGGCTCGGCGCCTGCATCGCCAAGGACGGCAACCATGTCCACCACCTGGGCGATAACCTGGTGAGCTTTCCAGTGGAACAGTCCCCCTATGAAGTCCCCGACCTGGGGCTGATCGAGCGCTCTGCCCGTGAATTGGCCGCACTGGCCGACAGGGCGGGGTGGGCAACGGTCGTGGTGCCGCGGCCCGGTTGCGGGGGAGGGGGGCTGGCGTGGCATGATGTGCGCCCACTCCTGGAACGTTACTTCGATGACCGGTTCCTGGTGATCATGGCGGGATAAAGGCTATCTCTCACAGAGACACAGAGGAAACACACTATTTGGTATCAACCACCCCGGCCCAGTGGGGCCTAAAGGGTTAGGGGTGGTGATTTTTTTTGTTGTCCTCTGTGCCTCTGTGAGCTTGAGCGAACTATAGCGAGCGAGTGAGAGACCGTTCCGATTCAGCTTACTCCCCCAGCATCTGCGCAAAGAAGGCCGCCGCCAGATCCACCGGTTCCCCTTGTGCATCCTCGCCGCCATCGCCTGGCGTGTCGATCAACAGGTGCTCCGGTATCTCCGCCAGAAAACGGCTCGGCTTGCGCTCTTCGATGGCACCGTACTTCCTGCGGGTCCGGCAGCGGGATATGGTCAGGTGCTGGCGGGCGCGGGTTATGCCCACATAGCACAACCGCCGCTCCTCGGCACAGGTCGGGTCTTCTTCCATGGATCGCTTGTGGGGGAGCAGTTCCTCCTCCAACCCCACCAGGTAAACATGATTGAATTCCAGCCCTTTGCTCGAATGCAGCGACATGAGGGTGACGGCGTTGTGGCCGTGTTCCTTGTCGTCTTCCGATTTTTCCTCGTCCATCAGCGATATCCGTTCCAGAAACGCCGACAGGGTGGCCCTGGGGGTCTGGGCCTCGAACAGGGCCAGGGAGTTGACCACCTGCTCGATGTTCTCGATCCGTTTGCGGGCCTGGGAGGCGTCGTTCAAGGTGCGGTACAGCTCGTCCTCGATGCGCAGACGGTTGAAAAGGGCGTTGACCTGGGCGCCCAGATCGGTGCGGCCGAACCCGGCAATGACTTCCGTCATCATCCGGTGGAAGGCGTTTACCGCCTTTTTCGACGACTCGGAAATGTCGGCGATCTCCGCCACCCGGCCCAGGGTCTCGAACAGCGGGACGTTGTGCGCCAGGGACCATTGGTTGAGATGCAGCAGGGTGTTGTCGCCGATGCCCCGGCGGGGGAAATTGATGATGCGCAGCAGGGATGCCTCGTCACCCGGATTGTCGATGACCCGCAGGTAGGCCACGGCGTCCTTGACCTCCTTGCGCTCGTAGAACTGCTGTCCCCCCACCACGATGTACGGGATGCGTTCCAGGCGCATTTTCTCCTCAAAGGCCCGGCTTTGGGCGTTGGAGCGGTAGAGCACGGCAAAATCGGACCATGGGAGTTTGCCGCGGAACTGTTCCAGCATCATGCTGTCAACCACCCGGGCGGCCTCTTCCTCCTCGTCGGCCGCAACGAACAGGTCGATCCCGCGCCCCTGGCCGCCGGCCGTCCAGAGCGCCTTGTCGGTGCGGACCGGGTTGTTCCTTATGACGCTGTTGGCCGCATCCAGGATCGAGCTGGTGGAGCGGTAGTTCTGCTCCAGCTTGATCACCCGGCAGCCGGGATAATCCTGTTCGAAATTGAGGATGTTCTGCACCTCTGCCCCGCGCCAGCCATAGATGGACTGGTCGTCGTCCCCCACCACGCAGATGTTGCCGGACTTCTGTGCCAGAAGCGAGATGAGCAGGTATTGGGAGGCGTTGGTGTCCTGGTATTCGTCCACCATGATGTAACGGAAACGCTCCTGCCAGTGCCCCAGGATGGCGGCATTGGACTGCAACAGCCCGACCGAGAGCATGATGATGTCGTCGAAGTCGATGGCGTTGAACCCCTTGAGCAGTTCCTGATAGCGGGGATACACGGCGGCCGTGGCCAGTTCGAGCTTGTCGTCGTGGGCCGGTTTGAATGCGGCGGGGCTGATCAGGCGGTTCTTGAGGCCGGAGATCTTCCAGAGCATCAGGTCCGGGTCGCATTGCTTCGGGTCGATGTCCCGTTCCCGCATGGCCTGACGCAGCACGCCGGCCTGGTCCGACGAGGAGTAGATCGAGAAGTTTGGCTTGTAGCCCAGCGCCCGGATATCGCGGCGCAGGATGCGCACCCCCAGGGAGTGGAAGGTGGAGATGATGATCCCGTCCGCCATCCTGCCGGCCATGGCGCCGACGCGCTCCTTCATCTCCCGGGCGGCCTTGTTGGTGAAGGTCACCGCCAGGATGTTGTCGGCGGAGATGTGTTTGTCCTTGAGCAGATGAACGATGCGGGTTGTAATGACCTGGGTCTTGCCGGAACCGGCCCCGGCCAGGATCAGCAGGGCGCCTTCGGTGTGGTTGACCGCCTGCTGCTGCGGAGTGTTGAGTCGTTTCATAGGTGTTCAGGTGTACCACAAACAGCGCTGACGACGCAAATCTGTTTCACGCTTGTTGCTACGGTGTAAAAAAAATGTAACATTTATAAGGTAGAACAAAATCGCACCCTGGAGACCATGGTGACAGCAACCCCTCATATCAAAAAACAATCCCGGACTAAGACCAAGCGAGGCAAGGTGGACAAGGCAGGCCCAACAGCGGAAAAGGCCCCCAAGGCCAAGGCATCGAAGCAGCAGAAACCGTCCGAGGCCAGAGAGGACGGGGCTCCGGCAGCGCCCGAGTTCGACCTGGGCGACAGCGAATGGTATCTCAACCGGGAGCTGACCTGGCTGGAGTTCAACCAGCGGGTGCTGCACGAGGCCGAGGACAGCCGGCCCCCCCTGCTGGAACGCCTGAAATTCATCGCCATTGTCAGCTCCAATCTGGACGAGTTCTTCATGAAGCGGATCGGCGGCCTCAAGCAGCAGATCGGCGCCGGCATGCGGGAGTTGACCCTGGATGGCCGCACGCCGCGCCAGCAGGTGCAGGAATGCCACCTCGTCGTTCGCAGTCTTGAGGCGCGCAAGGACCAGCTTTTCCGGCAAATCCGCTCCCTGCTGGAGGAGAAGGGCATCGCCATAGAGTCCTACGGCGAGCTTACCGCCAAGGAGAAAAAAGCGCTCCGGGAACACTACTACACCAACATCTTTCCCCTGTTGACCCCCCAGTCCATCGACCCGGCCCATCCGTTCCCGTTCATTTCCAACCTGTCGCTCAACCTGCTGGTGACCCTGCGCTACCCCAGGGCGCGGGAGGTGTCCCTGGCGCGGGTCAAGGTGCCGGTCGGCCTGGGGACGCCCCGTTTTATCCGGGTGGGGAAGGGGGACCATTTCGTCTGCCTGGAAGACGTGATGATGAATAACCTGGACATGCTCTTTCCCGGCATGAATATCGTGAGTTGCGAGATCTTTCGCGTGACCCGCAATGCCAATACCGAGCGGGACGAGGAAGAGGCCGACGATCTGATGGCCATGATCGAGTCCGAGTTGAAGGAGCGGAAGTTCGCCCCGATCGTGCGTCTGGAGATCGGCACCGGCATGGACCCGGTCCATCGGGGCCGGCTGGCGGCCGAGCTGGAACTGGACGAGGAAAACGACGTTTTCGAGGTGCCGGGGCTACTGGCCATGCGTGACCTGTTCGAATTGGCCGGTCTCGATTATGCCCGGCTGCACGATCCGCCCCATTACCCTATCGAACACCCCCAGTTGCAGGCGACGCGCAATATTTTCCATATCATCCGCGACTGCGGCTCCATCCTGCTGCAACACCCCTACGAGTCCTTCTCCACGTCGGTGGAGCGCTTTCTGCGCGAAGCGGCCATCGACCCCAAGGTACGCGGCATCAAGATGACCCTCTACCGCACCTCGATCCAGGGGCGCATCATCGATTCCCTGGTGCTGGCCGCCCAGAACGGCAAGCAGGTGGCGGTGGTGGTGGAGCTCAAGGCACGTTTCGACGAGGCGGCCAATATCCGCCTGGCGGAACGGATGGAGGAGGCAGGCATCCATGTGACCTACGGGGTCGTCGGCCTCAAGACCCACTGCAAGGTCATTCTGGTGGTACGCCAGGACTACAACGGACTGCGGCGGTACGTCCATATCGGCACCGGCAACTACCACGCCGAAACGGCACGCGTCTACAGCGATCTGGGGCTGTTGACCTGCGACCAGACCATTGGCCAGGATGTGACGGAACTGTTCAACTACCTGACCACCGGCTTCATGGCGAAACGCAACTACCAGAGGATCGTGCCGGCGCCCCGCATGCTCAAGAAGGCGCTCCTGGCGGGGATCGAGCGGGAGATCGAGTCGCACCGCCAAAAGGGGGGCGGACTGATCCAGTTCAAGATGAACGCCCTGGAAGACGGCGACATCGTCAAGGCGCTCTACCGGGCGTCCCAGGCCGGGGTGAAGATCGACCTGGTGGTGCGCGATACCTGCCGGTTGCGTCCCGGTATCCCCGGGCTTTCCGAGAATATCCGGGTCATGAGCGTCGTCGGACGCTTCCTGGAGCATTCGCGCCTCTACTATTTCAGAAACGGCGGGGCCGACGAGTACTACCTCGCCTCGGCAGATGCCATGAAACGCAACCTGGAGGCTCGCGTGGAAGTCCTCTGCCCGATCGACTCCCCGGAATTGACCAGGGAGTTACGGACCATCTTCGACATACATCTCGCCGACCAATGCTCGGTCTGGGACATGCACCCGGACGGCACCTATGTCCAGCGCATGCCCACCGGGGAATCCTCACCCCATGGCAGCCACCACCTGATGATCGAACAAGCTTCCCGGCGTCTCAGGGAGTCGCTCAAACAAAAGAAAAAGACCAAAGCAAAATCCTGATTTTTTCCAGATACCCCCGGATAACGGCTGCCTCGGCAGCCGTTATCTCTGAGAGGGGCATTCCGGGTTGATCTTTATAAAATTGTTGCAATAAAACAATTTTATATTATACTAAATGGCAATAATCGTTTTTTCATATACCCATAATGATTGATGTTAGGTCACTCCAACCAAAAGGGGGTTGCGAATGAATAATCAAAATGGTGACGCTGAAAACGGTATGATAGAACGCGATTACATTGGTCGGGAATACTCCGTAGGCGAAATCCTCAGGGAACGGGGGGTTTCCCGGCGGGATTTCCTGAAATTCTGCTCCGCCATGACCGCTGCCATGGCCTTGCCGGCCACCTTTGCCCCCAAGGTCGCCCAGGCCCTGGACGAGGTCAAGCGGCCACCCCTGGTCTGGCTGGAGTTTCAGGACTGCGCCGGGGACACGGAGGCGCTGCTGCGCTCCGCCAACCCGACCGTGGGGGAGATCGTCCTCGACATCCTCTCGGTCGACTACCATGAAACCATCATGGCCGCCGCCGGGCATCAGGCCGAAGCGGCGCTGGAAAAAACCATTGCCGACTACCGGGGCAAATACCTCTGCGTCGTCGAAGGATCGATCCCCATGAAGGACGGCGGCGTCTACGGCTGTGTGGGGGGCAAATCGCATCTGGACCGGGCGCGTCAGGTCTGTGGCGGCGCCCTGGCAACCATTGCGGTGGGCACCTGCGCATCCTTTGGCGGCATCCCGGCGGCCGTGCCCAACCCAACCGGCGCCGTCGGCGTCAAGGAAGCGGTTCCCGGCGCAACGGTCATCAATCTGCCCGGCTGCCCGGTCAATGCCGACAACCTGACCGCCACCGTGGTCCATTATCTGGTGTTCGGCAAGATCCCGGCCCTGGACGGCCATGGTCGGCCACTGTTTGCCTATGGCAAGCGCATCCACGACAACTGCGAGCGCCGTCCCCATTTCGATGCCGGCCAGTACGTGGAGCATTGGGGCGACGACGGCCACCGCAAGGGGTTCTGTCTTTACCGGATGGGATGCAAGGGGCCGGCCACCTTCCACAATTGTCCCACCCAGCGTTACAACGAAAAGACCGGATGGCCGGTGGGCAGCGGCCACGGCTGTGCCGGCTGCTCGGAACCGGCCTTCTGGGATACCATGGGCCCCCTGTACAAACGCCTGCCCCATGTGCCCGGCTTCGGCATTGAACACACCGTCGACAAGATCGGCATCGGCCTGGCGGCCGGCGCCGCCGCGGCCTTTGCCGTCCACGGTGCGCTGAACGCCATTCGGAGAGATAAAGAACCCAGCGACGAGACCAGGGAGGGATAGGCAATGGCCAAGATAGTGGTTGACCCGATTACCCGCATTGAAGGACACCTGCGCATCGAGGCCGAGATCGACAACGGCAGGATCACCGATGCCTGGAGCTCCAGCACCATGTTCCGCGGCATCGAGAAGATCCTCAAGGGACGCGACCCCCGGGATGCCTGGTTCTGGACCCAGCGTTTCTGCGGCGTCTGCACCACCGTGCATTCCATCGCCTCCATCCGGGCCGTGGAGGATGCCCTCAAGATCAAGATCCCACCCAATGCCCAGTTGATCAGGAACATCATCATCGGCATCCAGAACGTGCAGGATCACGTCATCCATTTCTATCACCTGCACGCCCTGGACTGGGTGGACGTGACCTCGGCCCTCAAGGCCGACCCGGCCGGGACTTCTGCCCTGGCCGCCTCCCTTTCCGACTGGCCCAACAACTCCCCGACCTACTTCAAGTCGGTGCAGGACAGGCTCAAATCCTTCGTGGCATCGGGGCGCCTCGGCCCCTTTGCCAACGCCTATTGGGGGCATCCGGCCTACAAACTCCCCCCCGAGGCGAACCTGATGGCGACGGCCCACTATCTGGAAGCCCTGGAATGGCAGAAGGACGTTATCAGGATCCACGCCATCCTGGGGAGCAAGAATCCCCATCCCCAGACCTTTCTGGTGGGCGGCATGGCGATCCCCATCGATCCCGACTCCCAGAACGCCCTCAACGCCGACAAGCTGATGGAGATCAAGCGCCTGCTGAAGAAGGCACAGGATTTCGTGGAAAAGGTCTATATCCCGGATCTCCTGGCGGTTGCCTCTTTTTACAAGGATTGGGCCGCCATCGGCGGCGGGGTGGGCAACTTCCTCTGCTACGGCGAATTCCCCGATGCTGCCGGCAACCAGTGGTTGCCCCAGGGGGCCATCCTGGGCAAGGATATCTCCAAGGTGCTGCCGGTGGACCAGAAAAAGGTGGCCGAGTATGTGGATCACTCCTGGTTCGAATATAAAAACGGCCCGGAAAAGGGGCTCCATCCCTGGGAGGGCGAATCCGAGGCGCGCTACAGCGGCCCCAAACCGCCCTACGAACATCTGGATACGGACAAAAAATACTCCTGGGTCAAGGCCCCCCGCTACGATGAAAAGGCCATGGAAGTAGGCCCCCTGGCCAGGGTGCTGGTGGCGTACGCCTCCGGCCACAAGGAGGCCAAGGGGGCGGTGGATATGGTGCTGAACAAGTTGGGGGTTGGCCCCGAGGCGCTCTTTTCCACCCTGGGGAGGACCGGCGCCCGCGGCATCGATTGTCTGCTCATCGCCCGCCAGACCCCCGCATGGCTGGACGAACTGATCGCCAATATCGCCAAGGGGGACTACCGCATCCACGCCAACGAGAAGTGGGACCCCGGCGAATGGCCCGCCGAGGCCAGCGGCTATGGTTGGCACGAGGCGCCGCGCGGCGCCCTGGGGCACTGGATCAGGATCAAGGACCAGAAGATCCTCAACTATCAGGCGGTTGTTCCCTCCACCTGGAACGCCTCCCCCCGGGATGCCAAGGGGCAGCGCGGCCCCTACGAGGCATCCCTGGTCGGAACCCCGGTGGCCGATCCCGCCAAGCCGCTGGAGATCCTGCGCACCGTCCATTCCTTTGACCCGTGCCTGGCCTGCGCCGTTCATGTGACGGATGCGGCCGGAAACGAAGTGATCAGGGTGAAGGTTTCCTAGAAAGGGGGCCGGCTATGAGTGAACAGTGCAAATTCAAAAACTACATATGGGAACTGCCGGTGCGCTGGTGCCACTGGATCAACGTGATCTGCATCGCCGTGCTGTCGATGACCGGCTTTTTCATCGGCACCCCTTTCTCGTTCGGCCGTTCCGCATCCGATTTTACGATGGGCTGGATTCGTTTCGTCCATTTCACCGCTGCCTACCTGTTTGCCGTCAGCGTGATCTCCCGGGTTCTCTGGTCATTCATCGGCAACAAGTATTCGGGGTGGAAGGAGTTCTTTCCGCTCGCCACCGCCCGGGGCCGCCACAAATTGCTCAGGATGCTGCGCTACTATCTGCTGATCGACAAGGATGTGCCTGAAACCGTTGGGCACAACCCCCTGGCCACCACGGCCTATATCGCCCTGTTCTGCATTTACTCCACCATGATCCTGACCGGCTTTGCGCTGTACGCCGAACATGCCCCCGGATCCCCGATGCACCGGGCCTTAGGCTTCATGTATGCCCTGTTCAGCAACCAGGGGATGCGCCTTACCCATCATGTCGGCATGTGGCTGATCGCCGGTTTTGTCGTCAACCATATCTACAGCGCCTGGCTGATGGACATCAAGGAGCACGGCAGCGAGATCTCCAGCATGTTCTGCGGCTATAAGTTCACGGTGAAGAAAGAGGATTGATCCATGCCGTTCACTGCCACGACAATGGCCGCACAGGGCTGCGCCTCTCTTTTTTTACAGCGGGGCGACCATGACTACGTCTGAGGGCATAGCCCCCTCCATCCTGGTGCTCGGCATCGGCAACCTGGTGATGAGCGACGACGGGGCGGGGGTGCGGGTTGTGCAGGAACTCCAGAAACGCTACCGCTTCCCGCCCCATGTGGAGATCATGGACGGGGGCACCCTGGGGCTGGATCTTCTGCACAAACTGGAGGGGGGCGGGCGGCTTTTGGTGGTGGATGCGGTCGAAACGGGGGGCAAGCCGGGAACGCTGGTGCGGTTGTCGGGCCGGGAGCTGCCGGTTGCCCTGCAAACCAAGGTTTCGCCCCATCAGATGGGGCTCAAGGATCTTCTTGCCGTGGCGGAGCTATTGGGTCACGCCCCCCGCGAAATGGTGCTGATCGGTGTCCAACCGGCCAATATCGAAATGGGGGCCGAACTTTCCCGGAATGTTGCCGAAAAGCTGGAGGAGATGATTGGCAACGTGCTGGCGGAATTGCGTGAATGGGGGGTCGAAACGTGCCCTGCCTAGCTGCGCGCCCCGTGCGCTTGCTCCGACTCTCGTAGCCGCAGCCGCCGTAGCGGTTCCCTGATGAAGGCCTGCCGCGCCTGCGTTGTTGCGCCCCGGCATCGGGCAAAATATCGCGGCATTACTTCTCGCGGCCAACCGCACGGGGTACGAGGGATTTTTTCATTTCCAGCACATTTCCGCCGTTTGTCCTCTTGTATTCCACTGAATCCATCAATGAGCGGATGATGAAGATGCCGCGCCCCTTTTCGCCGAGCTGATCCACTTCAAAGTCGGGATCGGGGACGCTCGTGAGGTCGAAACCCTGCCCGCTGTCATAGACCTTGATGCAGATCTCCTGGTCGGAGGCACTGATACGGATCAGTACCTCCTTGCTGGGGTCGGCGGCATTGGCGTGCTTGATGGCGTTTACCATGGCCTCGGTCAGCACCACGTTGAGGTGATGTGCCAAGGCCTCCCGGTCCCCGGTGAAGCGGTCCAGTTCCCGCACCACATTTTCGCCGATCTTGCCAATCATGCTCAGGTAGCGGGTCTGGTTGGGAACAACGATCTCGATGTCGATGGTGTTCTTCATGACAACCTCGCGTGTGAGGAAGCTGCTGGTGCGTGAATGAGGCTCGGTCAGTAGCTCTCCAGCGCGTCGTCCACGGTCGTGAATATATCGAAAACCCGGTGCAGGCGGGTCAGTTCGAACATCGACTTGACCTGGCTCTGGAGCGCGGAGAGCTTGAGGCTCCCCTGGCGCGCGGATGCGTTCTTGAACCCGGACACCAGGACCCCCAACCCGGAACTGTCGATGAAGCGCACCTCCTTGAGGTCGATCACCAGGTCTTTTGTCCCGCCATCGAACAGCCGGTTCAACTCGGCCTTGAGCTCGTCGGAATTATGGGCGTCAAGGCGTTCCTCCTTCACATAGATGACCCTGACGGCCCCGTTCTCTTCGATTTTCAACTGCATGGGCAACTCCTTTCGTCATGTGTCCCCGCAGCACCATGGCCGGGGAACGGTGTAGTGGTTTTTACAGGATTTTGAGCACAACCAGGGAGATGTCGTCCTGGAAGGTTTCCGAAGCGGTGAAGTCTCTTACCGCCGTGTAGAATGCATCGATGATCTCCTTGGCCGGCAGGTAACGCAGTGTGCCCAGGAGAGAGCATACCCGTCCGGTCCCGAACAATTCGTCCCGTTCGTTGCGCGCCTCGGTCAGGCCGTCCGTATAAAAGAGCAGTACGTCCCCCGTCTTGAGCTCGAAACTGCGCTCCTCGAAGATCACCGAGGTCTTGACGCCGAGGATCAGGCCTTCCGCGTCCAGCTCGACACACGAGTACTCTCCGTCACGGCTGATCATGGGGCGGTTGTGGCCGGCGTTGGCGAAAGAGAGGCGGCCGGTGGCGGAGTTGTACTTGGCGTAGAACATGGTGATGAACAGTTCGGAGCGGGTCAGGTCGTCGTACAGCTGGCTGTTGAGGATTTGCAGGATGGCGCTGGCGCTGTGGGCCGAACTGACCTGGGCGCGCAGCAGGGTGCGCACCTCGGCCATGATCAGGGCCGCGCCGACGCTGTGCCCTGAAACGTCGGCGATCAAAAGGTCGATGGTGTGATCGTCGCGCTTGAAAAAATCGTAGTAATCCCCCCCACATGGGCGGCCGAGATGCAACGCCCGGCCATGTCGATCCCGAAGGTTTCCGGGGCGGTGTCGGGCAAAAGCGACATCTGGATCTGCTGGGCGATCTCCATGTCCCGCGTGACCCGCGCACTTTTCAGGAGCGCCAGTTCCTTCTCGTTGCGTTCCCGCTCCTTGGCCTCCATCTCGCGGACAATGGTGACCGCCTGGGCCAGTTGGCCCGCCAGGCTGCACAACAGGCTGATGAACTCCTCGGTGAAGATGCCGGTGATCGACTTGGAAAAGACCGATAGGACCCCCAGGGACGGTTCGCCCTCGCGGAAGATGGGGAGATAGGCGCAGGAGACGATCCCCTCCGCCAGGGTCTGTTCCAGGTTGACGGTCCCTCCGATCTGGCTGGTGTCGTTGACGAAGTGCGGTTTGCGGTCCAGGAGCGCCATATCCCGGTAGGGGGCGCTTTCCGTGAACCAGTGCTGCGGGTTCATGGGGCGCCGGTTGCTCCCCTGATAGCTTTTGACCATAAGGGTGCCGTTGTCGTTGCGCAGTTGGATGATGGCCACATCCAGCTTGAATTCCTTCAGGAGCAGGTTGAGCAGGTCATCCATGATGATCTGGAGATCAAGGGTGCGATTGATGATCTCTGACGCCTTCAGGCGGACGTAGAGGGCTTCGCGGCTCTGGTCGAGGGAGGTGCGCACGGAGCTGAAGATGTCGTAGACCGATTCCATGCGCGACCCCATGTCGGAGAGGAAGCTGTCCACGATGGCCCCGGCGGCGGCGGCCCCGACCGATCCGGCCAGGGTTTTCTCGGTGAACCGTTTCAGGTTGGGCAGTTCGAACTCGGGGACGTTGCCCTCCGCATCCATCTCCCGGTCGCCCAGGTGACTGCTGATGGCATGGTGCGCATCCGCCTCCCCGATGAACTTGGCCATCAGGTTGACGAACTGGCCGATGGTCACCGGTTTGGAGAGGCGCTTGGTCTCGGCCTGATGGTAGGAACGCTCCTGCTCGTAGGTGCCGATGAAACGCCGCACCTGCTCACGCTCCGGTTCGTCCTGGCGCAGCAGAATCGAACAGAAGATATAGGCGCCCACATTGAACAGCATGCTCCAGAACAGGGAATGGCTCCACAGGTCCATGTTGCTGAGGCCGAACAATTCGGTCGGCTTGAGGAGCCCGATACCGAAGGGACCGTTCGTGAGCAGTTCCATCCCAAGCCAGCCGGATTTGCTGAACGAAGGGAACAGCAGGGTGTAGGTCCAGGTGAGAAAGCCGAACAGGATGCCGGTAATGGCGCCGGACTTGTTGCCCCGTTTCCAGTACAGGCCGCCCAGCATGGCCGGCAGGAACTGGCAGGCGGCCGAGAAGGAGATCAGCCCCATGTTGACCAGCATGTAGGAGTCGCCCACGATCCGGTAGTAGAAATACCCCAGGAAGATCACCAGGAAGATGCCGAGCCGTTTCAGATTGATCAGCAGGTAGGGGAACCAGGGTTGAGGGGTGAAACGAACGATGACCGGCATGAAGATGTTGTTGAGCAGCATGGTGGATATGGCGACCGATTCCACCATCACCATGCCGGCGGCGGCCGACACTCCTCCCAGAAAGGCCAAGAGGGCGATGGTCCTGTTTCCGTGCAGGAGCGGGACGTTGATGACGAAAAAATCGGCCCCGTTGCTGCTGCCGGTGGTCAGGATGCCGCCCAGGGCGATGGGCATGACGAACAGGTTGATCAGAAAGAGATAGGCGGGAAAGAGCCACATGGCCTTGGTGATGTGGTTTTCGTTCGAGTTTTCGATCACCATGACGTGGAATTGGCGCGGCAGGAGCATGATGGCGGCCATGGACATGAAGAGCATGGTGAAGGAGGGGATGTAATCCGGGTCGTTGCTGGCGCCGCCAAAGGTGAAAAGCCGTTCGAACAGTTCGGGCCGGGCGGCGTGGAAACGGGTAAAAATATCGCCGAAGCCGTCGAAGAGGTAATAGGTGACAAAGATGCCCACTCCGAGCAGGCTGACCAGCTTGACCAGCGATTCGAAGGCCACGGCGGCGATCAGCCCCTCGTGGCGCTCGCTCGATACCAGCCTGCGGGCGCCGAAGATGATGCTGAAGATCGACAGGATGATGGTCAGCAAAAGGCCGGTCGGTACCGCCAGATCCGCGCCGCCGTGGGGGAGGTGGATGCTGTTGGCCCGGAAGCCGCTGATCAGGTAGAAGCTGGTGGAGACCGCCTTTATCTGCAGGGCGATATAGGGCATGACGCCCAAGGCGGAGATGAGGGTCACCAGGGCACCCAGCCAGAGCGACTTGCCGTAGCGCAGGCTGATGAAGTCGGCGATGGAGGTGATGTTGTTCTCCTTGCTGATCTGGACGATGCGGCGCAGGAGGAAAAACCAGGAAAAGGCGGTGAGCGACGGCCCGACATAGATCATCAGGAAGTCCAGGCCGGTGGTGGCCGCTTTGCCGACGCTGCCGTAGAAGGTCCACGACGTGCAGTAGACCGCTATGGACAGGGAGTAGACGTAGGGATTGCCGACGATGCTCCGGCCGGCCCCCATGCGGCGATGGGCATGCCAGGCGATCAGGAAGATCAGTGCCGTGTAGAGGGTCGATATGATGGCCGCGTGGGCAAAGCCGGAGCTCACGATGGTCTGTTCTCCGGTGATTTGGTGGCTGGAGGGGTGCCTACGGCCAGGGTGAAGAGATAGATTATGAAGATGGAGGCCGCCCAGCCGAGGTAAAAATAGAGAAACATGACCGGGTAGCCGAAGATGGTGCCTGGTTTGTTGAAGATGTGCAAAAAGAGAAAATTCATCATGATGAAGCCCACCACGAAGAAAATGACCCATGACTCCCGGAACTGGAGTCGGCGCAGGAGTTTGTGGCGCAGGTGCTTCGTCATGGGGCGAGCCTCGCGTAGATCGGGCTGGCGAGGGCCTCGGGCGCGGCAGACGTGGCAACGTTTACCACGAGTCCTTCCGATTTATCCGGCGGCTGGAAGTTGGCGCACTGCAATTCGAGGATCTCCAGGCGGCCGTCGGAAATGCTCTCCCCGGCCGTTTCCCGTGCGACCAGACGGCGACGGTGCTCCGCCTCCGGGCAGACGCAATTCAGCACGACGCAGCGGACCGCGAGCCTTTCGGCCAGGTCGCTGAAGGGACGGCGCTGCCCGCGGCTGATGAAGCAGGCATCGATGATGACGGAACGCCCCGCCCCGAGTTCGGCTTCAGCCAGGCGCAGCAGCTCGGCGTAGGTGGCTTCGCTGGCGGCGGCCGAGTAAAGCCCGGTCTCGAACGGCACACGCATGGCCGTATCCGGCGGCAGGGCGGCCATCTGTTTGCGCACCCTATCCGAATTGAAGGTTGCGATGCCGAGTTCAAAGGCCAGCTGTGCCGCCAGGGTGCTTTTGCCGCTTCCCGTCGGGCCGCAGGTGATGAACAGGGTGGTTCCCAGGCGTTGCCGCTCGATGTAGCCTCGCGCCAGGCGAAAATATCCGGCCGCCCGTGCACCGGCGCGTTCCTGTTCCTGCGTTTCGATGCCGTTGTCGCTCTGGCGGAAACTTTCCACCTTGCCCCGCACAAAGGCGCGGTACAGCTTGTAGAAATCGACGATCTCCGGGAGGCCGGCATCGCCCGAAGCTGCCAGGTATGCGTCGAGCACCGCCTCCGCCAGGTCGCGACGGCGGTGGTAGTCCAGATCCATGAGGAGAAAGGCGATGTCGGCGGCGGTGTCGCAGTAGCGGAAGCGCTCGTTGAACTCGATACAGTCGAAGATGCAAATCCTGCCGTCGCTCAGGCAGATGTTCTCCAAGTGGATGTCGCCATCGCATTCCCGGATGAACCCCTGGGCAACGCGCTTTTCAAAGAGTTCACCCCGGCTTTCGGCAAACGAGGATACCCACTCCCGGATCACCTCCAGTTCGTCGGGTGAGAGCGGCGTCCGGGAACCGGCCGTGCTCTGGGCGAAGTTTTCCTGCCAGTTGGCCATGATCCGTTCCCGCCGGCCGTATTCGCCGATGGCGGGCGAGGTGGCGGCAGCGAGGTGGAATGCGGCGATGACCCGGGCCACTGCCCGCATGTCGTCAGCGGTCACCTCCCCCCGTGCCACCAGGCGGTCAAGCATCCGCTCCGCCGGGAGGCGTTTCATCTTGACGGCGTAATCGATAACCGGGCCGTCCCCGAAAAAGGCGGCACCGCCGGGGGCCTCCCGCACTTCCACGACGCCCAGGTAGATATCCGGACAGAGGCGGCTGTTGAGCCGCACCTCCTCATGGCAGTAAAAGCGGCGCCGGTCAATGGTCGAGAAGTTGAGAAACCCGAAATCCACGGGCTTTTTGACCTTGTAGGCCATGTCGCCTGCCAGGAATATCCAGGAAACGTGCGTCTGAATCAGCTCGACGCTATCGGCCGCCTCGGGATAGGCGCTTGATTTTAATAGTGATTTTAATATATTACGTTGCATGGCGCTGTCTCTCTTAGATAAAAATACTACCATTAAAACAACGCTTCCGCAAGCTGCTGGCCGGTCTGATATTCATTTGACGGTGATTAGGTTTCATGCTAGGTTTTATCACACTTTCCGACAACGAGGAATGCCGCTGTGAAGCCCTGTTTTCTATTGATAGCACTGTCCGCCATTCTGCTCTCCTCCTGCGCGACAACCGGTTCCCCGACGCATATCGAGCCCGCGCCGTCCCGTCTGGCATACGGCAACCAGTCCCGGGCCCTGTATCTCTATTCCCGAGCCCGTCTGTCGGCCTATGACGGCGATTTTCCCACCGCCCTCTCCATTCTGAGGGATGCTCTTGAACTGGACCCGACTTCCGCCTTCCTCAACAACGCCGTTGCCGAGGTCAAGCTGAAAATCGGCCAGGCACAGGAAGCCCTGGAATACTTCGACAAGGCCATCAAGATCGATCCGGCCTACCGTGAGCCCTATATCATGGCCGGCACGACCCTGTCGTCCATCGGCAAGGACCGGGAAGCGCTCGATTATCTGCGCAAGGCGGTAAAGCTCGATCCCGCCAGGGAAGATGCCTATCTGCACCTGGCTCTGGCCCTGTCGCGGCTCAACGAGTACGAGGAGACCGTTGCCACCCTCAAGTCGCTGATCAAGATCAATCCCGACTCCATGCTGGGATACTACTATCTCGGCAGATCCTACAGCCAGATGAAACTGTACCGTGAAGCGGTGGGGTACTTCCAGAAGGCACTTGAGCTGCGCCCCGAATTCGAGCAGGCCACCCTCGACATGGCCGCCTCCTATGAGGCCCTGGGCGACTATTCCCAGGCGATCGAGATCTACCGGAGCATCCTCGACGACGATGACAGCAAGGTTGCGGTCCTGCAGCGCCTGATACAGCTTCTCATCCAGCAGCGGCGCTTCGAGGATGCCCTCGAACTCCTGAAGCGGGCGGCGGATTCCGGGCTTTCCGGCCCGGAAACCATGCGCAAGATCGGGCTGCTCCATCTGGAACTGGAACAGTACGACGACGCCATCAAGGTCTTCAACGGCATGCTCGAAAAGGAGCCGGGCGCCGACCAGATCCGCTTCTATCTGGGAATGGCCTACGAGGAGAAGGGGGACATGGACCGGGCCTACGACGAATACGTCAAGATACCCCGCGCCTCGGCCGTCTACCTGGACGCCATAGGTCACATCGCCTTCATCCTCAAGGAAAAAGGCAAGACCGACCAGGCGGTGGGGATGCTCAAGGATGCCATTGCCGGCAATCCGGGCCAGCTCGATCTCTATCTCAACCTCTCGACGCTCTACGAGTCGCTCGGCAAGACCGATGACGCTCTGAGCCTGGTGCAGGGTGCGGAAAAGGAATTCGCGAACGAGCCCCGCCTGTTTTTCCGCATCGGCGTTCTGTACGACAAGCAGGGCAAAAAGAGCGAGTCCATCGAACAGATGAAAAAGGTGCTCGCCATCAATCCCAAGGATGCCCAGGCGCTCAACTTTCTGGGCTACACCTATGCGGAACTGGGCATCAACCTGGAGCAGGCGCTGGAGTACCTCAAACTGGCCGTTGCCATCCGCCCCAATGACGGTTTCTTCCTGGACAGTCTCGGCTGGGTCTACTTCAAGATGAAGAAGTACGACGATGCGGTGAATTACCTGGAACAGGCCAACCGCCTGGTGGAGGAGGACTCCACCATTGCCGAGCACCTGGGGGACGCTTACTACGCCAAGAGGGAATACCACAAGGCGTTGAAGCTTTACAAACGTGCGCTGAAGATCGAGCCGGAGCGCAAGGAGTTGGCGAACAAGCTGCGCAAACTCAAAGGGGAGCCGGGCGATCGATGAGCGGGCCGCGCCGTCTCAGGCTGCTCTTCCCGGCCCTGCTCCTCGCCGTTACCGCATGCACCCAATCGCCGGCGCCCCCCCGGGGCGCCGGCGACGTCAAGCCCGCCTATGGCGACGCCCTGGTGGAGGGTACCATCGGCGACGCCTCCACCCTGATCCCGCTCCTGGCAACCGACACCTCGTCCCATGCCGTGGCCGGACAGATCTACAACGGCCTGGTGAAATACGACAAGGACCTGAAGATCGTCGGCGATCTGGCCGAGTCCTTTACAATCTCTCCCGACGGGCTCACCATTACCTTCCACCTGCACCGGGGGGTGAAATGGCACGACGGCGCCCCCTTTACCGCCCGCGACGTGCTCTACACCTACCGGGTCGTCATCGACCCCAAGACCCCCACCGCTTATGCCGAGGACTTCAAGCAGGTCAAGGGTATCGCCGCGCCCGACGATTACACCGTCCGGGTGACCTACGGCGCCCCCTTTGCACCGGCTCTGGCCTCGTGGGGGACCGCCATCCTGCCGGCGCACCTTTTGGAGGGGAAGGACATCACCAAGAGCCCCCTGGCCCGGGCGCCGGTCGGCACCGGACCGTACCGCTTCAAGGAATGGGTCGCCGGCCAGAAGATCGTGCTGGAAGCCAACCACGACTACTTCGAGGGCAGGCCGTGGATCGACCGCTACATCTACCGTATCATCCCCGATACCTCCACCATGTACATGGAGCTCAAGGCAGGAGCCATCGACATGATGGGGCTGACGCCGGTCCAGTATGCCCGCCAGACCACCGGGACCCGCTTTACCTCGCAGTTCAATAAATACCGTTATCCCTCGTCGAGTTATGTCTATATGGGCTACAACCTGCGCCACCCGCTTTTCAAGGACAAACGCATCCGCCAGGCCCTGACCGCGGCCATTGACAAGGACGAACTGATCCACGGCGTGCTGTTCGGCATGGGACAGAAGGCGGTGGGGCCGATTCCTCCCGGCCGCTGGGCCTACAACCCCAACGTCAGGGATATCGCCTACGACCCCAAACATGCGGCCGAACTCCTGGCCCAGGCCGGATGGCGGGAAAAGAACAGTGCAGGCATCCTGATGAAGGACGGCAAGCCGTTCAGTTTCACCATCCTGACCAACCAGGGAAACCAGCAGCGGCTTCTGACGGCCCAGATCATTCAGCAACGGCTCCGGTACGTGGGGATCGACGTGAAGATCCGCATCGTGGAGTGGGCCACCTTCCTCAAGGAGTTCGTGGACAAGGGGAACTTCGAGGCGGTCATGCTGGGGTGGACCACCACCCCGGACCCGGACATGTTCGATGTCTGGCACTCCAGCAAGACTAATCCGGGCGAACTGAACTTCGTCGGCTTCAAGAGCGCCGAGGTGGACCGCCTGCTGGTGGAGGGGCGCAGCACCTTTGACCTGGAACAGCGCAGGAAGGCGTATTTCCGCATCCAGGAAATCATGGCCGACGAGCAGCCCTACACCTTCCTCTACGTGCCGGACGCCCTGCCGGTGGTCAGCGCCCGCATTCGCGGCGTAAAGCCGGCCCCGGCCGGCATCGGCTACAACCAGATCCAGTGGTACGTGCCCAAGGCCGAGCAGGTATACTGATATGACCCGTTATCTTTTAAAGCGCATCCTGATGTTGATCCCGCTCATGGTCGGCATAACCCTGATCACCTTTTCGGTGGTCCATCTGGCGCCGGGGGAACCGGTGGAGATGCAGATGGCCATGAACCCCAAGGTGGGCAAGGAGGCCCGGGAGCGGCTGCGCAAGTTCTACGGCCTGGACAAGCCGCTGGCCGAGCAGTATGTCACCTGGGTCGGCAAGCTGGCGCGGCTGGACCTGGGGCGTTCCTTTTCCTCCGACAACCGGCCGGTGAAAGACAAGATCGCCGAGCGCCTCCCCATTACCCTTGCACTCAACATCATCGCCCTGGTGCTGGAGTTCGGCCTGGCGATCCCCATCGGCATTATGGCCGCCACCCACCGGGATACCTGGCTGGACAAGGGGATCACGGTCTTTGTCTTCGTCGGCTTTGCCGTGCCGACCTTCTGGCTGGCGCTGCTTCTGATGTACCTGTTCGGCGTCAAGCTGAACTGGCTCCCCATCTCGGGCCTGCATACCCTGGGGAGTGACAGCTACGGCCTGTTGCGCTATGTGGGGGACATGGCCCGGCACCTGTGCATGCCGATCCTGGTGGCCTCCTTCGGCAGCCTGGCGGGGCTGTCACGCTACATGCGCTCCTCCATGCTGAACGTGATCGGCCAGGATTACATCACCACCGCCCGGGCCAAGGGGCTTTCGGAGCGGGTCGTCATCTACAAGCATGCCCTGCGCAACGCCCTTCTGCCCCTGATCACCCAGGCGGGCCTGGCCATTCCTGGCCTGATCGGCGGGAGCGTCATCTTCGAGACCATCTACGCCATTCCCGGCATGGGGCAGCTCTTCTACCAGGCGGTCATGGCCCGTGACTACCCGGTGGTCATGGGAATCGTGATCATCGGCGCCCTTTTGACCCTGATCGGCAATCTGGTGGCCGACGTCTGCTACGCCGTGGCCGATCCGCGCATCAGAGAGGGGAGGGGCGCGCAGTGATCGGACCGCACTCCTATGTTCGTGCCGTTTTCTGGCCCCGCCTCATGCGCAACAGGTTTGCCGTGGCCGGCGCCATGGTGGTGCTGGCGATGCTGGCGGTCGCCCTCCTGGCCCCCCTGATCGTGCGCTTCGGCCCCAACGAGATCAACGCCTGGGCCGTTTTGGAACCTCCTTCGCTGAAACACTGGTTCGGCACCGACGACCTGGGACGCGACGTGTTCAGCCGGATCGTCTACGGGGCGCGGATTTCTCTGCTGGTCGGTTTTGCGGCGGCCGGGATCGCCGTGGTGATCGGCACCATCCTGGGGCTCGTGGCCGGGTTCTATGGCGGCTGGATCGACAACTGCCTCATGCGGGTCGTTGACATCATGTTCTGCTTTCCGACCTTTTTCCTGATCCTGGCGGTCATTACCTTCCTGCGCCCCTCCATCTGGTACATCATGATCGTCATCGGCCTGACCGGCTGGATGGGGGTTGCCCGACTGGTGCG
The DNA here is from genome assembly GCF_008330225.1 of Geobacter sp. FeAm09. Lineage (NCBI taxonomy): Bacteria > Pseudomonadati > Thermodesulfobacteriota > Desulfuromonadia > Geobacterales > Geobacteraceae > Geobacter > Geobacter sp. FeAm09. Next base: position 2,019,842 of record NZ_CP042466.1, on the reverse strand, counting down.
GGCCGAGACCCTTTCCATCCGCGAGATGGACTACATCATGGCCGCCCGCTGCATCGGCTGCTCCGACCAGCGCATCATCTTCCGCCATATCCTGCCCAATGCCGTCTCGCCGGCCCTGGTGGCCGCCACCCTGGGGATAGCGGGCGCCATTCTGACCGAATCGGCCCTCTCGTTCCTCGGCATCGGCGTCCAGCCGCCGACCCCCAGTTGGGGCAACATCCTCACCTCCGGCAAGGATTACATCGAATTCGCCTGGTGGCTCTCCCTGTTTCCCGGCCTGGCAATCCTGGTGACCGTTTTGGCCTACAACCTGCTGGGAGAGGGGATCAGGGACGCCCTGGACCCCCGCATCAAACGGTGATCCGCGGATTCGCCCCCCAATTCCCGAAGAGCATCGCCACATCGGTGAGAAAGGCCCATTGACCATGACACCCGGCAGCGGCCCCTTACCGGCCACGCCCCCCCGTAATCCGGCCAGCCGACTGGAAGAGGCCCGCCTGCTGTCCTCCCAGGTAAACCGGCACGGCGATGCCGTGGCCTGTTATGCCGCGCTTCTCGAAGAGGAGCCGGGGCTCACGGACGCCTGGCTGGAACTCGGTAACCTGCTCAAGCGGACCAAACAGTACGACCTGGCGCTTTCCTGCTTCCGGCACGTCATGGGGATGGCTCCGGACCTGGCCGAGCCCCATCTGCGCTGCGCCGAGATCCACGAGGACCGGGGGCAGCTTGCCGAGGCCCGCCGCGCCTACGGCCAGGCCCTGGAACGCTCCCGGGACTTCGGCAGCGCCGTGCAGGCCGCCACGCTCCTTCCGGTCATTCCCGCGGGCGGCGACGAAATAGAGGCCGCCAGGGCGGACATCCTGCGCAACCTCCAAGGGATCGACCCGGCGCAATGGTCGGCCGGCAACCCTCTGCACCATGGCCGGGTATTCTTCTATCTCGCCTACCACGGCTATAACGACCGGCAGTTCCAGGAGCGGCTGGCCGCTCTCTACCTGCAGGCCTACCCCGATCTGGCCTGGGTCGCGCCCCACTGCGCCACACGGCGGGCGCGGGCAGGGGATGGCAGGGTGCGGATCGCCTTTGTCTCACGCTTTTTCCATAACCACACCATTGCCAAGCTGAACCGGGGGCTCATCGAGCATCTCTCCCGACGGCATTTCGAGGTACATGTCTTTCACCTGGGACCACGGGACTGGATGAGCGACCTCATCGAGCGCAGCGCCGATCATTTCACCTGCTGCACGGGGGATCTGGCGACACTGAGGGGCACCATCGCCTCGTGGGCACCGGATGTCGTCTACTATACGGACATCGGCATGGAACCGCTCACCTACTTTCTCGCCTTTGCCCGGCTCGCGCCGTTCCAGTGCGCGACCTGGGGGCACCCCGTGACCACCGGCATACCGGCCGTGGACTGTTTCATATCCCATGAACTCTGCGAGATGGGGAGCCCCCGGGAGCAGTATACCGAACGCCTGTTCTGTCTCGGCCGCGACCGCGCCCTGGCATATTACTACCGCCCCATGCTGCCGATCATGAACAAGGGGCGCGCGGATTTTCGCCTCCCCGCAGATGGCCATGTCTACGCATGCCCGCAGTCCATCTACAAAATTCACCCGGAATTTGACGCCATTGTGGCCGGCATCCTGGCGGGCGATCCGAAGGGGCATATCGTGTTCATCCAGGGAAGCATCCCGGAGCATGAACACCTGCTGCGGCAACGCCTCGCGCGGCTCATCCCGGATCAGGACGAGCGGATTATCTTCGTGCCCCGCATGGGCGAAGAGGACTACCTGAACCTGATCGCCGTAAGCGACGTCCTGCTGGACCCCATCCATTTCGGTGGGGGCAACTCCTCTGCCGAGGCGTTTGCCGTCGGGGTGCCGATCGTGACGCTTCCTTCGCCCTATCTGCGAGGGCGGCTGACCTATGCCTGGTATCGGAGGATGGGGTTTATGGATTGCGTGGCCGACTCGCCGCGGGAGTACGTGTCCATCGCCGTGCGGTTGGGAACCGACGAGGCATACCGCGCTTTTGCCAGGGATATGATCTGCCGGTTGGGTCCCCGCATCTTCGAGGATATGGGGGTAATCAGGGAGACCGAGACGTTTTTGCTGAAGATGGTTGAGGAGCGCGCGGGGGAACCGCTTCCCGGCCAGATGCAAACACGGCTCCGGGAGTCATGACCCGCAACCGTACCCCCCGTCTCGCAACGACGTCGGCATACTGCGGCACCCGTTCTGGCGGTGCCGATGTTTTTCCTGGAAAATCCGTTTCCGCTTCATCACGCACCGGGACGTCACGCCATCGTGCATATGGCAATCAGGGCTTCCATGAAGTTGGTGGTGGTCAAAAGCCCCACCAGGTCGCCGTTCTTGTCGGTTACGCACAGGCCGTAGAGTTTTTTGTCGTGGACCAGTTGTGCGGCCTGGCAGAGGGGGGCATCGGGCTGGATGGTATAGGGGGTCGGGTTCATGGCATCCCGCACCGTGGCCTTGGAGAGCACGTAGTGCACCTCCCACGTATCCAGGGGGGTTGACTTGCCGGGTGCATATTCCTTGATCATCCGGTCGGTGATCAGGCCGCAGAATTTGCCTTTGCAGGTAACCGGCAGGCGGCGAATGTCCTTTTCCTTCAGCAGGTGGATCGCCTCGATTATGGAGGCGCTTTCCTCGATGGTGATCGGGTTGGGAGTCATCCATTGTTCGACGGTTTGCATGGCGATTTCCTTTCGTATCCAGTTGACAGGTCACATCCCCAGAAATGCCTTTTTTACGTGCTCGTTATCGAGCAGGTCTTTTCCCTCGCCGGTCAGTACCACCCTGCCGGTTTCCAGGACATAGGCGCGGTGGGCGATCTTCAGGGACTGGAAGACGTTCTGTTCCACCAGCAGGATGGTGACCCCCTGCCGGTTGATCTCCAGGATGATTTCGAAGATGATTTTGACAAACAGCGGTGAAAGGCCCAGGGACGGTTCATCCATCAGGAGCAGCTTCGGATTGGCCATCAGGCCGCGGGCTATGGCCAACATCTGCTGTTCGCCGCCCGACATGGTGCCCCCCAGTTGTTTCTCGCGCTCCTTCAAGCGGGGGAACATGCCGAACACCCGTTCCACATTCGCCTCGCGTTCCTTTCTGGCGCTCTTTATGTACGATCCCATGCGCAAATTCTCCAGGACCGACATCTCGGGAAAGATCTTCCGTCCTTCGGGGACCTGAACGATGCCCCGTTCCACCACCTGGTGGGATTCGAGTTTTTCGAGATCCTCTCCCTGGAAGGTGATACTGCCCGAGGTCGGCTTCACCAAGCGGGAGATGTTCTTGAGGGTGGTGGATTTGCCGGCGCCGTTGGCGCCGACCACGGTGACGATCTCTCCCTCATGGACCTCCAGGTCGATGTCCCAGAGGACTTTCAGGTCGCCGTAGCTGAAATTGAGCTTGTCGATGGTGAGCATGGGACCTCTTTTTAACATCTGCCACAGAGACGCAGAGACACGGAGAAAGACGGGAGGAAGGCAAACGGAGAACAACGGCTCATTTTCAGGTTTACCTCAAAAATGTTTTGTTTTTCTCTGTGGATCTCTGCGTCTGTGCGCCTCAGTGGCAGATGTTTGTTGTTTTGTTACTACTCACTGCCCAGGTAGGCCGCGACCACGTCGGGGTTGCTGACGACCTCCTGGGGAGACCCCTCGGCCAACTTTTCCCCCGAGTTCAAAACGACGATCCGGTCGGAGATGCGCATGATGGCCTTCATGTCGTGCTCGATGACCATCTGGGTGATGCCCAGTCCCTTGATCGCGAGGATCAGTTGAATGATATCTTCGCTTTCCGCCGGATTGAGGCCGCCCATGACTTCGTCCAGAAGCAGCAGTTTGGGCTGGGTTGCCAGGACGCGGGCCACCTCCAGCTTCTTACGCTCGCCGATGGGCAGACCGCCGGCCAGGAAGTTGGAACGGTGCTCCAGGCCCACCACCCTGATCTGCTCCATGGCCATGCCGCGGGCTTTTTTCAACGAACCGGTCCGGCAGAGGGCGCCAACCATGACGTTGTCCACCACGCTCATCTTGGCCAGCGGCCGCACCTTCTGCCAGGTCCGGGCCATGCCCAGCTTGCAGACCTTGTCCGGTTGGAGGCCGTGCATGCTGCGCCCGTCGAAGACCACATCCCCCTTGGAGGGCGGGTAGTAGCCGGTGATGCAGTTGAACAGCGTCGTTTTTCCCGCGCCGTTGGGCCCGATCAGGCCCATGATCATCCCCTGCTGCATCTCGAAGGAAACGTCGGAGTTGGCCGACAGGCCGCCGAAGAACTTGCTGACATGCTTGATCTCAAGGATGGCCATCAGGCGACCTCCTTCCGTTTTCTGGCCGCCACTGCCTTGGCGAACCCCAGCACGCCGTCGGGCATGAAGAGGATCACCACCACCACCAGGATGCCGTAGATCAGGACATGGGCATGGGACAGGTTTTCGGTCAGAAAACTGCCGAACGCCGAATCGGCCTTGACGATGCCCGAACTGATCAGAAAGCCACCGATCATGTTGCTGCGCAGGGCCTCCGAGAGCGGCACCAGCACCAGCGCGCCGATCACCGGCCCGAAAATGGTGCCGATACCGCCGATGATGCAGATCAGGACGATCTGTACCGACAGGTCCAGCGCCAGGACCGTGGACGGATCGATAAAGCCGACGTAGACGGCGTACAGGCTGCCGGCCAGTGAGGTGAGCACCGCCGACAGGGAGAGGGCGACGTTTTTATAGAAGGTCAGGCTGATGCCCAGGGAATGGGCTGCATCCTGATCTTCGCGGATGGCCTGGAAGTAGTATCCCAGTTTCGAGTTCTGTATCAGCCAGGTGACCAGGATGACGAGCAGCACGAACGCCAGGCCGGTGTAGTAGAACGGCACCTTGGAGGAAAAGTCGGTGATGAGGGTCGCGCCGATCTTCAGCGGCGGGACCTCCGTGGTCAGGATGCCTTCGGCGCCGTTGGTGACGTTTTTCAGGTTCAGGGCCGATACCCGGAATATCTCGGCCACGGCAATGGATGCCAGGACAAAGTACGGCCCCCGCAGGCGGAAACAGATGCTGCCGATGACCAGCGCCACCACCAGGGCTGCGGCCATGCCGCACCAGATGCCGAGCCAGGGCGGGACCTGGCGGAACTGCATCAGTATCATGGTGGTATAGGCCCCCATGCCGAAATAGGCGGAGTGGCCGACCGAGTACTGGCCGGTGTAGCCGCCCAGGAGATTCCAGCTTGATCCCATGACGATGCTGATGAAGATCAGGATCATGATGTGCAGCGCATAGGTGCTCTCCACAAAGCGGGGGAAGAGGAAGAGCAGGGTAATCACCGCCAGGCCCGCTATGGCCGACAGCGCGCCGATGCCCCTGGTATTTCCGAAGAGTGGTTTCATGGTCGTATCGGCCCCCGTCACGCGTTGGATTTGCCCATCAGACCGGAGGGCTTGAACAGCAGCACCAGCAGGAACAGCACGAACACCACCACCTCTTTCCAGCCGGAGCCGAAGTAGACCCCGCCGATGGACTCGGCAACGCCGATCAGGATGCCGCCCAGGGTGGCGCCGACAATGCTCCCCATGCCCCCCAGGACCGTGATGACAAAGGCCTTGAGGGTGAAGGTGCTCCCCACCTGGGGAAAGATGTAGTAGGTGGGCGAGATCAGGGCGCCCGCGGTGCCGGCCAGGGAGGCGCCGAGGCCGAAGGCGATGATGGACATGCGCTTGACGTTGATTCCCATCAATTGGGCCGCTTCCCGGTCCTGGGCCGTGGCCCGGATGGCCTGGCCGGTATCGGTTTTCAGCAGGAACCAGTACAGGACGGCCGTGATGCCTGCCGTGATGGCGAATGAGATCAACAGCGGAGTGGAGATGGATATGCCCAGGATGTCGAAGCTGCTGGAGGAATAGGTGGTGGAAAGGATCTTGTAGTCCGACGTGAAGGCCAGCATGATGCCGTTGCTCATGACCAGCCCCATGCCGATGGTCAGCAGGATCTGGTTCTGGGGCAGGGAGCCTATGATGCGGTTGATGAACACCTTTTGCAGGAAGCCGCCGTAGAGGAACATGAGCGGCATGGTTATGACGATCGAGATGAAGGGATCGATATTGAACAGCGTGAACAGGTAGAAGGTTCCGTACATGCCGACCATCAAGAGGTCGCCGTGGGCGAAGTTGATCACCCGCATGACGCCGAAGATGATGGTCAGGCCGATGCCGATCAGGGCGTAGACGCCGCCGACCAGGATGCCGCTGATCAGGGATTGCAGGAAGATGGTCATGGGCGAGTCTCCGAATGGGTGCGGGGGCGGGGCAAGCCCGCCCCCCACGGGTTTCTCAAGCGGTTACTTCCAGCCCGGGAACGGGTAGACCGGTTTCTTGGAAACATATTTGGGCGGATAGACCGTCTGGTGTATCCCGTTCTGGATCTGCTCCACCAGCATCTGGTGCTTGTTCTGGTTGGTGTAGCCCTCGTAATCGGCGAATTTCACCTCGCCCATGATGCCGTTCCACTTGCCACCCTTCAACGCGCCGCGGATTTTTTCCTGGTTGCCGCCGGCCTTGGCCGCCGTTTCGGCCATGATCATCATGGACTCGTAGGCGGTAGCGGCGTGGTAGGTCGGCTCCTTGCCGAATTTGGCGATATAGCGCGCGTTGAAATCCTTGGCGCCCGGCCAGTTCACGTCGCCGGTCCACTGGGTGCTGGAGAAGACGTTGTTGGAGATGGCTTTTTCCTTGGCGAACGACACGGTGGCGAAGCCGGCCCCGGCGCCGAGGAAGGCCTGGGGCGTGATGCCGATTTCCCGGGACTGGCGCATGAGCAGGATGGCGTCAGCCACGTAGGAGACCATGAACACCAGGTCCGGTTTTTTCGATTTGATCTTGGTCAGGGTGGAGCGGTAGTCGGGGGATCCCGGCGCATAGGCTTCTTCAGCCACGACCCTGATGCCTTTTTTGCCGGCATAATCCTTGGCCGATTTGGCTCCCGACGTGCCGAAATCGGTGTTCTCGTTGATGATGGCGATGGTCTTGGGCTTGCCCAGGCTGGTCGCCATGTCGAGCAGGATCGTGGCGTAATCGTAGGTGGTGGCGCTCAGGCGGAAGGTCCACTTCAGGCTCTGCCGGGTAATCTCCTCTTTCGACGCCACCGGGATGAGCAAGGGGGTTTTATACTTCTCGGCCAGCTTGGCTATGGCGTTGGCGCATTTGGAGCTGTAGGGCCCCACGATGCCGGCCACCTTGTCGCGGGTGGCCATTTTTTCAAAGGCAGCCATGGATTTCTCCGGCTTGCCGGTGTCGTCCTCCTTGACCAGTTCCACATCGATCCCCTTTTTCTTCAGATCCTCCAGGGCCAACGTAACGCCGTTTGTCAGGTTCTCTCCGATGGGGGCTTCGGGGCCGGTGATCGAGTTGACGAAACCGATTTTTACCTTGGCGGCCTGTGCTGCCATCGGTAATGCCAGGATCAGGGCCAGCGCTGTCGCCTGAATCTTTCCGAACATACTCAACCTCCTTGTGCTCGTGGGGTTAACATACGGGCCTCATGGATGTTTGCCCATATGTGATATGGCGTTTTATTTTCATGTAGTCAGTATACCATAGGTTGGGATGAATGCAATATTAGTGTTGCATTGAATGTTTTGTTTGTCTGGTGGGATACACCAATGGGGATGGCGGCAAAAGCCTGTCCGATGGATGATGGGTCAGCATTCTCTTCATGCTGCTGCACGGGGGCATTGTCACCGGGAACGCCGTTTGTTGGGCGGCGCATACCAGCCGTTGTTTCGCGGGGTCTCCGGGCCGCTGGGTGAAGTGAAGGCGCTTGTTGACGCAGCATATGGGGTTCAGTCGCAGCAATCCTGATTGTGTTTGTTTGATTACAATGATAATCTGAGTTACCCAAATGTGTTCTATTTTTTGAGGTGAGAGGTGCTGGAGTCATGAAATTTGTCGGTGTCCCGATGTTATCCCTTGTTCTCGCGCTGGTGGCCGCTGTGCCCGCCTTTTCGGGAACACAGCTTTACCGTGGGACCATGGAGGCGGTGACCGCCCCCAGCAAGTCCTGCGAGGGGGTTTTGGGAAAACACCCCGCTACCTTTGTGATAACCGAAGAGGGGGGCCAGGGGGGGCTGAGTGGCTACCTGGAAAGCGAAGGGGTTTTTATCGGTACGGTTGTCGGTTCGGATCTGGCCCATCTGAGGGTCACCTATCCCGGCCAGACAGGCAGCGGAAACCCCATCTCCCTGACCCGCTCCGGCGTGACGCTCATCGGTGAGCTGAACGGCGCCACCACGGTCAATCACTGCACCTTCGATCTCGGACGCCTGACGCTGAACCTCGTGGATGACAAGAACAGCGCACAAGCCGGTCTCCAACGGCTGTCCAACCTGTTCGAAGCCCAGACCACGCTTTACCAGGCCTTTTCCCTTACCCAGAACGGCAGTTGCGAGGAGGCGCTCCCCCTCTTCGAGAAGGCCCTCGGTCTGGCCGATTCGGTTTTCGCGCCGGGGGCTCCCGGGCTTACCCACTTCATCAGGGGGGTCACCAACTGCTACGCCAAGCTCGGCCGCGCCAAGGAGTTCAATGAGCTCTACGACAAACGGATTTCCACCATCTCCGACGAATCCCTCAAGACGGCGCTTACCCGGCTGCGCATCAGCGCGCTGACCCAGGACGGGCGCATGCTGCTTACCCAGGGGGAGTATGAAGGGGCGCTGAAGACATTGATGCAGGCCTATCAACTCAACCCCCAGAGCAAGGAGATCATTCATACCGTGATGGCGGTGTATATCCGCAGCGGCCGTTACGGTGAGGCGGTTGGTTTTCTCGAACAGGCGGCAGGCAAGCTGGAGGAACCGGCCGACCGCAAGGAAATAAACGATGTCATCGCCCTGGTGTATTTCAAAAAGGCGTTGAAGGATGCCCAAAACGACAAGGGGGAAGAGGCCGAGGTTTCGTTGCGCAAATCGGTGGCCCTTGATCCGGGGAACGCCCAGTACCTTGTGGCGTTGGCGCGGATGCGCCACAAGGCCGGCCACTTCGACGAAGCGCAGAGCCTGCTTAGCCAGGGACTGGAGCGGATCACGGATGAGCCGTCGCGCCAGGAGATCCTGGCGATGCAGGAGAAGCTGCGCCAGACCGAAATGATCATCAAAAAGCTTCAGTAGGCGGGTGGCCGATGGGATACCGTAATCTGCAGGAATGCGTCACCGACCTGGAACGCCGCGGCATGCTGCTGCGCATCGAGGTGCCACTCGACCCGCGCCTCGAAATCGGGGCGGTCCAACGACGCGTCTACCAGGCCGGCGGGCCGGCGCTGCTCTTCACCAACCCGCTCAACTGTGATTTCCCCCTGCTGGGCAACCTGTTCGGGACTCTGGAGCGTACCCGCTTCATCTTCCGCGACAGCCTGGCCGGCATCCGTCGCCTTGTTGACGCCAAGATCAACCCGTTTTCCCTGATCAAGCATCCCCTGGATGCCCTGAAAACCCCCTTTGCCGCATACCGGCTCCTGCCCAAGACCGTCTCCCGGGCGCCGGTGCTGGAATGCCGCACCACCCTGTCCCGGCTGCCCCAGGTCGTATCCTGGCCCAACGATGGCGGGGCCTTCATCACCCTGCCGCAGGTCTACACCGAAAATCCGGCCAAACCGGGCTTCGGCGCGTCCAACCTGGGGATGTACCGGGTGCAGGTCTCCGGCAACAGCTATGTCCCGGACCGGCAGGCCGGCCTGCACTACCAGATCCAGCGGGGCATCGGGGCGCACCACGCCGCGGCCATCGAACGGGGCGACCTGCTGCGGGTGAACGTCTTTGTGGGGGGAGCCCCCGCCATGACCGTGGCGGCGGTCATGCCGTTGCCGGAGGGGATGCCGGAACTTTCCTTTGCCGGGCTTCTGGGGGGGCATCGCATCCCCATGACCCCGCTGCCGGGGCACCTGCCGGTCTCGGCCGAGGCCGATTTCTGCATCTGCGGCGTGGTGGACCCCGGAAAGACCCTGCCGGAGGGCCCCTTTGGCGACCATCTCGGCTACTACAGTCTGGCCCACGATTTTCCCTTTATCCAGGTTGAGGCGGTCTATCACCGCCGTGACGCCATCTGGCCCTTCACCACCGTGGGGCGGCCCCCCCAGGAGGACACCAGCTTCGGCGCCTTTATCCACGAATTGACCGGTCCCCTGATACCCTCCGTGGTCAACGGTGTGCAAGAGGTGCACGCCGTTGACGCCGCCGGCGTGCATCCGCTTCTTTTGGCCGTGGCCAGCGAACGGTACGTCCCCTATGCCCCGGAGCGCCGGCCCCAGGAACTTCTGACCATCGCCAATGCTATCCTCGGCCAGGGGCAGCTTTCCCTGGCCAAATACCTGTTCATCGCAGCCCATGAAGATACCCCCGGCCTCCATACCCACGACGTAGCCGCCTTTTTCCGCCATGTGCTGGAGCGGGCCGATTGGCGTAGCGATCTGCACTTCCAGACCGCCACCACCATCGATACCCTGGATTACAGCGGCAACGGCCTGAACGAAGGGTCCAAGGTGGTGGTCGCCGCCGCCGGACCGAAGCGGCGCGCCTTGGCAGCCGAGGTGCCGCCCGGCCTGGAACTGCCGTCCGGTTTCGGCCCCGCCGCAGTGTGCCTGCCCGGTGTCCTGGCAGTGGGGGGACCACGGTCGGGGCAGGGGAGGGGGGAAAGCGACCCTGTCGTCGAGGAGTTCTGCCGTTTTTACGGTGAGCGGGCCTGTTTCGACGGGTTCCCCCTGATCGTGATCTGCGACGACAGCTCCTTCGCGGCGGCAACCCTCAACAATTTCCTCTGGGTGACCTTTACCCGCTCCAACCCGGCCACGGACATCTACGGCATCGGCGCTGCGCTGCGGGCGAAACACTGGGGATGCAGCGGATCGCTGGTGATCGACGCCCGGACCAAGCCGTTCCACGCTCCGGTGCTGGAGGACGATCCTGAAGTTGAACGAAAGATTGAAGAACTGGCGGCCAACAACGGGCCGTTAAAGGGTTTGTTTTGATATGCCAACTTTGACATACAGCGAGGTTTCATGGGTACAGGGAACGTAACGAGGGGGTATCTCATTGTCCACGGCTGGCATGGTTCAGGCCGGAATCATTGGCAAACCTGGCTGGCGAACCGGTTGAGGGACGCCGGAGAACAGGTCCGTTATCCGGTGCTGCCCGACTTCCACACCCCGCGGCTGGATGAATGGCTGGCAACGCTGCATACGGAACTGGCGGCGCTCGACGGCAGGGACGAGCGGGTGGTGGTTTGCCACTCCCTGGCGGTGCTGCTCTGGCTGCACCATGCCGCGGCCTCGGCCGCAGCGCCGGTGGACCGTCTGCTTCTGGTGGCGCCGCCGGGCCCGGCGCTCTGCGTGCCGGAGGTTGCGAGTTTTTTTCCGCCCCCCCTGGACAACGCGCCCCTCAAACGGTCGGCCCGGGAGATTCTGCTGGTATGCACCGACAACGACCCCTGCTGTCCGGAACAGGCCGCCCAATTCTATGGCCGGCCCCTGGGTGTGGAGACGGTCACCATTGCCCCGGAAGCCGGACACATCAACGAGGCGGCGGGCTATGGCCCCTGGCCCGCGGTTGAACAGTGGTGCCTCACCGGCACGTTTCCCCTGATATAAGGCCATCATTATGCCCGCAGCCATAACCACCCATAGCCTCACCAAACGTTACGGCGATCTGACCGCCCTGGACAGCTTCGACCTGGAGGTGGCCCAAGGGGGGATCTTCGGCCTGCTGGGGCCGAACGGTGCCGGCAAAACCACCCTGATCCGCGTCCTGACGACCTTGATGCGCCAGACCTCGGGGGAGGCCTTTGTCGAGGGGCTGGACACCCGCACGAGCGGCCGTGAAATCCGCCGTCTGATCGGGGTGGTATCCCAGGAAAACAGCCTGGACCGTTACCTGACGGCGCGGGAAAACCTGGAACTGCACGCCCGGCTGCACGGTATGGAACCGCGGCACTACCGGAAACGGATCGACGAACTGCTGGAGCTGATGGGGCTGGCTGCCCGGCAGAAGGATTTTCCCGATACCTACTCGGGCGGCATGCAGCGCCGGCTGGTGGTGACCCGAGCGCTCCTGCACGAGCCGCGGGTGCTGTTTCTGGACGAACCGACCACCGGGCTCGACCCCCAGTCGCGGCGGGCGGTGTGGGACTATGTCAAATCCATCGCCGGCAGCATGACCATCTTTCTGACCACCCACTACCTGGAAGAGGCTGAACAACTGTGCGACCGGATCGCCATCATGGATCACGGCAAACTGATCGCCCTGGGCAGCACCCAGGAGTTGAAGGACCGTCTGGCCGGAGGAACCTTCTACCTGATAGAATTCGGGGAAGACGCCGGGCGGTACGGGGCCATTCTCAGGGCAATGGCCTGTGTGCGGGAGATCGAGGTGAGCGGGCGCACGGTCTGCGTGGGGCTTAATAGCTGGGAATGCCTCTCCGAGGTGGTTACCGCCCTGAACGGTGCCCCGGTGCGGCGCATCGCCCTGCGGGAACGGAGCCTGGAGGATGTTTTCATCAGCCTGACCGGCGGAAAGGTGAGGGAGTAGTGTTCAAAGGGGCCTTTGCCATCTGGCGGCGCGACATGCTGGTCCTGCGCCGCAGCATCCTTTCCGAGATGGTGGCGGTGGTGGCCTATCCGCTCACCATCTACCTGGCGTTCGGCATCGGCATGAAGGGGTACATCGGTCTGGTGGACGGCGTGCCCTACAGCCTGTTCATCGCGCCGGGGCTGATCACCATGACCGCGGTCAACGCCGCCTACAGCGAGAGTACCTGGAGCCTCTGGTTCCATCGCAAGGTACAGTTCACCATCGAATCCTACCGGGTCACCCCCATCGCGGTCCCGGAGATCGTGATCGCCAAGATCATGTCCGGCTTCTCCCACGGCCTGGTCAAGGGGCTGGCCGTGGGGCTTGTGATCTTCGCCATCACCCCGTTCCGCTTCTCGCCGCTTCACCTGTTGGCGTACCTGGCCTTTCTGATACCCGGTTCGGCCCTGTTCTCCTGCGCCGGCGTGATCTGCGGCACGGTCATGGACAAGCCCGAAACCATCGGCAAGGTCGAGGCGGTCTTCATCATGCCGCTGATCTTCATGTCCGGCCTCTTTTTCCCGCTCTCCTCCTATCCGGCCACCATCGTTCCCTGGGTCAGGGCGCTGCCCACCACGGCCCTGTTCGAAGGAGCCCGCCAGGCCTTGGTCAGCGGCGGCTTTCCCGTGGTCTCCGCGCTCCAGGTGGCGATTACGGCGGTGTGCGTCTTTGCGGCGGCGGTGTGGATCTTCCGGCTGAAGATGTCGGAATGAACCTGGAAAAAGCATGTGCCGCGGAGCCGGTGAGACTCGAACCAAACGGTTCTCTCACCCGCTCACTGTCGTTCGCTCAAGCTCGCAAAGGCGCGGAGAATACGAGAAACGGCCTTTGGTTTACCCTCCTCTCCGCAGTATTTCGACCCTTTTCTGCAGAATAAAATCCGGCCGTTTTTCCGGCGCCATCCCCTCCAGCCGGGCGTTGTCGATCCCCAACTCCACGGTGGTCATGGTGGCGACCCGAACGGTCCGTTGCCACTCTTCCAACACAAACTCGCCATCCGGCTTGTCCGCCGCCGCCACCAGGGGCAGGATCTCCCCGATCCCCGCCTTTTGGGCCTGCTGTGTCGTCTTCAGACGGGTCGAGTCCCGCAGTTCGTCCCACCGGTTGAGCAGGCCGTGGAGCCTGCTGGTCCAGGCCAGGGCGGTGCGGTAGCCTGACGGCAGCCGCAGGCGTTCGCCCAGGCTGCGGGCCATATCGAAACCTGCGTCTTCGTGGCCGTGGTGCCCGGGATAGAGCGCCGGGTCGGTGGCCAGCTTGCCGATGTCGTGAAAAAAAGCGCAGAAGCGGGCCAGGGGGGCACCGGTCCGTTCGGCCACCCGTTGCAGCACCTGACTGACATGACTGAACAGGTCTCCCTCGGGGTGGTGCTGCACCGGCCCGGCCGGGATGGCGGGCATGGCAAAGAGTTCCGGCAGGTAGTTGCGGCCGACGTTGAAGTGGAGCATGCGCGCAAAAAAACGCTCCGGCTGCGCGGCCCCCAAGGCTTTCAGCATCTCGCGGGAAAAACGTTCCACCGGCAGCAGCTCCAAGGGGCGCCGCCACTCCCGCTCCCGGATCAGGGCCTCGCTTCCCGGCGTCAGCGTCCACCCGTCGGCCTCGAAGCGGAAGGCGCGAAATATGCGCAGCGGATCATCGCTGAACGAGTGGGGGGAACAGGCTTCAAGCCGGCGCAGTTCCAGCTCGCGTCTGCCGCCCTGCGGGTCGATGAGCTTACCGTCAAGGGTCAGGGCCATGGCGTTGACGGTAAAGTCGCGGCGGGCCAGGTCCTGGGCCAGGGCCGCGTCCAGATCGGGCAGTTGTGTCACCTCGATGGAGCCGACGGCCTGATCGTGCCGGAACCAAATGGGGGCGATGCTTCTGGGTTCCAGGCGTCGAAAGCCGCAGGCGGCCAGCTCCGTTGCATCCAGACTGGTCGCCAGGTCGATGTCGGAACCTTGCCGCCCCAGCAGGTGGTCCCGCACGCTGCCGCCAACCAGGCGGATGGCCCCGTGGTCGGGAGAGGGAAACAATTCTCCGAGTGCTCTGATGATCGTGTCCATTGGGGCGTAGCCTCACTCCAGCAGGTTCGTTATTATGGCATAATATCCCCTTTTCTCTTATTCCTGGAAATAAAAAAGGGCCTCTCGAAACCGTCGAGAGACCCCTGCAGCCTGAATCCATCATGGATCAGTGTTTGTTCTTTTCATCGATCAGCCACTGCAACATCCTGATTACGTCACGGATTTCTTCTTTTTTCAAGCCGGTATTGTGCATGCGTATCAGGCGTATGCCGTATCCTGCCGCCTGTTCCCGGTCAAAGGGCTGTTTGGTGACCTGCGCCTTTCCGGTCAGAATCGTGAGGACGATTCTGTCCATACCATGGCAGGTTGTGCACTTTTTGCCCATGATTTGATAGCTTTCCTGGTGTTCCAGGGGGATCATGGCCGGATCGAAATTGATGGTGGGCCCGGAACCGACGGTCTTGATGTTGCGGGCATGGGAAGGCGCTGCAACGGAAACCCACAGAAGGCATGCTATGACGGTTATGAAGGTTTTCATGCTTCACCTCCAGAGAATTTCAGGAGCCGCAAGAGATAGATGTGCGTGCCGACGACGGTAATGCTGGCGAGTATGCCCGCTATGTTGACGATCTGATAGGTGGCTTCCACGATGCCGGTATAACCTTCGATATCAAGGTATTGCCCGGAAATGTAGTAAATGTCCTGCCCCAACCGGTCCCACTGATAGATCTCCCGATAGAGAAAGGCGCCTTTCCAGATGAAGATCAGGAAAAAAGCTGCGGCAAAACCGAAAAAACCCTTGCCGATCGGTGAACTGCCGAGTGATTGGTAGATTTTGCGACAGAGGAAGATATTGGCTATGCAGAGAATCGTCCAGGTGGCGTTGGCGATGATCTGATAGTTTCTGACGGCATTGGGACTCGGGTTGGGGTTGACCGACAGAAAGAGCCAAAAGAAAACCAGGACGCCGGCCGTAGCGAAATAGATGGTTCGTTTCGTTCCGGAGATCTCCAGGGTGCGGCAGAAGATATAATATTCAAAAAAACCATGCGAGATGAGCATGATGGAGAGAATGCTGCAAACGTGGTGCATGGTTATGACAACGTGATACTTGACCAGTGGGTCAATCAGGTAGGTTTGGCCGATCAGGAGCAGGAAGAAACCAAAGGAGATGCTGGTCCAGAGGCGTGCATTGCCGATGCTGAAGTACAGACTGACGATCCCGGCGATCAACCAGCAGCACATCTGGATGATTTCGAGTGGGTCGAAAATCAGAAACATCTGATTGAAAATACTCGTACTCATGAAGTGCTCCCTCCCTGTATTCTCAGACAATCCCAGCCTGTTCTATGACGCTGGAGATCGATTCTTTCATTTTGTTGATGCGTGGCTGACCAACCATCAAAAGCTTGGCACCCCGTTCCAGGGCCGTGATAAGCTGCGCGGCTTCCTCGACGCTTCTCAAACAGGTATTCCCGCCGGCGGCCTGCAACTCCTTTTCCAGGATTTTGTTGCCCATGTCGCCGAGATAATCAACGCAAACGGCGGTGACGCTTTCTTCGAGAGCGCTCAACCGATCCTCCCGTACCAACCGCTGGCGTCCTTCCTGCTCCTTGGACAGTTTGTGCATGGCAGCCTTGCGGCTATTTTGCGCTGCCTCCCATATCTGACCGACATCGATGATCTCCAGCAGGTTCAGGGCCATCAATTCATCGGGGTTGACCGTGGTAAAGAGGTCCAGCTTGGCGCCCGGGAGTTTGGCTATATGCTGCGAGTCTCCGGGCGTCGTTTCAATGGTTTCGGAACCGTCATTGAAAAAACCGAGCGGGTTCCCATCCTTGTAAAAAATCATCGCCAGGCGTTCGTTCGTGTAGATCCGCAGGCAGCCGTTCATCCGGTTGTCCTTGATGCGGGCCAGGAGTGTCTTGATGTCAACCAGTGCCAACTCTTGGGAACGGTAAAGCGCTTTGCCCTGGAGCAAGGCCTGAATGCACATGGTCAGGTCCGTGGAGAGTTGGTAGACGCTTATGGTGCCGTGCTCGGCGGATGTGATCAGGCGTGCCAGATCGACCATGGCTTCGAAGCCGCTTTTTTGGGGAGGGTTTTCGCCTTCCTTGGTCATCAGGCTGACCAGTTTGCCTGATTCGAAGACCAGTATGACGTATGCAGACGAAAACACGAAGTGCGCGTACCCGGTGAATTTAGCAAAGCTTAGCTTGGCGGTGATGTCGGGGAGACGAAGTCCGCTCAGCCCCATGTTTTCATACAGGGGTCTGCCTTTGGGAAGTCGGAACATGGCACCCTGCCTCCTGTGAGATGATGTGTCGTTTATCGGAGAGAATGGTGTGAACGCATGTGCTTGTCGGCATGTCGTGTGATGCAGCAAAAAAGAAGGGTATGCAGCGAATATGCCATAATTGAAAAGTGTAACGCACTGGTTTTTGTTGGGTTTTTTGGTGGGGCGGCTATGGGGGTGTTATCGTTTTGGAAAAAACATGATCAGATCGATAATGAGGTTATCCGAGCCTGATCAGGGCCGCCCCGGCCAGGATCAGGAGGGCCGCAACCGTCCGGATTCTGCCGCACGACTCCCCGAGGAACAGGATGCCGATCATTACCCCCACCAGGATGCTGACCTGACGGACCGGTACGGCATAGCTGACCGGCGACAGGTTGAGACCGTAGCGGAAGGTGAGAAACGAGGCCATGATGACCGGGCCGCTCCAGAGCACCAGAACCCAATGCTTGCGCAATTCCTGCCCGACATGGGGCCGATACTTGGGCCGGACCAGGTTGATGGTCATCATGGCCAGCATGGAGAGAACCAGAAAGTAGGTGAAATAGAGTGGCGAGTAGTTTCTGACGCCGGTCTTTTCGGCTATGGAGCCGATGGAGTAGATGAACCCGGCCGTCAGTGCCGCCTGTACCGATTGGCTGCGCAGGTTGCGGAAGGGGCGCACCAATTCGACCAGGGAAAAACGCTGCATCTGCACCGAGAATGTTCCGAGGATCACCAGCAGGATGCCGCAGATGCCCACGAGAGAAAGGCGCTCTCTCAGCAGGATCATGCCCCATATGGGTACGTAGATCATGGAGGTCTGGGACAGGGGATAGACGACCGACAGGTCGCCCCCCCGGTAGGCGCGGCCGTTGAAGAGGTGATAGAGGACATAGCAGATCGCGCCGATGGCGATCATGAGCACGGTTCCGGGACCGGGCCACCGGAACGGTTCGGCAGCCAGCGGCAGGCACAGGGTGAAGAGCAGGCTGGAGGCGACGAACATCCACCAGATGAAGACGGTCTTGTGGCTGCTGCGCTTCACCAGCAGGTTCCACAGGGCATGCATGACCGCCGAGATGACGATCAGGATAAAGGCGGTTGTGCTCATGGGGGTAGTATAGTCGAGGTTGGCGGCAAGGGGAAACAATCTCTTACGGCAGACGCCGTTCCATCTCCTGCTGGCCGACGCCGTGGAGGCCGGTCAGCAGGTTTTCTCCCGGCAAAGCGGCGAGGGCGTCTTTCAGGCCTCCTGCGGCGTCAATCCGTTCGAACAGGGCCACGGTACGCCGCACCACCTCCTTTGCCAAGTCGTCGGGTGTTTCGGTTCTCGCTTCGCCCGTAACCGGATGACGCCAGGTGCCGAGCAGTTCGGCGGGATCGTCCCCGGACCGGGTCAGGGGGTAGAACAGGTGGCGGGCATGCCGGAGCAGGGGAACCGGCAGGCAGGCCAGCAGGCGGGTGACCAGCTTCCAGAAGGTGCTGTCGTACATGGCCTGGATGCGGCAGTGGAGGCCCAGGGCCTGTTCCAGCACCCGGCGCGGCAGTTGTCCTTCGGGATCGAACAGCAGGGCGCTGGCCGTGACCAGTTCGGCCCGGACGGCGGGTGTCATGAGGCTGTCCAACCGCTGTGTGGGGAAAACGACGCCCCGGCGGGAAAAATGGCAATCCAGGGCGGTCTCCACCCGGTAGTGGCGGCCCATGTCTCCCACGCCGCTGTGGGCATAGACGAAAGGGTGAAAGACGATATCGGCCTGCATGTGGGAGAGTACCCCCAGCAGACAGGCGGACAACCCCGCCGGAAGTCCCCCAGGGCCGTATGCCTCCTCGGCCCGGATGAGCGGCCCGTAGCTGTTGCCGAGGCTGTCATGGAAACGGTGGGCCAGCCCCAGGGCGGTCGGGCCATGGGGCCCGGCAACCAGGTGTAGCAGCGTGTCGGGCAGGACCGCCCCGGCCAGGTACAGGTCCCGGTTTTCACGGATAAGAGCGGCAAGGCGGCTCGTGTGGTCCAGCCCGGCCAGGGATTGTTCGGCCAGCATCCAGTGGGTCAGTTCCTTGGGCATGGTGTGACGTTCTCTTGGATGTCAAAGGGATATGCCGAGTAGGCGTTCTTTTCTGGTTGAATCGAAAAAAAACATCGTCTTCACAGCCTTTCCTGTTGATCTTTCTTCGTAGATTTTAACCTTGGTCATCTGTAGTCACAAACGCAAACCGGCGCCCGGAATAATCCGCAGCGCCGGTTGTTTTTACCGTTCCGCCAAAGCGGGCGCATCATGCCGACATATCAATTCTTTTCAATTCATCCAGCAAAGTAGGTACATCATCGACGACCGATTGCCACACCGTTGTCAGGTCTACCCCAAAATATTGATGAATCAGCTTGTCCCGAAAGCCGGCAAGATCTTTCCAGGGGATGAAGGGGAAACGTCTCCTGAAACTTTCCGACAGTTTTTTGGTTGCCTCGCCGACAATCTCAAGCTGCCTGATCACGGCATCCTGCACCATGCGGTTGGCAAGAAAAGCGTCGGTATCCATGCCGTCAGTGTACGTGGAAATCTGCTGCAAGGCGTCCTTGATATGGGCAAGGTATACCTGATCGTCCCGTACCATCAGGAAATCACCTTGAGTTCTCGGCGTATACGGTCAATCAGATAGGGGCTGACAGCCTGTTCGGTCAACAGGTCAATCTTGACGCCCAGCAGTTCGGACAGTTCTCGTTCGATGCGAATCATCCCGAGAAGACTTTTTTGCTCCTTGAACCAGACCATAAGATCCAGGTCACTGTCCGCCCGTGCCTCGTTACGGGCGTAGGAACCGAATACGCCAATCTTTTCAGCGCCGTGACGGTGCATGAAGCTGATAATTTTGTCGTCGAACGGCGTAACCTGCGCCATTGGAGCATCCTTCTGATGAAGCATAGTGGTAAGTTGTCGGTATTTTACCCGAATAACCGAAAGTTGCAAGGACGATTACGTGGATCGACAGAAAGCCGTAATGCAAACCGGCGCCCGGAAAATTCCGCAGCGCCGGTTTGTGTCAACAGCCAAGTCCCCCTTTGTCAAAGGGGGACGTACAAGCAAAAACGGTTACGCGCACTCCGAATAGCCGCAGACGCGGCAGACGCAGCAGCCCCCCTCGTGTTCGATGATGCCGCCGCAATCGGGGCAGGCGCCCCGGTCAAGGGTGGCGGTTTCGGCGTTGATGTCGTAGCCGTTGGCCACCATGTGGGCCTGGATAGCCTTGGCCACGGCATCGGCGCAGGAGAGGATGCGGTTGTCGCCGAAGCCCGAGGGGCAGTGGCAGGAAATCCCCAGAAGCTGCTTGATGACCTGGCGGGCCTGGACGCCGCTGCGCCATGCCAGGGACACCATGCGGCCGATGGCCTCGCTCTGGGATGCGGCGCAGCCGCCGGCCTTGCCCATGGTGGTGAAGAGTTCGAACAGGCCGGTGTTGTCCTCGTTGACGGTGACGTAGAGCGGGCCGCAGCCGGTCTGCATCTGGTAGGTCCACCCCTTGAGCGCCTTGGGACGGTCGCGCTTGATGGCCTTCTTCTCGTCTTCCACCGGCGTGGCGGCCACGGCGGCCTGTTGTTCCTCTTTCTTGCCGGTGGAGAGCACCTGCTCGTCGCGGGAACCGTCACGATAGATGGTGACGCCTTTGCAGCCGGTTTCGTAGGCCAGCATGTAGGCCTTTTCCACATCGTCCATGGTGGCCGAATTGGGGAAGTTGACCGTCTTGGAGACCGCGTTGTCGGTGTAGAGCTGGAAGGCGGCCTGCATCTGAATATGGTCTTCGGGGGTGATGTCGTGGGCGGTGACGAATACCCGGCGCACGTCCTCCGGTACCTCGGGAATGTCGTGGACGGTGCCGTGCTCGGCGATCTTCTTCATCAGCGCTTCGGAATAGAAACCACGTTCCTTGGCAATCTGCTCGAACATCGGGTTGACCTCCACCAGCACGTTCTTGTCCATGACGGTACGGATGTAGGAAACGGCAAAGAGCGGCTCCACGCCGGAGGAGGCGTTGGATATGATCGAGATGGTGCCGGTGGGCGCAATGGTGGTGACCGTGGCGTTGCGCATGGGCGTTGCACCCTTTTTGTCGAAGATGGAGCCCGTAAAGTTGGGGAAGGAGCCGCGCTGCTTGCCCAACTCCTGGGATGCCAGATGCCCTTCGTCGTTGATGAACTTCATCACCTTTTTGCCCAGCTTGACCGCCTCTTCGGAGTTGTAGGGAACTGCCAGCATGATCAGCATGTCGGCCCATCCCATGACCCCCAGGCCGATCTTGCGGTTGCCGTGGGTCATGTCGTGGATCTGCTGGAGGGGGTAGTTGTTGGCCTCGATGACGTTGTCCAGGAAGTGGACCGAGTCGTGCACGACGGTTTTCAGCCGTTTCCAGTCAACGGTGCCGTCCTTGACGAATTTTCCCAGGTTGATGGAGCCCAGGTTGCAGGATTCGTAGGGCAGCAGCGGCTGTTCGCCGCAGGGGTTGGTGGATTCGATCTCGCCGATGTGGGGGGTCGGGTTGTCGCGGTTGAGGCGGTCCAGGAAGATGATGCCCGGCTCGCCGTTTTCCCAGGCCTGCACCACGATGCGATGGAAGACCTTGCGGGCGTTCTGACGGCCAAAGACCTTCTGGTCGCGGGGATTGATCAGGTCATACTCCTCGTCCCGCTCCACGGCCTGCATGAATTTCTCGGTCAAACCGACCGAGATGTTGAAGTTGTTGAGCTGCTTCTGGTCGGCCTTGCACATGATGAAATCCATGATGTTGGGGTGATCGACCCGCAGGATGCCCATGTTGGCGCCGCGGCGGGTGCCGCCCTGCTTGATGGTTTCCGTGGCGATGTCGAACACCCGCATGAAGGAGAGCGGGCCGCTGGAGATGCCGGTGGTCGAGCTGACCACGTCGTTGGCCGGGCGCAGGCGCGAGAAGGAAAAACCGGTGCCGCCGCCGGACTTGTGGATCAGGGCGGTGAATTTGACGGCGTCGAAGATTTCTTCCATGGAATCGCCCACCGGCAGGACGAAACAGGCCGAGAGCTGCCCCAGTTGGCGCCCGGCGTTCATCAGGGTGGGGGAGTTGGGAAGGAATTCGAAGTTGGTCATCATGCGGTAAAACGTGTCGGCCAAACCTTTGAGGTCGGCCTTTTTGTCGAACTTTTTATCGGGAGCCGCAATGGTATCGGCGACGCGGTGGAACATGTCCGCCGGCGTCTCCAGCACCTTGCCCTCGGTATCGCGCCGCAAATAGCGCTTTTCGAGGACGGTTGCGGCGTTTTTGGAAAGGTCGGGGATGGCGTCGTGTGAGGGTTCCTTTTTCATGGGCGGTTCTCCTTGTGGCGTGAAAAAATCGAGTTATTTTGAGGAATTGGGGGTAGAATGAATTACTCGCGCAAAACCACAATATTTGGTGGAACGCTCGAAATAAAACCACAACATATATGACAAGTCAATATAATATTTCCGGCCAATCTAACGTGCCGAAAAGAACAAAAAATTTACAGGCGCCCTGCAAATATGGTAGAACCTAGGACATTATCGAATGGAGCACCGTGTGAAGAACCTTGTTTTCAGGTACGTCGGCTTCTGCCTCATAATCCTGTCTCTGGTGGTGTGCCGGAATACCTGTGCCGCGAGTGAAGAAGCCCCGCTCACCAGAAGCGCCATATCTGCCTGGCTCCGGGGTGGCGTCCCCCTCGAGGCGGCCCGCCCGGCGGCATCCCATGCCTTTGACGGCCCCGCTTCATCCCTCCAGAAACGCCCCGATATGCGTTATGATCACGCGACCCTCACCGAAGACGTCACCTGGCGTGGAACCGTGCAGGTCAGCGGGGCTTTGGTGGTTGCCCCCCAGGCCACGCTTCGCATCGAACCGGGGACCACGGTGCGCTTTATCCGTGGCGGCGGACTCCGCAAGGCCCGCCTGATCGTCATGGGCCGTATTCAGAGTGTCGGCACGGCCGAACATCCGATCCTGTTTTCTTCGGACGCCCCCACCCCGGTCAAGGGGGACTGGGGCGGCATCCTGCTGCTGGCGACCGAAAAGCGCAACCAGTTCGAACATACCGCCATCGAAGGCGCGGAAACGGGGCTTGAGGCCCATTTTTCGGCCTTTACCGCCAAGTCGGCGCGCGTCACCCTCTCCAAAACCGGTTTGTCGCTGCGCGACAGCATCGCCACCGTCGAGGCGTCGAGCTTCTCCGCCTGCGAAACAGGCGCCGAGGTTCATGACGCTGAATTCGAACTGCGCGACAGCAGCGTCAGCACGAACCGCCAGGGCATGTCCCTGTCCCGCTCGTCGGTCGTTCTGGCCTCCGCCAGCGTCACGGACAACGGCCAGTTTGGGATGCGGGCCGATGAATGCCGCCTCAGGATAAACTCCAGCACCATCTCCTCCAACGGTGCCGGTGCCATGGTAACGGGAGGGGAGGGGCAGATCTTCATGACGCGCTTCATGCTCAACAAGGGGACGGCCCTGCAGCTCGCCTCCACCCGCATGAAGATCCAGCGGTCTCTTTTCGCCGACAACGACCACGACGCCCTGCGGACCGAGGACGGCCGGGCGACGGTGTGGGGATGCGCTTTCCGCGGCAACGGCGGCTTCAACCTCTACAACGCCGGGCGGGAAGAGATTGCCGCCGTGCAGAATTGGTGGGGCTTTGACGATGAAAAGAGCATTTCCTCAAAAATATTCGATGCTTCACGCGAACCGCGCTCCGGCGCGGTACAGGTATTTCCCTGGCTTTCCAGCCAGCCGCCCATTCTACCGTGAAACATAGCCATCCCATGTCCATCTATCTCGATAACGCGGCAACATCCCATCCCAAGCCGGAATCCGTGTACCAGGCGGTCATGCACGCCATGCGCGAGATCGGCGCATCACCGGGACGCGGGGGCTATGGGCGCTCCCTGGAGGCCGGGCGTCTCTTGCTTCAGGCCCGTGAAGCCATCGCCACCCTGTTCGCCATCCCCGACTCTTCGCGGGTCATCATGACCCACAGCACCACCGAGGCGCTCAATCTGGCGCTGCGCGGCGTCCTCGTCCCGGGCGACCATGTGGTCACCACCTCCATGGAGCACAACTCCCTGATCCGCCCCCTGGCCGCCTTGCGCTCATCCGGGGTGGAGGTGACCGTGGTTCGGGGCGACGCTGCCGGTATGGTGGATCCGGACGATGTCAGGCGCGCCCTGCGCCCCGCTACCTGTATGATCGCGCTGGCCCATATCTCCAACGTGTGCGGCACGATCCAGGCCATCGACCGCATGGGGGCGATCGCCCGGGAGGCCGGCGCGCTGTTCCTGGTGGATGCGGCCCAGTCGGCGGGCAGCGAGCCGATTGACGTGATCAGGACCGGCATCGACCTTCTGGCCGCGCCGGGGCACAAGGGGCTCTACGGCCCCCAGGGAACCGGGTTCCTCTACGTCTCCCCGGCCGTCCAACTGAAACCACTGCTCCAAGGGGGTACCGGCACCAGTTCCACTGCCGAGGAACAACCCCTGACCCTGCCGGACGGCTTCGAGGCGGGCACCCACAACCTGCCCGGCATCGCCGGACTCAAGGCCGGGGTGGAGTTCGTCCTGGAACAGGGCGTTGCCGCCATCGGGAACAAAGAGCGCCAATTGGCCGCAGCAGCCGCAGAGCGTTTGGCCGAACTGCCGCAGGTCACGCTCTACGGCCCGTCCGACCCGGCCCTGCGCGGCGGCGTGCTCTCCTTCACCGTGGCGGGAACCGACCCTGCTGCCCTGGCATTCATGCTGGACCACAATTACGACATCGCCGTGCGCGCCGGGCTGCACTGCGCCCCCCAGGCCCACCGCACCCTGGGCAGCTTCCCCGGCGGCACCCTGCGCATGAGCCCGGGCTGGTTCTCCACGGGCGAAGAGATTGCTATTTTCTGCGATGCCGTTGTAGAATGCTGCTCTGAAAAATAGGAACATACAATTCAGGTAATCTGCCACAGGGCCGCAGAGTCACGGAGAAAAAACTCGAGAAGACGAGGAAGGTCCGATCGACGAATAGATGCATCTCTCCCGATGCCCAGCCGGTGAATCAATCTCTTCGACCCCTCCGTGACTCTGTGGCAAAATTATGCAGGTTTGGTCGTTATCCTCCCGACAGAAAGGCCTTCCGTGAAAAACTTCATCCTCGACACCAACGTTCTGTTGCATGATCCCCAATCCCTGTTCAAATTTCAGGACAACAACATCATCATCCCCATAACCGTTATCGAAGAGGTTGACCGCTTCAAGAAGGACATGAACGAAACCGGGCGCAATGCCCGCCAGATCTCGCGCATCCTCGACACCATGCGGGAAAAGGGCTCGCTGGCGGCCGGCGTTACGCTCCCGGGCCAGGGTACCCTGCGGGTCGAACTGTTCAGCGAAAGCTACCTCAAACGGTTGCCGGTGGATTTGCGGGTGGACAGCGGCGACAACCGCATCCTGGCGGTTGCCCTGGATATGCGCGACCGCTTTCCCGACACCGAGCTCATCTTCGTCACCAAGGACACCAACCTGCGCATCAAGGCCGATGCCATCGGCCTGGCCGCCGAGGATTACGAATCGGACAAGATCGACATTCAGGATCTCTATTCCGGGACCCGCAGCATCGAAATGGCCCCCGACGCCGTGGACCGGTTCTACGGCCAGAACTGGCTGGAGGCGCCGGAAGGGCTCGCTCCCAACGAATTCATCACCATCACGGACAGCACCAATCCCTCTCATAGCGCCATCTGCCGCTACGACGCGGACAGCGGGCACATCGTCCCGGTACGCAAGGTCCCCAAGGAGGGGATCTGGAGCATCTTCGCCCGCAACCGGGAACAGTCCTTTGCCCTGGACGTGCTGATGGACGATTCCATCAAGCTGGTGACCCTGGTGGGCAAGGCGGGCACCGGCAAGACGCTTCTGGCCATCGCCGCTGGCCTGCACAAGACCGCGGAGGAGAACGTCTACAACCGCCTGCTGGTCTCCCGCCCCGTATTCCCCATGGGCAAGGACCTGGGATTCCTGCCGGGCGACATCGAGGAAAAGCTGACCCCCTGGATGCAGCCGATCTTCGACAACGTGGAACTGCTCATCTCGGGCCACGAGTCGGAGAAGCGCCACAGCAAGGGGTACAAGGAGCTGATGGCCATGGGGCTTCTGGACATCGAACCCCTGACCTACATTCGCGGCCGTTCCATCCCCAACCAGTACCTGATCGTGGACGAGGCCCAGAACCTGACTCCCCATGAGATCAAGACCATCGTCACCCGGGTGGGGGAGGGGACCAAGATCATCCTGACCGGCGACCCCTACCAGATCGACAACCCCTACGTGGATTCGTCCAGCAACGGCCTGAGCTTTCTGGTGGAGCGGTTCAAGGGGGAGAAGATCGCCGCCCACGTGACCCTGACCAAGGGGGAACGTTCGGAACTGGCGGAACTGGCGGCAAACCTGCTGTAGAAAAATACCGTCAAAAACTATCTCTCACAAAGCTCACAGAGGCACGGAGAGAATCATAAAAGCCAACAAACACAAAGATTTGCTGGGAAAAACAAAAAAACTTTGGATAAAACAATCAACCACACGTCGTTGAGTTTGTCTGCCTTGCTCCTGATGTTCTTTGTGCCTCTGTGAGCTTGAGCGAACGTGAGTCGAGCGAGTGAGAGAATCGATCTGTCTGTACCTACTGTGGCAGATTGAGAAAGGTAATTATGTTATCTGAACAAGCACGCGATAAAATCATCTTTGCCCTGGATGTGCACGGCCTGGCCGACATCGATCGCTGGGCGGCGCACCTGGCCGGCCACGTGGGGATGTTCAAGGTCGGCAAGGAACTGTTCACCTCCTGCGGCCCCGAGGCGGTGCGGACCGTGCAGCGTCGCGGCGGCCGGGTCTTTCTCGACCTCAAGTACCACGATATCCCCAACACCGTGGCCAGGGCCATGGTCGAGGCGGCCCGGCTCGGGGTGCAGTTGGCCAACCTGCACGCCCTGGGGGGCGAGGAGATGATGGCGACGGCCGCCGCCGCGGTGCGCACGGAGTTCGGCGACGAACGGCCCCGCCTGTTGGCCGTGACCGTCCTGACTTCGTCCACGGCGGAAACCCTGCGCGGGGTGGGGATCGAGCGGCCTGTAGAGGAGATGGTCGTCCGCCTGGCCCGCCTGGCCAAGGATGCCGGCATGGACGGCGTGGTCGCCTCCCCCTTGGAGATAGAGCCGATCCGCGCGGCCTGTGGCCCGGATTTCCTGATCGTCACCCCCGGCGTCCGCCCCTCGTTCGCCTCCCTGGACGACCAGAAACGCGTCATGACCCCGGCCGAGGCGGTCGCCTCCGGGGCCGATTACCTGGTGATCGGCCGCCCCATCGCCAAGGCGTCCGACCCGGTGGCCGCTGCTCGCCTGATCGTGGACGAGATCGCGGAGGGGTGCCCATGAAAGGGGAATTGGTTTTCGGCGTCAATCCGGTTCGGGAAGCGCTGCGCGGTGTGCGTGGGGCTTTCGAGTTGTACGTCCAGTCCTCCGCCACCGACCATCGTCTGGAGAAGATTCTCAAGCTGGCCGAGGAACGGGGCGTCCCGATCCGCCGGCGCGAGCGCGACGATCTGACCAAGCTGTGTGCCTCCAGCCATCACCAGGGGGTGGCGCTCATGGTGGAACCCTTCAGCTATGCCGACCTGGATGACCTCGTGGCCCGCATCGACGAGGCGGGCCAGGGTGGCTTTCTATTGGTGCTGGACGGCATCCAGGACCCCCACAACCTGGGGGCGCTGATCCGCACCGCGGCCTGCGCCGGCTGTGACGGCGTCATCATCCCCAAGGACCGCGCCGCGGGCGTGACCCCCACCGTGGAAAAGGCCTCGGCCGGCGCGGTGGAGACCATCCCGGTGGCCCTGGTGACCAACGTGGCCCAAACCCTCCAACTGCTCAAGGATGGCGGCTACTGGATCTACGGCCTGGCCGGCGAGGCGGGACAATCGCTCTACGACGTGGACTTTTCCGGCAAGGTCGTCCTCCTGGTGGGCAACGAAGGCGAAGGAATCCGTCCCCTGGTGCGCAAACAGTGCGACGTGGTCCTGTCGATCCCGCTCTATGGCGGCGTATCCTCCCTGAACGCCTCGGTGGCCGGCGGCATCGCCCTGTTCGAGGCGGCGCGCCGGCGCGGCGTCCCGGCGTAGCCCGACTCCCGTGAGCGTGGACACCCCGGAAATACCGACTCCCGAACAGCGCCTCAAGTTCCTCAAAAATCGTGTAAAACCGACCCTATTCCTGGCCGTGGGGCTGGGCGTGGCGGGCGGCTTCGTGCTGATCGCCCAGGCCCTGATCGTGGCCCAACTGGTACAGCGGGTCATGATCGACGGCGCCGGGTTCCGGGAGGTACTGCCGCAGCTATCGTGGCTGCCGCCCCTTATGATGGCGCGGGCCGCTCTTTCCTGGGCCTCGGAGCGGGTCGCCTTTGCCGCTTCGGCCGCCATCCGCCACGAGGTGCGCAACGATCTCTTCCGGCGCTTGCTGGATGCCGGGCCCCTGCGGCTCAAGGGAGACCGGGCCGGCGAGGTGGCCACGGTGATCGTGGACGGGGTGGAGGCGCTGGACGGGTACTACAGCCGTTACCTGCCCCATCTGGCCGTGATGGCCCTGGTGCCGCTCGCCATCCTGGCGGCGGTCGCCCCGGCCGACTGGATTTCGGCCGGCATCATGCTGTTCACCGCCCCCTTTATCCCTTTTTTCTCCATTCTCATCGGCCGGGGCGCCGAGCGCCTCAACCAGCGCCAGTGGCAAACCCTGGCCCGCCTGGGGGGGTATTTCCTCGACCGGGTGAACGGCCTGGCCACCCTGCGCATGTTCAACGCCTCCCGGCGTGAAGCGGAGTTGATCGCCCGCATCTCGGACGACTACCGCCGGGCCACCATGTCGGTGCTCTACGTCGCCTTCCTCTCGGCCCTGGTCCTGGAGTTTTTCGCCACGGTCAGCGTGGCCTTGATGGCGGTGGTCATCGGCTTTCGGCTCATGAAGGGGGGCATGGCTTTCCAGGACGGTTTCACCGTCCTGCTTCTGGCGCCCGAATTCTACCTGCCGCTGCGGCTGATGGGGACGTACTACCATGCCCGCATGGAGGCCATCGGCGCCGCCGAGCGCATCTTCAGCCTGCTGGATACCCCGGCCGCCCCCCGCCCTGCGTCGCCCCGCCCGCTGCCCGCCGCATCCTCCCTCAGGATTTCCTTCGAGGATATCAGTTTCCGCTATACACCCGATACCGCCCCGGTCATCGATGGGGTCACGCTCACCCTGGCGCCGGGGGAACGGGTCGCCCTCGTGGGGCCGAGCGGCGCGGGGAAAAGCACCCTGGCGGCGCTGCTTCTGGGCTTTGCCCTGCCGGAACGGGGGCGGGTGCTGGTGAACGGCGCGGACCTGGCGCAGTGCGATCCCGAAGAATGGCGGCGCCTGGTGGCCTGGGTTCCCCAACGGCCGCATCTCTTTCACGGCACCGTGGGCGACAACATCCGCCTGGGGCGTCGGGACGCCACCGCCGCCGAGGTGGCCCGGGCCGCCGCCCTGGCCCGTTGCGAAGAGTTCATCGCCCGTCTCCCCCAAGGGGTGGATACGGTCATCGGCGAACAGGGGGCAGGGCTGTCCGGCGGCCAGGCGCGGCGCATCGCCCTGGCGCGGGTGTTCCTCAAGGACGCGCCCCTGATCGTCACCGATGAACCGACCGCCGGGCTGGACGCCCATTCGGAGGCACTGGTCCGCGAGGCGCTCAAGGAACTGGCCCGGGGCCGGACCGTGCTCGCCATCGCCCATCGCCTGGCTGCCCTGGAGGATGCCGACCGGATCGTGGTCATGAACCGGGGGAGGATTGTGGAACAGGGGAGCCGTGACGATCTGAGCCGGGCCGGCGGGCTGTTCGCCCGCATGACCGCCGCGGGGGAGGAAGCATGAGGGACCTCCTGCGCCTCTTGAAACTGGCGTGGCCCTATCGCGCCTGGCTCCTGGCCGCCCTTGGGCTTTCGCTGGCGACGCTTTTGGCCAACGTGGGGCTTTTGGCCCTCTCGGGGTGGTTCATCGCCGCCATGGCCCTGGCCGGGATCGGCGGCATCCCCATCAACTACCACTATCCCGCGGCCGGCATCCGCGCCCTGGCCATACTGCGCACCCTGGGGCGCTACGCCGAGCGGGTGGTGGGGCACCAGGCCTCCCTGCGGCTTTTGGCGGGGCTCAGGGTCTGGATCTACCGGCGCATGGAGCCGCTGGCCCCGGCCCGGCTGGAGGGGTACGCCAGCGGCGACCTCCTGAGCCGCATCCGGGCCGACATCGACAGCCTGGACACCTTTTACCTGCGGCTTTTGGCGCCGGTGCTGACCGCCCTGGGCGGCTGCCTGGCGTTGGTCCTGTTCCTGTGGTGGTTCAGCGGCGCCGTGGCCCTGGCGACCGCGGGGCTCTTGGCGCTGTCCGGCGTGTTCCTTCCCCTGGCGGTCTACCTTGCGGGCCGCACGCCGGGGGCACGGGCGACCCGGACGGCGTCCGAGCTGCGCACCGCCGTGGTGGACGGCCTGCGGGGGATGGAGGAACTTCTGGCCTGCGGTGGGGCAGAACGGCAAAAGGAGCGGGTGGAGGAACTGAACCGGCGTCTGCTGGCCGATCAGGCCCGTCTGGCCGGGCTGGCGGGTATCTCCGCCGGCGGGGTGGGGCTCTGCTCCGGCCTGGCCCTCTGGCTGGCGCTGGTGATTTCCATCCCCCTGGTGCGCGCCGGGGCTTTGAGCGGGCCGCAGATGGTCATGCTGGCACTCTTCTGTCAGGCCGCTTTCGAGGCGGTCCTGCCGTTGCCCCCCGCGTTCCGGCTCCTGGGGCAGACCCTGGCGGCGGCACGGCGCATCTTCACCCTGGCGGACGGGACCCCGGCGGTCAGGGAACCCCGCGAACCGGCACCGCTGCCTGCGACGGCCCATATCAGCCTGCGGGGGGTGGGGTTCTGCTACGACGACGGGGCCGCGGCCCTGGCGGGGATCGATCTTGACCTGGCGCCGGGCCGCAAGGTGGCCCTGGTGGGGGCCAGCGGTGCCGGCAAGAGCACCCTGCTGGCCCTGCTGCTCCGTTTCCGGGAGTACGACAGCGGCTCCATAACCCTGGCCGGGCGTGAGATCAGGGAGTATGGCGGCGAGGATGTACGGCGGCTTATGGCGGTGGCCGGCCAGCAACCGTTTTTGTTCAACGCGACCCTGCGGGAAAACCTGTTGATCGCCCGACCCGGGGCCGGGGAGGACATGCTGGTCGCGGCGGCCCGTATGGCAGGGATTCACGACGAGATCGCCACCTTTGCAGAGGGATACGACACGCCGGCCGGCGAGGGAGGGGTAAAACTCTCCGGCGGCCAGGTGCGCCGCCTGGCCATTGCCCGGGCCATCCTCAAGGATAGCCCGATCTTGCTCCTGGACGAACCGACGGAAGGGGTCGATGCCTCGGCGGCCCGTTCGCTGCTGGAGCGGCTGTTCCGTTATGCCGAGCGGCGGGCGCTCCTGGTGATCACCCACAGCCGGATCGGGCTGGAGGCCATGGACGAGGTGCTGCTCTTGGACGAAGGGCGCATCGTCGAGCGGGGCAGCCATACCGAACTACTGGCGCGCAGCCGGCGTTACCGTGACATGTGGGAAATGGACGGCGGCATGGCGTAAGAACAATTTTCTCACCCGCTCGCTATTGTTCGCTCAAGCGCACAAAGGCACGGAGAACACCCCCCCAAAAATACTTGTAATGGTAAACAAAAATCCTGTTATTTTAAGGTGTTACCTTTTTAGGTTGCCTTTGTGCCTTTGTGAGCTTTGGGTGGGATAGCCTTTGGCATTATTTTTCAGGTAGGGCCGACGCCCCTGGCGTCGAACATGCCGCTCCAGTCGATTTTTTCGGTGATCTTCCGGAAATGGTAGCCATAGATGGCAAAGGTGATGGCGAGGGGAAGCAGGCCCGGCCGCCTGACGACGGACCAGAAAAAAAGTTTCCAGAACTGGAGCCGCTCTTTGCCGATCACCCCCAGCATGACGATGGCCTTGAAGAATGCGCCGCAATAGCCGGACTTCACATGGAAACTCCCCCGCTTGAGAGGCCGATACTCGCGGAGAAAGCCGATCACCCGCCCGTAGTAGTTCTTCGGGGCATAGATGCTGGTCAGGATGTTCCGGTATCCCGCAACCAGGGTTTCCATCTTCATGCGGGGGATAAAGTTGAGGGCAACGGCCGTGTTGTTGCCCGAGGTATCTCCCAAGAGCCGCCCCTCTTTGAAAAGCCGCCGGTGCAGCCTGGTGCCGCGCAACGCGGTGAGCATTCCCACCATGGCCGTGGCGATGCCGCTCTCCTGGATGAAGCGGATCTGGCGCTCGAAGATCGACGGCTGATCGCTGTCGAACCCCACGATAAACCCACCCTGAACCTGTAGCCCCGCCTGCTGGATCTTCCTGACGCACGCCAGGAGGTCGCGGTTCTTGTTCTGCACCTTGCCGGTTTCGTTCAAGCATTCCTCGCTCGGCGTCTCGATGCCGATGAACACCTCCTCGAAGCCGGTCTTCACCATGAGGTCCATCAACTCCGGGTCGTCCGCCAGGTCGATGGAGGCCTCGGTGAAAAAGGTGAATGGATACCTGTGCTGCTCCATCCACGCGAGCATGGCCGGCAGGGTCTCCCGTTTCAGCTTGCGCTTGTCGCCGATGAAGTTGTCGTCCACCAGGAAGATGCCGTTGCGCCATCCCCAGGCGTACAGGGCGTCCAGTTCCGCGGTCAGTTGGGCCGTGCCCTTGGTGCGCGGCCGGCGGCCGAACAGTTGGGTGATATCGCAGAATTCGCAGTCGAAGGGGCACCCCCGGGAATACTGGATGTTCATGGCGGCGTAGTGGGCCGGGTCGATGAGGTTCCAGAGCGGGATCGGCGTTTCCCCCACGTCGGCCCAACGGTCGGCGGCATAGCTGTGCTGCGCCCGGCCGCGCTCCAGGTCGCGGAGGAAACGGGGCAGGGTCACCTCGGCCTCGCCCAGCACCAGGTGATCCGCCCCGTCGAATTCGGCCGGGGCGGCGGTGAAGAGCGGCCCGCCCACCACGGTTTTGATCCCCAAGCGGCGGCAGCGGGCCAGGATGTCGTCCACCGAGCGTCGCTGCACCGTCATGGCGCTGATGAAGACATAATCGGCCCAGCGGAGTTGCCGGTCGGAAAGGGGCTGCACGTTCAGGTCCACGAGGCGCTTGTCCCAGACGGGGGGGAGCATGGCGGCCACGGTCAAGAGGCCCAGGGGCGGGAAAGCGGCCTTTTTGCCGATGAATTTGAGGGCGTGGCGGAAACTCCAGAAGGTGTCGGGGTAGCGGGGGTATACGAGCAGGATGTTCATGGGAAAAGTCCTTGCGGCGGTCCAGAGGAGGGGGTTGCGGGGGGAAGGTTCACCTTTGAAAGAGGATACCGCAGTTATGGCAGGTGCAATGTAAATCTATTGTAATAATTCCGGAACTGGCGTGTGCCGTGGCTGTGTTTGCGGAAGGGCAGCAGAGGGGGCTGGATGCCGTCGTAGGCCACCGGGATGGCCCAGTATCCTGCCGGCTGTGTCAAAATGACGCAAACAGGGGCGCTCGAGCGGATTCTAAGTGCAGTTTTTCATTTGATAACAGGAAACCCGGCACCAGTTTTTCCGTATCAACCAATCGTCTCCAAGGTCGTTCCCCGCCACATCGGCGTCAGGCAGCACTCAGTTTCCCTCGCTCTTCCGCACCGCCGGTTGCGTTCCGCGTTTATTCTGCTTTTTCGCCTCGGCAGTCCTGTCCCCCGATAGCCATTGGCTCCGGGTGAGCACCCTGCACCCGTCGGAGTCTGCGGCGCAGAATTCCAGGGGGAACGAGACGAGGTCATAACCCGGATTTTGCCCATTTGCCGTGAGGGCGGCATTGAGCCGTGGTTCCGGATGCCAGACGGCCAGTTGCAGGTACGCCTCACTCGGATTGTCCGCCGCACCGGGCATACCGATGGCGTCGCCGGCGGCAACGCTCTTCCCCGCCGTCACACCCTCGCCGATTCTGCCGAGATGGCTGTAGGACGCAATCGTCCCATCGTCGTGAAGTATGTCGATCTTGTCGTCGTTTTTGCCGATCTGGACCACCGTGCCCTTGCGTGCGGCAAGCACGGGGGTGCCGGCGGGGAGAGAAAAGGCGACGGCATAACGGGTATAGGGGGTGGAACCGGCAGGATCGCTCACGCCGGCGAACGCCCGCACCTTGTCGCTAAAGGGGAAGCGGTAGCGTTCGGGGCATTGGTGGCGCGCGGTGTGATCGCCGATGCTCCACAAACAGGTGTACCCGAACCGGTAGGCTTCATTCTTCAATCTGGCCGAAACGTGTACCAGAACCTGATCCGTATGGGGCGGTATGACCGCGATAACCGGAAGGGGTTTGTCCGTTGTCATGTTTCTGGATGTCTGGTCGCTGCCGATGGTGACGGACACCGGGGCGTCGCCGTGATTGGAAGCGAATATGTCGTAGGCATCACGAACCGAACCCACGGGCAGGTACGACGGCGTAGTTATCCTCTTCTCGTTCACGGAGAAGTCGTAGCCCTTTTTTACCCTGTTCCCGGCCGCATTTGGGTCGGGCGCCTTGCCCGGTGAGGGGGATGGCGGAGATGGCTTGGCCGCCGCGGCGCCGGAACCCGGCGCTTCAAGGGATTCCGGCGGTACCGGCTTTACGGCCTTGGGTGCGTCCCCGAAGCTCGCCACCGGCCCGCTGACCGCGACATGGTCCCCGGACGGATACCTGCCGTCCTGTCGGTTGTAATCCCATGGCCACGGGCTTTTCTGCTGCTGCGAACCGCCCGCGCAGCCGAACATGACGACACTCACCGCCAGAAACGGGAGCCACCAGCCGTATTTCATTGCGCAATCCGCCATTCTCATGGGTTTCCCTTCGGCCCGTTGGGGATATATGTGGAAATGTCACTACACTAATGTCTTAAGATGCTTTTACGGTCTCTCCCGGATGAAGGGGTAGAGCGCCTTACCCACTTTCAGCAATGGCATCGGCTGGGCAGGTAAGAAAGCGATTCGTTACGTGCTATTTCGATGTCGGCCTGTGCGGCGCCGGTTCCCCATGCCGTTCATCGAACCTGCGGAAATATTCATCCCGGCACCAGTTCTCCACATCCACCAGCGCACAAAAGGCCTCTTGGAAGTCGTCCCGTCCCAGGGTAAACACCCCGTGGCCGTAGACGATGGCCCGGCCCGGCTCGCCGATGACCGGCGGGACGTTTTTGGCGATCCCGCCGGCGCCGATCTCGCCCGCCACCACCGGCGTTCCACCCAGGATTCTGACTCTGGGGCACTCCTTCCAGCAGTCGGTTATGGCGCAGCTTTCCCGGTCCTCGCAGAGCATGCTCATGACCACGGCGAAACGGGGGTGGCCGTGGAGGATGGCATTGCAACCGGTGGTTTCGAAGATGCGGCGATGGGCCACCAACTCGCTGGAGGCGGTGATGCCCACGGTGGAGCTGTTTTCGAAGGGGACCGGGTCGATGCAGCCCTCCAGTTCGTCCAGGCTGGAAGCGGTCTGGGAGATGTAGATCAGGTCGCCGTTGGCATAGGAGATGTTGCCGAAAAACGAATCCACCAGGCCCCGTTCCACGGTGTAGCGTCCCACCCGCGCCATCTCGTCGAGGATGTCGGCCTTGTCCCGCAGGGGGCCGCTTCTGAAGTGCAATCCCGCCGCCGTAAGCCGGGCCAGCCACTTTGTGCGGAACTGTGCAAATGCCTGGGCCTCGCCCGGCAGTTTGAAACCGTCCTGCAGCACGTCCTCCAGGTATTTGATAAAGGTGGAGTGGAACACGGACGACCAGTTGATGAAGGCCTGTTCGACGGTCAGCGCGCCGCTGGCCACGATGCCGATGCCTTCGACGATGGCTCCCTTGCGGTTGCCCAGCACGTGGGCGATGGCCTCCGCGGGATCGTCGCCGAGAGCACTCTGGCGCAGGATCGGGATGTCATGCAGGAACGTGCGGGTTTCGGTGTCGCGCGGTACGATCTCGTGCTCGTGGTCTTCGGCCCGGCGGAGCAAAAAGTCGGCGAAGGGGAGGGCGGGCGCGGCGGCGCAGAGCGCCAGGCAGTTGAGCCGCTGGAGAACGGCGACCGCCAGGCGGGCCAACCCGGCGTCGCCCACGGCGACCACGGCGTCGTCCTGGGCGGCAAAGGCGATCCGGTCCGGCAGTGCCGAGCGGTCGGCGATCAGCTTGCGGCTGTATTTCCCGATCTGGTCGTACATCAGGGGACCGAGGCGGGGATATTGGTAAAGAGGACCGAACCGTCGGCCAGGACCTCTTTGCGGAAGCTGCTCCTGTGCTTCGTCGCCGCCAGGTGCGTCTTGGGCAGGGGCATGGTGCTGCCGGGCATGAAGGCCGGCGTGACGTTGACGCCCGCCTGCCAGGCCTCGAAGTGGAGATGGGGACCCGTTGACCGGCCGGTGTTGCCGGAGAACGCGATGGTGGTATCGGTGTCGATCGCCTGCCCCTGGGCGACCAGCAGGCGGCTGTTGTGGCCGTAGAGGGTGACCATGCCGTTGTCGTGTTCGACCAGCACCGTGTACCCATAGCCGGAACGGTGGCCGCTGTAGACGACGACCCCGGGGCCAACCGCCTTGACGGCGGTCCCCTCGGGGATGGCGATGTCGATGCCGTTGTGGTGGCGCAGTTTCCCGTCAATGGGGTCGATGCGCATGCCGACCCCCGAGGTTATGACCCCGCCCACCGGGGGCAGGTGCGGTTCAAAGCTTGCCGGCGGCATTTCCCGCGGACTGATCGAGGCGTTGACGGTCTTTTCCACGATCTCGTTGAGGGAAACATCCCTGACTTTTTCGTTTTTTGTTGCCTTCTTCTTTCTGGATGCAGATGCCCCATGCTCCCTGATAACGATCTTTGCCGTTTTGTTCTGCGGGGCGTCGGTGAACGTCTCGACGCCGTCGATCGTGACGAAACGGTAAATGTCAGCGTGCCCCGGTCCCGGCAGAGCCGGGATGGACGCACACACCCATAACATTACAAGGGGTTGTATTCCGGGCAGGGGAAATGTGCGCAGATTATGCATAATTGATTTCATTAGTGCTTGTCGTCCGAAGGCATTTCTGTTAAAAAAGTTCTGTCCACTTATACAACAGCCATACGTTTTCTGCAATTCAATCAATCCTTCCGGGGAATTTTGTAATGTTTCAGTATTTTGACAAAATTGTTAAAGGGACCGAACGTGAAGATTCCTTGATAATCATTCAAAATCTCAAGTCCATGATCGGGACGAACTTCTCTTTTCTCAATTATTATAAAGAAATTCCGGTGTCCTACGATGCCAAGTTGGTCAATGTGGATAATGAAATGGCCGAATTTGAAGTGCACGAATACCAGGCAAAGGTTATCACTCTGGAGCACAAGGCCCTGATCCGCGCCCACGAAAAATTTTCCTTCCGCGAGGATATGATCGGCGAGGCATTTTACGTCAATGCCGCCCGGAAAAAAGTCATACTCTGCAACTTCGGCTACGCCAAGATCAGGTCGGATATGCGCCGTTTTGTCCGTGTCGTGCTCGACAGGTCGCTTGAAGCCGAGATGATCGTTGCCGAAGACATCATCAAGGGAAGCATCAAAGATATCTCCCTTGGCGGCGCCTCCATAAGCGTCATGTCCAAGGAACAACTGCCGCCGGGACTCGACATCAACGTGTTCCTGAAACTCCCCGATATCGCGAACGGTTCGGTACACGAGGTCGGGGTTACCGCAACGGTCATCAAAGTTGTGGGGACGAAGCCCCCTATAACTGTTTTTTGGAATTCCACCCGGAAAAACACTCCCAGCAGCAGATATCCTATTATATCAACCAGCGCCAAGTCGAAATCATCAAAGAGCTCAAAGAGCAAGCACTGTAATCCGGCATCGTCGCGCTGCCCGCTTTGCAGGCACTTTCTTGCGGCGGTGCTTTATTTTTGTGCAGCATTGCCGTGCCACCCCGTCGGCATGGTTTGTTCCGTGTTTTTAACTTATTGACATTGTTGTGGTTTATGTGTGGCAAAGTTGGCAAAGTGTTTGCAAGGTTTATTGAAGGTGGGCAGCAGCTTACCGCTTGCAATTTGACTGATAATTCATATAATCTCCCCTGTCCAATTTCAAGAAAGGGAGGGTCACGCGTTTGAAAAAAGTCGAAGCCATCATCAAGCCGTTCAAGCTCGATGAAGTAAAGGAAGCCTTGAACGAGATCGGCGTACAGGGTATTACCGTCAGCGAGGTCAAGGGTTTCGGCCGTCAGAAGGGACATACCGAGCTGTATCGCGGCGCCGAATACGTCGTGGACTTTATCCCTAAAATCAAACTCGAAATCATCGTATCGGATACGATTGTTTCCAAGGTTGTGGAAGCCATCGAGCAATCCGCCAAAACCGGCCGGATTGGCGACGGCAAGATCTTCGTGACGCCGGTGGAAGCCGTGGTCCGCATCAGGACCGGCGAGACCGGCGAAGACGCACTGTAAGGCACTAAAGCGGTTTACTACATATCCCCCCGAAAGGAGAAGCTGATGACCCCGAAACAGGTAGTAGATTTTGCCAAGGAAAATGGCGCACTGATGGTAGATTTCAAATTTATGGATTTTGTGGGAATCTGGCAGCATTTTTCCACCCCCATAAGCGAATTCGGTGAGGATATCTTTGAAGACGGCCTTGGTTTCGACGGTTCTTCCATCCGCGGTTGGCAGCCGATTCATGCCTCCGACATGATCATCATCCCCGACGCCACCACCGCCAAAATGGACCCGTTTACCGCGCTTCCCACCCTGTCCTTGATCTGCAACATCTTTGATCCGATCACCAAGGAAGGCTACAGCCGCGACCCGCGCAACATCGCCAGAAAAGCCGAGGCTTACCTCAAGTCCACCGGCATCGGCGACACCGCTTTCTTCGGCCCGGAAGCCGAATTCTTCATCTTCGACGACGTGCGTTATGACGCCACCGCCAATCAGTCCTTCTATGCCGTTGATTCGGTTGAAGGTGCCTGGAACTCCGGCCGTGAAGAGTTCCCCAACCTGGGCTACAAGCCGCGCCACAAGGAAGGTTACTTCCCGGTTTCCCCGACCGATTCCCAGAACGACCTGCGTAACGAGATGGTCATGGAAATGCAGAAGGTCGGCATCCAGGTCGAATGCCAGCATCACGAGGTAGCCACCGGCGGCCAGGCCGAGATCGACATGCGTTTCGACGCCCTGGTCAAGATGGCCGACAAACTTCAGTGGTTCAAGTACATCGTCAAGAACGTGGCCTACCGCAACGGCAAGACCGCGACCTTCATGCCCAAGCCGCTTTACGGCGACAACGGTTCCGGCATGCATTCGCACATGTCCATCTGGAAAGACGGCAGCAACCTGTTCGCCGGCGACAAATACGGCGGGCTTTCCCAGATCGCCCTGTACTACATCGGCGGCATCATCAAGCATGCCAAGGCCCTGTGCGCCTTCACCAACCCGACCACCAACTCCTACAAGCGTCTGGTGCCGGGCTTCGAGGCCCCTGTGAACATGGCTTACTCCAGCCGTAACCGTTCGGCCTCTCTCCGTATCCCCATGTTCTCCACCAACCCCAAGGCCAAGCGTATCGAATACCGTACGCCCGACCCGTCCTGCAACGGCTACCTGGCCTTCGCCGCCATGCTGATGGCCGGCCTCGACGGCATCGAGAACAAGATCGATCCGGGCCAGCCGCTGGACAAGGATATTTACGGCCTTTCGCCGGAAGAGCTCAAGAACATCCCGTCTGCTCCGGGCAGCCTGGAAGAAGCACTCAAATGCCTGGAAGAAGATCACGAGTTCCTGCTCAAGGGTGACGTCTTTACCGCCGACGTCATCGAAAAGTGGATCGAGTACAAAACCGAAGCCGAAGTCAACCCGGTCCGTATGCGTCCGGTACCGATCGAATTCGCCCTCTACTACGACATCTAGGGTACAGCAGCGCCAAAGGGGAGGGAATCTTCCCCCGTGAACATCGACAAACCCCGCCTTTTCAGGCGGGGTTTTCTCTTTTTGCAATCAAGTCATGCCTGATGATAAAGTGCCGAAGCCGGCGATGAACCGATTACAATATTCTTTTGTCGAACCGCACCCGAGGCATGCCTAGTCTATCGACCCGCAAGGTGACTACATGAACTTTCTTTTCCACCTCTATCTGTCCGGCGACGACCCTGAACTGCTGACCGGCAACTTTATGGGGGATTTTGTCAAAGGGAGGGTCGGCGAGGGTTACCCTCCCGGTATAGCGTCGGGAATCCTACTGCACCGGCGGATCGACAGCTTTGCCCAGCAACAGCTTTATTTTCGCCGGAGCTATGGCCGGATTGCGCCGCAGTATCGAATGTGGCGCGGCATCTTCGTCGATCTGTTTTATGATCATTTTCTGTCTGCTGGTTGGGAGGAGTGGACGGACGAACCTCTGGCGAGCTATCTGGCCCGGGTCAGGAAAATGGTCGAAGGACATCGTACATGGTTGCCGGAACGCCTTCAGGGCCTGCTGCCGGTCATCTTCGAAGAACTGCTCCCGTCCTATTGCGAGATAGAGGGCATCGGCCTGGCTCTTGAGCGCATGTCGCGGCGGGTGACGCGGGATAACCCACTGGCTGGCGGAGAACGGGAATTGAGACGCAACTATTCCGGACTGCGCGATGATTTCCGCTGTTTTCTCCCCGCTGTCCGCGAATTCGTTGCGGATTTCCGTGGAGCAGGTGCAGCGCCGACATGAAGGGAACCCCTCCGTTCTGTCCACTCCATGGTAAAACCTGTTTTTTTACTTGCAACTCATTGATTTTTAATTATATATAGTAAATAAGACCGCGACACAGTATTCATTGAAACAACTGTGCCGCTTTTTTAATGATTTTTTCTTATCCCATCCCTTTGGTCTTACCGGGTTCATCTATGAAGCTACGCTCCAAATCTTTGCCGATATTGTCCGCGTCTTTGGCAGGGATGTTTCTGCTGCTCTATCTTGTTACCAAGGTGTTCCTGCTCGACAGCTTTGCCCGGATCGAGATACAGGAAGCTGCAGAGAATGTGGAACGGGCGGTCAACCTGATCAACGATGAAGCCAATAGCCTCAACATCGTCTGTAGCGATTATTCCGCCTGGGATGATGCCTACCGCTACGTGCGGGACGGCAACCAGGCTTTTGAAAAATCGAACCTGACCTCTCCTACCTTTGCAAAACAACGCCTCAATTTGATCATGTATCTCAACAACGCCGGAGAGGTGATCTACGGCAAGGCTTTTGATCCTGAAAAAAACCGGTTGACGCCGGCCCCTGCCGGTTTGTCCCGCCACATATCCCCCGGGAGCCTGCTGCTGAGCCATATGGTGCCTGACAGCACGGTCAAAGGTGTCATAAACCTGCCGGAAGGCTTGATGATAATCGCCTCGCGGCCCGTGCTGACCAGCGAGTACAAAGGGCCGATCCGGGGCACGTTGCTCATGGGGCGGTATCTGAATACGGCCGAGGTTGCCGGTTTGGCGACCATGGCCCGCCTTTCTCTGCAACTGCTGCCGGCCGGGACGACGAACACCCCGGGCGAGGCCGGAAAGCGGCTGAGCGAGGCCAACCCGCGCGTGGTCGAGGCGGACGGATTCCGTTACATCAATGGTTATGCCCTGGTAAAGGATGTGTACGGCCACAAAGCCTTTATCGTCAAAGTGACCGACCGGCGCACCATCTACGGAAAGGGAATGCGGGCCGTAGGCTACTTCCTGCTCTGCTTTTTGGGCCTGGTCCTGGGCTTTGCCGCCATCGTGCGTTTCCTGCTGGGAAAACTCGCCGTGTCCCGGCAGCAGGGGAAAGAGCTTGAACAGCGCTATAGCCTGGTCATAGAGGGGGCCAACGAGGGGATCATCATCACGGACCGGGCCAACGGCACGATCATAGAATCAAACGGTGCGATCCAGAACTATCTGGGATACACCGCCGAAGAGTTGGTCGGCCTCAATCTCGGCCAGCTTGCCTTCGGCGATGCAGCCATAACCGACACCCTGATAGAAAGGCTCCTGCAACAAAAACGGGAGTACCGCCTCCGCCGTAAGGACGGTTCTGCCCTCGATGCCGAACTGAGCGCCGGCCTGATACCCTATGAGGGCAGGGAAGCCCTCTGCATCATGGTCAAGGACATCAGAGAGCGGAAACAGTTTGAGGAAACGTTGTTTTTTCAGGCAAATCACGACCTTCTGACCGGCATCCCCAACCGCTATCTTCTCCATGACCGCCTGGAACAGGCCCTGGCGGCGGCACGGCGGGAAGGGCATATCGTGGCGGTCCTGCTCCTGGACCTTGACAACTTCAAGATCATCAATGATACCTATGGTCATCCGGTCGGCGATCAACTCCTGAAAAGCGTCGCCAACCGGCTGAAATCCGTCGTCCGGAGCGGCGATACCATCGCCCGGATCGGCGGCGACGAGTTCGTGATCATCCTCACCCGCATCGGCAGGATTGAAGACGTTATCCTGGTGGCGGAACACCTCTTGAGACACTTTTTCGAGCCATTCGTGGTCAATGGCAATGAGTTCTTCGTGTCGCCCAGCATCGGG
Organism: Geobacter sp. FeAm09; assembly: GCF_008330225.1. Lineage (NCBI taxonomy): Bacteria > Pseudomonadati > Thermodesulfobacteriota > Desulfuromonadia > Geobacterales > Geobacteraceae > Geobacter > Geobacter sp. FeAm09. Next base: position 1,977,341 of record NZ_CP042466.1, on the reverse strand, counting down.
CTCGCCCTGTACCCCAACGACGACGACAGCGCAGTGGCCCTGCTCACCAAGGCCGACACCGCCATGTATCACGTCAAGGACAAGGGGAGGGCCGGCTTCCAGTTCTTTACGACCGAGATGAACACCCGGGTTGTGGACCGTATGGAGCTCGAAATCGGGCTGAGGCGTGCCCTTGAGCGTGGAGAATTCGTGATCCATTATCAGCCCAAGGTTGAGTTGGCCACCCGGCGGATACAGGGGATGGAGGCGCTTGTGCGCTGGAACCACCCCGAGCGGGGATTGATCCCGCCGGATACGTTCATCCCCCTGGCGGAAGAGACCGGCCTGATCATCATGATCGGCGAGTGGGTACTGCGCACGGTATGTGAACAGAGCAACGCGTGGCAGGCAGAGGGACTGCCGCCCATGACGATGGCGGTGAATATTTCGGCACGCCAGTTCAAACAGCAGGATCTGGTGGAGCGAATCGGTGCAATCCTCGCCGAAACCGGTTTTGACCCCGCCCTTCTGGAGCTTGAGCTTACCGAGAGCTATCTCATGAACAATGTGGATGAGGCGGTGGCAAAACTCCATGCACTCAAGGGCATGGGGCTCGGCCTCTCCCTGGACGATTTCGGCACGGGCTATTCGTCCCTTGGTTATCTGAAACGGTTTCCCATCGATGTCGTGAAGATAGACAAGTCATTCGTGGACGACATTCTTGTGAATCCTGATGACGCCACTATTGTGCGGACCATCATCCTCATGGCGCACAACCTCAACATGACGGTCGTGGCCGAGGGGGTGGAGACCGGAGAACAGTTGTCTTTTCTCGCCGAGCACAACTGTGAGATGATCCAGGGATACTATTTCGGCCGCCCGCTACCCGCTGCTGACTTCGCGGCAATGGTCCGCGCGTGGGGCCGCGGGTAAGGAGCGAGTACCGCCCCCGCCCGCAGAAAAATGAAAAAAGGAGCTGGTCTTCATGTCTGAAACCACCAGGATCGTTATTCTTGACGGCTATACCATCAACCCCGGCGACAACCCCTGGACCCCGGTCGAAAACCAGGGGACATGCACCGTTTATGACCGTACCCCGCCCGAGCTCACCCTGGAGCGGGCAAGTGATGCGGAAATAATCCTGACCAGCAAGGTCAAGCTCGATGCGTCCGTCCTGAATGCTCTGCCGAAACTCAGATACATTTCGCTTCTGGCCACGGGATACAATAATATCGATGTGGCCGTTGCCGGCCAACTGGGTATTCCGGTGTCAAACGTTCCCGCCTATTCCACCGAATCGGTTGCCCAGACCACCTTTGCCCTGCTTCTGGAGTTGGCCGTGCAGGTGGGCGTTCACAACGCCGCAGTCAAGGCCGGCGAATGGACGGACTGCCCCGACCACTCCTTCTGGAAGGCGCCGATCGTGGAGCTGGACGGCCTGACGCTGGGCATCGTTGGTTACGGTACCATCGGGCGGGCGGTGGCCCGTATCGGCGCCGCTTTCGGTATGCGGATCATCGCCCATGCCCCTCGCATCCCACAGGATGCGGGGCCGGTACCGGTCCGGTTCGTCGGTCTGGACGAGTTGTTCTCTACGGCGGACGTGGTAAGTCTCAACTGTCCCCAAACCAGCGACAATACCGGTTTCGTCAACTCCCGGCTTCTGGGGATGATGAAGTCCAGCGCGTTTCTGATCAACGTGGCACGGGGAGGGCTGGTGAACGAAGCCGACCTGGCCCGGGCGCTGCACGCCGGCCGGATAGCCGGCGCCGGGCTGGATGTGGTCGCCCATGAGCCGATGCTCGCCGGCAATCCTCTCCTGTCCGCGCCCAACTGCATCTTTACGCCCCATATAGCCTGGGCCTCGCTGGCGGCGCGCCGGCGGCTCATGGACATCGTTGCCGCCAACGTTGCCTCATACCGCGCAGGCGCCCCGATCAACGTGGTCAACAGCCGGCATCTTGCGCCGGTTGCCGTGCGGTAACATTCCCCGGGAGATTCGCCAATGGAAGAGACCAAACAGAATCAGCAGGAAACGTTTCCCATTCTTGTCGTGGACGACAACCGCCTGCAAAGGACCGTTCTCGAAGCCAGTCTGAAGGCGGCGGGACACGAGGTGGTCGTTGCCGAAAACGGCAAGGAAGGCCTGGAGATCTTCAGGAAAGGGTATTACCCGATCGTCATGACCGACTGGGTTATGCCCGAGATGAACGGCCTGGAACTATGCCGGGCCATCCGCGCCGACGACTCCGGCCGTTACACCTTTATCATCCTTCTTACCTCTCAGGATTCCAAAAACGACATCATTGCCGGGCTCGAGGCCGGCGCCGACGAATATCTGATCAAGCCGGCCCATCAGGCCGAACTGGTCTCCCGCCTGAAAACGGCCAAACGGGTGCTCGATCTGGAGATTTCCCAGCAGCGCTTTATCGAAGAGATCAAAAGCCTCTCCCTCATCGACCCGGTGACCGGAACCTTCAACCGCCGCTACATGGAGGACCATATCCCCCATGAGATCAAACGGGCGTACCGATACGAGCGTTCGCTCTCCCTGATACTGGTCAGCATCAATCAATTCAGGGACGTTATCGGGGCCTACGGGCACTACTCCGGCGACGTGGTGCTCAAGAGCTGCGCCGATTGCCTGGCAGAGTCGATTCGCAAGGATGTAGACTGGCTGGCGCGCTACGGTGAGGACTCGTTTATGGTGGTCCTGGCGGAAACCGACATGACCGCAGCCATGATCGTGGCCAAGCGCTTGCGGCTCAGGATCGCTTCCCAGGTCATCAGGATGTACGACAAGGAGGTGCGGATAAACGCCAGTTTCGGGGTGTCCGGTTTTACCGCCAGCCAACAGAAGACCGGCATGACGGCGGAGGTGCTGATTGACAATGCGGATCGCTGCCTCACAACGGCACGGGAAGAAGGGGGCGAAACGATCAAGGGGGTCAGGATCGGCTAGAATGGTCCCAGGCTTGATGCAAAACCTGAAATATTGCTCAAAACGGCCTGCATATGCGGGCCGTTTTTGTTTCGATCCGGCGTGGCCACGTACCGGTTTTCACGCGGGATGTCCGGCCCGTGCCTCAGCTATTGACTTTATCAAGGCAAAAGGTATGCTCGGCACAACACCATTGTGAGGGGTTTCATGAAATTCATCGTCGATCATCTGAAGGAAAAATTCATCGCCGGCCTGTTCGTGGTGATCCCGGTCGGGATCACGATCTTCATCCTGACATTTTTGTTCAGCTTTGCCGATGGCATTCTGGGCAGCTATCTGGATACCCTTTTCAGTCTCTTCATCCACCACGAGTTGCATATCCCGGGCCTCGGCATGATTACCGGCGCGGTCGTCATCTACTTCGCCGGCATCTTTGCCACCAATGTTCTGGGGAATCAGTTTCTCAAGCTGGGGGACCGACTGCTGGAACGCATCCCACTCGTCAAGTCGATCTACTCGTCCAGCAAGCAATTGATCAAGGTGTTCCGGGAGGGGAAGACCTCCTATCGCCGGGCGGTCTTTGTGGAATGGCCGCGTCCCGGCGTACGCGCCATCGGATTTGTAACGGCCGAAGTGGTGCGTGACGGGATACCGCTGGTGGTGGTCTACGTGCCGACCATGCCCAACCCCACCTCCGGCTTTGCCCTGTTTTTCCGGGAGAACGAGGTGTTCGACAGCGGTATGACCGTTGAGGAAGCCGTTAAATTCGTGGTTTCCGGCGGCGTGGTGATAAGCTGATGAGCGGCCATCCGGTCCTGTCCGGTGGTGCCACGCCCCCATCCTTGCAGGAAACCCTGAAGAACATTTTCGGCTATACGTCCTTCAGGCCGCACCAGCAGGAGATCATCTCCGCCCTCATTGCCGGCGAGGACGCCTTTGTCCTCATGCCGACCGGCGGCGGCAAGTCCCTGTGCTACCAGGTGCCGGCCCTGCACCGGCCCGGCGTGGGCATTGTGGTTTCGCCGCTCATATCCCTGATGAAGGATCAGGTGGATGCCCTGACGGCCAACGGCGTCGCTGCCGCGCTCTACAACTCTTCGCTGAAGGAAGCGGAGGCGCGGCAGGTGCTGGCCCGGCTCCATGGCGGCCACCTGGACCTGCTGTACGTCTCGCCGGAACGGTTGATGAGCGACGGGTTTCTGGAACGCCTGAAGGGGCTGGATATTGCCCTGTTCGCCATTGACGAGGCCCACTGCGTCTCCCAGTGGGGACATGATTTCCGGCCGGAATACGTGCAACTCGGCCGGCTGCGGGAGCTGTTCCCCGGCATCCCCCTGATCGCCCTCACCGCCACAGCCGACCCCCAGACACGCAACGACATCGTCTCGCGCCTGGGCTTGACGGAGGCGGTCTGCCACGTGGCTGGTTTCGACCGCCCGAACATCCGCTACACGGTGCTGGAAAAGCAGAAACCGTTCCAACAGTTGAGCGCCTTTCTCAAGGGGCGCACCGGGGAGGCAGGCATCGTCTATGCGCTTTCCCGCAAGCGGGTGGAAGAGTTGGCGGGGCGTCTGGCCGAGGCCGGCATCAAGGCCGCCCCCTACCATGCCGGTCTTTCGGATGCGGAGCGTCAACGGACCCAGGACGCATTTCAGCGGGACGACCTGCGGGTGGTGGTGGCTACCGTGGCGTTCGGCATGGGGATCGACAAACCCAATGTGCGCTTTGTGGTACATTATGATCTGCCGAAGAATATAGAAAGCTATTACCAGGAAACAGGCCGCGCCGGCAGGGACGGGTTGCCGGCCGAGGCGCTGCTCCTGTTCGGTTACGGCGACATAGCCATCTCCCGGGCCTTGATCGAAAATGGCGGCAATCCGGACCAGAACCGGATCGAGCTGCACAAGTTGAACGCCATGGTCGGCTTTGCCGAGGCGCTCACCTGCCGCCGCCGGGTCCTTTTGGGGTATTTCGGCGAGCATCTGGAGGATGACTGCGGCAACTGCGATGTCTGCCAAAGTCCGCCGGAACGCTATGACGCCACCGAGGATGCCCAGAAGGCCCTTTCCTGCGTCTACCGGGTGGGACAGCGCTTTGGCATGGGGCATGTCATCGAAGTCCTGCGCGGCTCCCACAGCCAACGTATCCAGAGCCTGGGGCATGACCGGCTCTCCACCTACGGCATCGGCAGGGAGTTGTCCCAGGACGCCTGGGGCGGGCTCATACGCCAGTTGCTGCACCTGGGCTATCTGGAGCAGGATGTGGGCAATTATTCCGTGTTGCGTCTGACCGCCCGTTCGAAACCGGTTTTGCGGGGTGAGGAGCGGGTGGTGCTGGCCCGCCCCCGGGTCAGGATGGTGGCGGCGAAGAAGGAACCGAAGCGGAGCCGGGGCGAACTGGACTACGACCGCGGGCTCTTCGAACGTTTGCGCGCTCTGCGCAAGCGTCTGGCTGATGAGCAGCAGGTGCCACCCTTCGTTGTGTTCGGGGACGCCACCCTGGTGGAGATGGCCGCCTATCGCCCCACGGATGACGAGGGCCTGGCGCGTATCAGCGGGGTCGGGAAGCATAAATTGGCCCGCTATGGGGCGGCATTCCTGCGGGAGATCCGCGGAGAGGCAGATTCTTCCGACAGTTAGTGTTCTGTGCGGCCCTGCGGCAGGAGGCCTTGTGAAGAGCGACCCCCAATTTCCTCTCCGTGTTTTCTATGACGGTTCCTGCTCGGTGTGCAGTTCGGCAATGGCCCGCTATCGGGCGAAGGACAGGGACGGGAGACTGCAATTCATCGATATCAGCGTCCCGGAGTTCGATCCCGGGGTCTATGGCATCCCGTTGGCCGAGTTCATGTACCAGGTGCACGCCATTGATCGCGGCAACAGGGTCTATCGGGGCGTGGACGCCTTGGGGGCCATCTGGCGGGCCTTTCCGGCAGCGACCATCCATGGTGTTCTCGCGGCGGTGATACAACTGCCTTGCCTCAAGCCGATTGCCAGGCTGGGCTACCGGGCCTTTGCCCGGATTCGGCGTTTCCTGCCACGGCAAACCTCTGCCTGTGCCGACGGGGCGTGCAGGATCGGCAGGCGCATGCGGAAATAGGGTGGCTATGGGTTTTCATGGGATTTGATTTGTGGTAATACTCGGTTGTCCTTCGAAAACGGCCCGGCGGTACACAATTTTCATACGAGAGTCGAGATATGAAAATAGTCTGTCCACACTGCAATGCCAGCGGCACCATCCCTGACCACGAAATCCCCGAGCAGGGACGTTTTCTGACTTGTCCGCGGTGCAATCATGCTTTCTCCATCAAGAAACCGCGTGCCGAAAGCAATGCCTATCTGGTGGATACCTGTCCGTCGTGCAGTTACAGCACCTTTGGGGATGAATTATTCTCCACCTGCCCGAAATGCGGGGTCGTGGTCAAGGCTTTCGTGGAGCGGCAGCGGGAAGAGGCCCAACGCCTTCGTGACCAGGAATTGCTCGGCAAGAAATTCTCCCGCGACGCGGCGCCTACGCCGCCGGAGCCGGAAACGACCGTGGTTGCCGATTTGGTCGAGACGCTGCATCCGGTCAATCTGATCGGGTGGGGGACCGGCCTGGCCGCCATAATCATTCTGGGCATGGGGCTCTGGGGGGTGGCGGGATATCATGGCGGCGACATCCAGGCGCAGTTGTCGGCCCAACGGGACGAACCGGTGTCGGCCTGGTATGTTTTTGCACACTACGGCGCGCTGCCCTGGATCAAAACGCTGTACGGCCTTGCCCTTCTGGGGGCCGCATTCCTGTTCATGAAGCGGAGCGCCCAAGCCCTCAGGATGCTGCCCCACCTGCTGTGGGGTGCAATCATTTTCGTGCCGCTCTACTTTGTCGCGGGATTCGTCGTCTGGGTGATGGAGCCGATACCCCATTCCATCGGCGGCTACTTCGGCGAGGTGGTGAATATCGCCCTCATGACGGCACTCTGGTGCATTCCCCTGTTTCTGCTGGTGCGTTTTCTCTCCGACCGCCGCATAACCTCCGTGGTAAAGCTGTAGCCGTCACGCAATGAGATGGCTGCTCGTCATATCCGCCGCGTGCTTCCTGTTCGGCTCATGGCAGAGAACGTTATTTGCCCTCGGCCTGGCAACCCAGGTTGCCTACATGGCGATACGCGGCATGGCCGCCGGCCGTCTGCCGTTGATCGGTCCCCATGACACCCTGCTGTTTTTTGCGGCCTCGGTGGCGCTCATGTCGTTGGCCATCTCCCTAGCCGGGACGATGCGTTCCGAACGGTGGTTTCCGGTTGCTGCCGGTCTGGCGAGCGGAATTTTCACCCTGTTTGCCCTCATGTTTCCCCCCTTGGACATGCCGCTCCCCCAGGTTCTCGACACCCTCTGGTTCGAGCTGCATGTGGTGCTGGCATTCTTCGGATACGGTTTGTTCCTGGCCGGAGGGGTGCTCGGTGCCGGATTTTTGATCTGCCGCCGGCGGGCCTTGATGCATATGCAGTTCAAGGTGGTCCTGGCCGGTTGGTCGTTTTTTTCGGCCTCCATGGTGGCCGGTGGGATCTGGGGGTATTACGCCTGGGGAACCTACTGGCTCTGGACGCCCAAGGAACTCTGGACATCCATCCTGTGGTTGTACTATGCCCTGGTACTGCACGTCAGGCTGAAGGGGGCGGCTTGGGAGAGGGCAGCGGCATGGCTGGGCATCGCGGGGGTGTTTGTGATGCTGTTCACCTACCTGGGGGTCAGCATGCTCATGAAGAGTTCACATAGTTTTTAGCCGGCCGGTGGCTCGATAAAAAGCCCGTTGGAGACAATTCCAACGGGCTTTGCCGTTTGCAGCTATTCCCCCTGGGGAGCGGTGCTTCCCGGTTCCGTTTTCTCGCCCGGTTTGCGGCGCCTGCGGCGGCGTTTCTTTGCGGTCGGCGTTTCGCCGGCTGCGCTTTCGGGTGCGGGGACGGGGGCTGAGGCAGCCGCAGATTTCGGCTTTGCCCGGCCGCCGCTCCTGGAACGGGTCGTCCGGTCGCCGCTCCGAGTCCGGCCGCCATCGGCTTTGAGCTCCGGTTTCCGTTTGGGGCGCGGCGTCCGCACGTAGTCGTTGACGAACAGTTCGTCCTCCGCCCACTCGGTGGGGATCTTGTCCTTGATGTACTCCTCGATGGCTTCCAGGAAAAAGGCGCCGTCCTCGTCGGCCAGGGAGATGGCCTTGCCTTCGGAACCGGCCCGTGCGGTGCGGCCGATGCGATGGACGTAGTCCTCGCAGTCCTGGGGCAGGTCGTAATTTATGACGTGGGAAACCCCTTCGATATGCAGGCCGCGTGAGGCCACGTCGGTTGCGATCAGGATGGGAAGCTTGCCCTGCTTGAAATCGTCGAGGATGCGCATGCGTTTGCGCTGCTCCACATCGCCCGAGATGACGCGGCAGGGAAACCCGTTGGCGTTCAGGCGGTCGAACAGGTATTCGGCCTCGCGTTTGGTATTGATGAAAATCATGGTGCGCTCCATCCCTTCGCGACGGAGCAACCCCAGCAGGAGGGGGAATTTTTCCTTGCGGGAAACGTGGAACAGCACCTGCTCCACCCGCTCCGCGGTCATCTTTTCAGGCGTGACCGAGAGCTTTTCCGGCATGTTCATGAACTCGTAGGCCAACTCCATGACCCGGAGGCTGAGGGTGGCCGAAAACATCAGGTTCTGACGCTTGTCGTAGGGGGGGAGTCGCCGCAGGATGAAACGCAGGTCGGCGATAAAGCCCATGTCGAACATGCGGTCTGCCTCATCGATCACCAGCATCTCTATCCCCTTGAGGGAATAGACCTTCTGCTTCAGGTAATCGATCAGCCGGCCGGGGGTGCCGACCACCACATCGGCCCCCTCGCGCAGGGCGCTGCGTTGTTTCATGTAGTCGACGCCGCCGTAAATCGCCTGGGTGACCAGACCGCAGTGGCGGCCCAGCAGTTGCGCATCTTCCTCGATCTGGACCACCAACTCCCGCGTTGGTGCCAGAATCAGTGCCCGCGGCTGCTGCGTACTCCCCTTGTTCTCCAGGAGACGGGTAAACAGGGTGATCAGAAAAGCGGCGGTCTTGCCGGTGCCGGTCTGGGCCTGGCCGGCCACGTCCTTGCCGCTCAGGGAGAGGGGCAGGGTTTGCTCCTGAATCGGGGTGCATTCGCTGAAACCAGCGTCCCGGATGCCTTGCCGGACCTCTTCAGGGATTGAAAGTTCGTCAAATCTCATTAGTCTACTTCCTCAAAAAATATCTGATTAACAACAATTCCATACCATATACCGTGACGTAGCGTCTGGCAATGGAAACATGAAGAACTTGCGCGGCGCGGCGGCCAGAAATGCTTTGACAAACCGTTTTTCATTCCATTACTATGACGAAACTTCACTTCAAGGAAACCACTCAGATGCAGGCCGCCCTGAACATCATCGGAGACGAACTCAAACTCGTCGAGCAGCAATTTCGCAAAGACCTGGAATCCGACGTACCCCTGATCCGCAAAGTCGGGGAATACGTGCTGTCCAGCGGCGGCAAACGCGTCCGCCCGGCCTTGCTGCTGCTCTCTGCCAGACTGTGCGGCTACCAGGGGGATAAGGCCGTCCCGCTGGCAAGCGTGATCGAGTTCATCCATACCGCCACGTTGCTGCATGACGATGTGGTTGACAGCGCCACCCTGCGCCGGGGCATCGCCTCGGCCAATACCTTGTGGGGCAACGAGGCGTCGGTGCTGGTCGGCGATTTTCTCTTCTCCAAATCCTTTTCCCTGATGGTCGGCGTCGGCAGCCTCGATATCCTGCGGGTGCTTTCCGGTGCCACTACGGTTATCGCCGAAGGCGAAGTCCTGCAACTGCTCTGCACCGGCGAACTCGATCTGACGGAAGAACGTTACATCGGCGTCGTGCGCGCCAAGACCGCCATCCTCATGTCGGCGGCCTGCGAGGCGGGGGCGATCCTGGGGGCCGCTTCGGCCGACCGGCAGAAGGCCATGGCCGATTTCGGGATGGAACTGGGGATCGCCTTCCAACTCATGGACGACCTCCTGGACTACACCGCCTCCGAGGAGGAGTTCGGCAAAAGCATCGGGCATGACCTGGAAGAGGGCAAGATCACCCTGCCGCTGATCCACACCCTGCGCCAGTGCACCGCCGGCGAACGCGCCGTTATCGAGGCGGTTGTGGAAAAGGACGAGATGTCGCTGGATGAATTCCGCGAGGTTTCAGGGCTGGTCAAGCAGTATGGCGGCATCGAGTACACCGTGGAGGCGGCGCGCCGCCATATTGTCGCAAGCCAGGGGTGCCTCGACCTGTTTGCCCCCTCACCGCTCAGGGACGCCCTGGCGGAGCTTGCCGATTATGTGGTCACCCGTAGCCGCTGAGCCTCTCCCGACCACCCGGGTGCCGCGAATTTTGGAGGAACAATGAAACGGTTTCTGATGCTTGTCGTAGTGGGGGCAGTGGTGGCGCTTATGGCGTGCACCAAAAAGGAAGCGGCCAAAGCCCCGGGTCCGCTCCAGGAAAACGTCCCGGCCCCGGCGATTACGGTAAACTCCCTCAACGGCAAGCCGCTGAATCTTTCGGATCTGAAGGGAAAGGTGGTGCTCCTCAACTTCTGGGCAACCTGGTGTCCCCCCTGCCGCGAGGAGATCCCTTCCATGATGAAGCTCAACAGCGCCATGGCCGGCAAACCGTTTCAGATGGTGGCGGTTTCCATCGACGAAGGCGGCCAACCGGCGATCGAGTCGTTCTTCAAGACCAGCGGCTTCAGCCTGCCCGCCTATACCGACCCGGACAACCGCGCCGCCAAGGCCTATGGCATAACCGGCGTTCCCGAAACCTTCATCATCGACAAAAACGGTATTCTGCTGAAAAAGGTTATCGGTCCGATGGCGTGGGATTCTCCCGATGTCCTGTCTTACCTGGAAGGATTGACGAAGTAGGAGCCTTGCCGTGCATTCCCAGCATGTCACATATGTCGGCGCCTTCATCGCCGGCCTGCTGTCCTTCCTGTCGCCGTGCGTCCTGCCGTTGATCCCGTCCTATATCACCTATATCACCGGCCTTTCCTTTGCCGACCTGCAGGCCGAACATCCGTCCCACATCGTCCGCCGCAAGGCCATGCTGCATGCCCTTGCCTTCATTGCGGCCTTCACCGTGGTCTTCGTGCTGCTCGGGGCTTCGGCCACCTTTGTCGGCTCGTTCCTCCAGGAACATATCGGGATAGTGCGCAAGGTCGGCGGGGTTTTGATCGTCCTGTTCGGCGTCCATGTCACCGGCCTGGTGCCGCTCCACTTCCTGATGGGCGAGAAGAGGGTGCAACTCCACCAGAAGCCGGCTGGCTACGTGGGCAGTTTCCTGGTGGGCATCGCCTTTGCCGCCGGTTGGACCCCCTGCATCGGCCCGATCCTGGCCTCGATCCTGATGGTGGCCGCCACCGAGGGCAGCATCGTGCAGGGTATCGTCCTGCTCCTGCTGTATTCCCTGGGGTTGGGCATCCCGTTCTTTATCTCCGCCCTGGCCATGCATCAATTCCTGACCGTCTTCAACCGCTTCAAAAAGTTCATCCGCGTGTTCGAGATCTGCACCGGCCTTTTTCTGGTGCTGGTCGGCATCCTGATCTACACCAACGGCCTGGCGCGCCTTTCCGGCTATGCCGGCATGCTCTTCAAGGGGATTGAATGAAGATTCACCGGGCGCGGCACTCCCTGCAACTGGCCGTGTCGCAACTGTCGGTGACCGAGGCATTCTATGCCGGCATCCTGGAGTTGCCGGTGCAGCGCTCCTTCACCTCCCAGGGGGCTCCCGATTACTTGGTGATGGACATGGACGACCTGGCCCTGATCTTCGTGGAAGAGGACGACGTCATCAGATCACATCCGATGCTTGAGCCCCGCTTCAGCATGTTTCCCCGGGGCATCGGCATGACGCTCCATTTTCGGGTCACCGACATCGAAGACATCAGCGAGGCTATTGTGGATGAGGGGCTGGAGGTTCTCTATCCGCTTGAGGTCAAACCCTACGGCATCAAGGAAATGTGGTGTTTCGATCCGGACGGCTATCTGGTGGTGCTGGACGAACCGGTGGAAAAGCGGAAGAAGGCCGGTCCGTAGCGAATTGTGTTCAATTACCCTTGACCTTGGCCGCCGAGAGTGGTAGTCTCATCCAACGACATAGCAACTACCTTTTAATCCAGCCCGAGAGGTTGGCAAGGGTTACACGAATGACCGACGCGAATCATATATCGAAGGGCCTTGCCGCATGCGTGGCGAGGCTCTTTTTTTGTGCTCAAGGGAAAGGCGGCCGACCATGACGGAAAATCTGACGGTACTGTTGGATGAAAGCGGCATCAAACGGGCGCTGACCCGTATCTCCCACGAGATTCTGGAACGGAACAAGGGCGTGGAGGATGTGGTCCTGATCGGCATCCGCTCGGGCGGGGCCTTCCTGGCCGAGGAGCTTGCGCAATCCATCGCGGTGATTGAAGGCGCAGCGGTCCCGGTGGGGGCCATCGATATCACCCTCTACCGGGACGATATCAAGAGCCACACCCCCCATCTGCCGGTGGGAAAAACGGAGATTGGCTTTTCGCTGCAAGGGAAAAAGGTTGTCCTGGTGGATGACGTGCTTTTTACCGGCCGTACCATCCGGGCCGCCATGGATGCCCTGATGGATCACGGCAGGCCGGAATGCATCCAACTGGCGGTGCTGATCGACCGGGGGCATCGGGAGCTTCCGATCCGGGCCGATTTTGTCGGGCGCAATGTGCCGACCAGCTTGAAGGAGAATGTTCAGGTCGTATTCAGTGCGCAGAATCAGCCGCTCGAAGTGGTTCTTGAAAAATAGGGAGGAGGGGGCATGGCAGAGTTCAAACACAGGAATATCATTGCACTCAGGGACCTGACCAGGGAAGATATGGAACTGCTCCTGGCGACGGCCGAAAACATGCGCGAGATCAACAGCCGCGACATCAAGAAGGTCCCCACGCTGCGCGGCAAGACCATCATCAACCTGTTTTACGAGGCTTCGACCCGCACGCGGACATCCTTTGAAATCGCCGCCAAGCGGCTTTCCGCCGACACCGTCAACATTTCACCATCCACCAGTTCGGCCACCAAGGGGGAAACCCTGGCGGATACGGCCCTGAACCTTCTGGCCATGAAGCCGGACATCATCGTCATGCGCCATGCGGTGTCCGGCGCCCATTACCATCTGGCCAAAAAGGTGAGCTGCTCGGTGGTCAACGCCGGCGACGGCGCCCATGAACATCCCTCCCAAGGGCTTCTGGACCTCTTGACCATACGAGACCGGTTCGGCCGGCTGGATGGCCTCAAGGTGGCCATTGTGGGCGATATCGCCCATAGCCGGGTGGCCCGCTCCGATATTCAGGGGCTGACCAAGATGGGGTCCCACGTCTTTCTGGCCGGCCCGCCGACCATGATGCCGCCGGTGGTCGAAAAGCTCGGCAACGTCACGGTGTGCGCCACCATGAGGGAGGCAATCCAGGACGCAGACGTGGTCATAATGCTGCGCATCCAGCAGGAACGCCAGGGCAAGACCCTGATGCCCAATGCCCGGGAATACTCGCGCTACTTCGGGCTCAATCCGGAAAACCTCAAGCTGGCCAAGCCGGGCGCCATGGTCATGCACCCCGGCCCCATCAACCGTGGCGTGGAGATGTCCTCCTATGTGGCGGACGGCAGCCAGTCCCATGTCCTCAAGCAGGTGGAGAACGGCGTGGCGGTGAGGATGGCCATGCTCTATCATGTGTGCGGCGGCGAACTGGAATGATGAAACAGCCGCTTTTCCGCCAGCTCGGCGCATCGTTTGTGCGGCATAGCGCCCCTCATCCTATCCTTCTCCCAGAGGGAGAAGAGATACCGTTACCCTCTCCCCCCTGGGAGAGGGTGGCCAAAGGCCGGGTGAGGGCCTCCGCGCGATACCTCGACGGCCTTGATCTGGCGAAAAATCGACTGCTTTCAGGAAATGCATAAACCTATCATTTAGAGGTGACCATATGAATCTTTTGATCAAGAACGGCCGGGTGATCGATCCTTCCCAGGGGTTGGACGATGTGGCGGATGTGCTGGTGGAAGCCGGGCTGGTGAAGGAGATCGGCAAGGACCTGAAGGCGTCTGCCGGTGTGGAAACCATCGATGCGACCGGGAAATACGTGGTGCCGGGATTGGTGGACATGCACGTGCATCTGCGCGATCCCGGGCTGGAGTACAAAGAGGATATCGTCAGCGGTACCAGGGCCGCGGTTGCGGGCGGTTTCACCTCCCTGGTCTGCATGCCCAACACCAAGCCGGCCATCGACAACAAGACCGTGGCCAGCTATATCATCAACAAGGCGGCCACCGAAGGGTTCTGCAACGTCTTCCCGGTCGGCTGCATCACCTACGGCATGGGCGGCGAACGCATGGCCGAGATGGGTGAGTTGAAAGAGGCTGGTTGTGTTGCGGTTTCGGACGACGGCAGGCCGGTGGCCAACGCGGAGCTCATGCGCCGCGCCCTTGAATACGCCCGCGGCATCGGCATTCTGGTCATCTCCCATGCCGAGGACCTGGCGCTGGTGGGGGAGGGGGTCATGAATGAAGGGTTCACCTCCACGGAACTCGGCCTGAAGGGGATCCCCCGGATTGCCGAGGATATCGCCACGGCCCGGGACGTGATGCTGGCCGAATACACCAATTCGCCGCTCCACATCGCCCATGTCTCCACCAGGGGGTCGGTGCGCATCATCCGCGAGGCCAAGGCCCGCGGCGTCAAGGTAACCTGCGAAACCGCGCCCCATTACTTCACCCTGACCGACGATGCGGTCCGCGGCTACGACACCAATGCCAAGATGAACCCGCCGCTGCGCGAGGCCGATGACGTGGCCGCCATCAAGGAGGGGCTCAGGGACGGTACCATCGACTGCATCGCCACCGACCACGCTCCGCACCATCTGGATGAAAAGGATGTGGAGTTCAATGTGGCCGCAAACGGCATCATCGGCCTGGAAACATCGCTGCCCCTCTCCCTGAAGCTGGTGGAGGACGGTATCCTGACCATTAATCAACTGATTGAAAAAATGTCGTTCAATCCCTCTAAAATACTCGGTATTTCACGTGGCAGCCTCCGCGCCGGCAGCGTGGCTGACCTGACCGTGATCGATCCGTCCGTCGAATGGACGGTGGATACGGAAACGCTGGCGAGCAAGTCCCGCAATACCCCCTTTGCCGGCTGGAAGATGAAGGGGAGAGCGGCCTGCACCATCCGGGGCGGCGCTGTGGCTTTTCCCCGGCACTAAACGTCGGAGGGCGCCATGTTGCGGCTCAAGCGGGTATATGAACCGGCGGAAACTGAGGACGGCCGGCGCATCCTGGTCGATCGTCTCTGGCCCCGGGGGATCTCCCGGGAATCGGCCCGGATAGACGCCTGGCTCAAGGAGATAGCGCCCAGCGACCAGTTGCGCCGCTGGTTCGGCCATGCCCCCGAACGATGGGAGGAGTTTCGCAGCCGCTACCGGGAGGAACTCCGGGAACATGCCCCCCTTGTGGAGCAACTGCGCAACGAAGCGGGCGATACGACCATAACACTGCTGTTTGCCGCACACGATAGCGAACGGAACAATGCGGTGGTTCTGAAACAAGTCATCGAGTCTTATCAAAAGGAGTCATACGTATGAAAGCAGTCCTTGCGCTCGCCGATGGGCGCATTTTCGAGGGAAGATCGTTCGGAGCCGGCGGCGAGGCCACGGGTGAAGTGGTTTTCAATACCTCCATGTCCGGTTATCAGGAAGTCCTGACCGATCCATCCTATCGGGGCCAGATGGTCACCATGACCTATCCCCAGATCGGCAACACCGGCATCAACCCCGAGGATATCGAGAGCCGCGGCCTTTTCCTCTCCGGCTTTATCGTCAAGGAGTATATCGACTGCTATTCCAACTGGCGCGCCACCATGAGTCTGGACGCCTACCTCAAGGAAAACAGCGTCGTGGGCATCCAGGGTCTCGACACCCGTGCCCTGACCCGGCATCTGCGGGACAAAGGGGCGCAGAACGGGATCATATCCACGGTCGATTTCGACCGGGAGAGCCTCGTCGGGAAGGCGCGGGCCGTCCCCAGCATGGCGGGTCTGGACTTGGCCAGCGGCGTCAGTTGCGACAAGCCGTACCATTGGACCGAGGGGTTGTGGGATCTGCAGGCGGGGTATGCCCAGGTCGATCCCGCCACCCTGAAATACAAGGTGGTGGCCTTTGATTTCGGCATCAAGTACAACATCCTGCGCTGCCTCGTGGACGCCGGCTGCGACGTGACCGTGGTGCCGGCCGCGTTCCCGGCCGAAGAGGTGCTGGCCATGAATCCGGACGGTATTTTCCTCAGCAACGGTCCGGGCGATCCGGAGCCGCTGACCGGTGTGATCGAAAACCTGCGCAAACTTGTCGGCAAAAAACCGATCTTCGGCATCTGCCTCGGCCACCAACTGCTGGGTCTTGCCCTGGGGGGCAAGACCATGAAACTCCCCTTTGGCAATCACGGTTCCAACCTGCCGGTCATGGACATGGCGACCCGCAAGGTCGAGATCACGGCCCAGAATCACGGTTTCGCCGTCGATCTCGCTTCCCTGGGTACCGTGGCCTGCCTGGGACACGAAAACCTGAACGACCAGACCGTGGAAGGCATCCGCCACTGCGACCTGCCGATCTTCTCGGTGCAGCATCACCCCGAGGCCTCACCCGGTCCCCACGACTCCCACTATCTGTTCGGACGGTTCGTGGAGATGATGGAGAAGTATCGCTAAACACGCACGGCACGGTTGCCGCTTTTACGCCAGATCGGCGTAAGTCTTCGGGAGGTACTTGTGCGGCGTAGCGCCGCTATGCCTCCGCGGCCTCCCTCGACAGCCTTGATCTGACGAAAAATCGGCAACCGATAGGCAAACAAACTGAATGTCAAAAATAGCCAATTTTACTAATAAATAACCGTGAACTATCTAACACTCCATCAATCCGGCGAGTTGTTGAAGCGTGTCCGAACGGCCTATGGCCGTCTGGCCGCCTGTGATATCTGCCCCCACGACTGCGGCGTGAACCGCCTTCGGGGGGAGCGGGGGGTCTGCGGCGCCGGGGCGCACCCGGCAATCGCTTCGGCCAATGTCCATAACGGCGAGGAACCGCCCATCTCCGGCAGCCATGGCTCCGGCACGATCTTTCTCACCGGATGCAGCCTGAAGTGCCGCTTCTGCCAGAATTTTCCCATCAGCCAGATGGGTAACGGCGAGACCATAACGACAAAGGTGCTGGCCGACCGGATGATCAGGTTGCAACGGCAGGGGGTGCACAATATCAATCTCGTCACCCCTACCCACTACCTGCCCCAGATCCTGGCTGCGCTCTACCTGGCCATCCCGTTGGGATTCCGGCTTCCCCTGGTCTGGAACTCCAGTGGCTACGAGAAGGTGGATGCCCTGGCGCTCCTGGATGGTGTGGTGGATGTTTTTCTGCCTGATATGAAGTATGCTGACAGCGAAACAGCGGAACGTATCTCCTCGGCCCCGGGGTATACCGACATCAACCGGCCGGCTGTAGCCGAAATGCTTCGGCAGGTGGGGCACCTGGAACTCGGCGATGAAGGGTTGGCGCTCAAGGGGTTGATTATCCGTCATCTGGTACTGCCGGAAGGTCTGGCGGGGACACGGGAGACCCTTGCCTGGATCGCCGGAAACCTTGGGAGCGAGACCCATATCTCCCTGATGCGCCAGTACTTCCCGGCCCACCAGGCCGTGGATATGCCGTCACTTGGCCGCAAGCTCACCGATGACGAGTACGACGAAGCGCTGGCAGCGCTGGAGGAATTCGACCTGGAGAACGGCTGGGTGCAGGACTGAGCGAAGGGGTAGGGAGCTATGGAAACCGCAAACAACTATTCGGGTGACTGCCCCATTTTTGAGATCTGTGCCAGGATCGAAGCCCAGACCGCGGAACTCTACCATTACTACAGCGAGCTTTTCCGGGAGAATCCCGATGCGGCGCAGTTGTGGCGCAAGACCGCGCTTGAGGAGGAAAACCACCTACGGCAGTTCGAGCTTGCGGACCGGCTCTACCGTAACGCGGGGTTTGCCGTGTCGGTTGACCCGGAAAGAGCGCACCGGGTATGCCATAAGCTGGGTACTCTCCTGTCCCATGTCCGGCAACATCCCCCCGATCTCGAAACTGCCCTCTCCCGGGCCATCGAGATGGAGGAATCCCTGGCCGACCTGCATATGGAGGGGGTCGTCAGGTTTGCGGACGATTCGGTCCAAAAGATCTTCAAGGCCATGATGCGTTTCGATCAGGAACACGTTCAGTCGTTGAAGAGATTCCTGGCCATCGTGGCCCTGGCCCGGACGGAAATGACCGGATGAAAACAATAGGGCTGCTGGTACTATCCAATATTTTCATGACGTTTGCCTGGTACGCCCACTTGAGGAATCTGCGTACCCGGCACTGGCTGATCGCCGTAGCGGTTTCCTGGGGGATCGCATTCTTTGAATATCTGATCCAGGTGCCGGCCAACCGCATCGGTTACGGGCGATTTTCCCTGGCGCAGCTGAAGATCCTGCAGGAGGTCATCACCCTGTCGGTCTTCGTCCCCTTTGCCGTACTGTACATGGGCACCACCCTGACCTGGAACTACCTCTGGGCCGGTTTCTGTCTGGCTGGAGCTGTTTTTTTCATATTTCGCTAATCACGAGAAGGAGTCACGCATATATGCCGAAACGTACCGACATCAAAAAGATTCTCATCATCGGAGCCGGCCCGATCGTCATCGGTCAGGCCTGCGAATTCGACTACTCCGGCACCCAGGCCTGCAAGGCGTTGAAGGAGGAGGGGTTCGAGGTGGTGCTCTTGAACAGCAACCCGGCCACCATCATGACCGATCCGGATTTTGCCGACCGCACCTACATCGAACCGGTAACGCCCGAAATACTGGCCAAGATCATCGAGCGGGAGCGGCCCGATGCCGTGCTGCCCACTCTGGGCGGCCAGACGGCGCTGAACACCGCCGTGGCGGTGGCCGAATCCGGGGTACTGGACAAATTCGGCGTGGAATTGATCGGCGCCAAACTGCCGGCCATCAAGAAGGCCGAGGACCGCACTTTATTCAAGCAGGCAATGGAGAAGATCGGTTTGGCCGTTCCGGCCTCGGGCCTGGCCCATAACTACCAGGAGGCCATGGAGGTCGTCAAGGCGGTCGGGTTTCCGGCCATTATCCGCCCTTCGTTCACCCTGGGCGGCACCGGCGGCGGCATTGCCTACAACATGGAAGAATACGAAAAGATGGCCCTGGCAGGCATTGAGGCGTCGCCCACCGACGAGATTCTGGTTGAGGAGTCGGTCATCGGCTGGAAGGAATACGAACTGGAGGTGATGCGCGACACGGCCGACAACGTGGTGATCATCTGCTCCATCGAGAACTTCGACCCCATGGGGGTGCATACCGGTGACTCCATCACGGTCGCCCCGGCCCAGACCCTGACCGACAAGGAATACCAGATTCTCCGCGACGCAGCCCTCAAGATCATCCGCGAGATCGGCGTGGATACCGGCGGCTCCAACATCCAGTTCGGCATCAACCCCCAGAACGGCCGCCTGGTGGTGATCGAGATGAACCCGCGCGTTTCCCGGTCGTCGGCCCTGGCCTCCAAGGCCACCGGCTTCCCCATTGCCAAGATCGCCGCCAAGCTGGCGGTGGGGTACACCCTGGACGAGATCACCAACGACATCACCCGCGAGACGCCGGCCTGCTTCGAGCCGACCATCGACTACGTGGTCACCAAGATCCCCCGCTTCACCTTCGAGAAATTCCCGGCCGCCGATGCCGTCCTGACCACCCAGATGAAGTCGGTAGGAGAGGTGATGGCCATCGGCCGCACCTTCAAGGAGTCGTTTCAAAAAGCGCTCCGTTCCCTGGAGATCGGTTCTTCCGGTTTCGAGTCGCGCCTGTTCGACCTGGACGCCGAAACCCGCCGGGCCCTGACCGTCAAGGAACAGCACCTGTTGATAGAAAAACTGCGCACCCCCAACTGGGAGCGGCTCTGGTACGTGGGCGACGCCCTGCGCAGCGGCATGACCGTGACCGAGATCCACAAACACACCGCCATCGACCCCTGGTTTTTGCACAATATCCGCCAGATCATCGAGATGGAGGACCGGCTGAAGCAGGTCGAGCCGCACAACGCGGGTGGCGAAACGATGAAACAGATCATTCGCAAAGCCAAGCAGATGGGATTTTCCGACAAGTTCCTGGCGCGGCTCTGGCGAATGGGCGAAGACGATCTGCGCAGCCTGCGCTGGTCCCTGGATGTGCGTCCGGTGTATAAGCGGGTGGATACCTGCGCCGCCGAATTCGTAGCCTATACCCCCTACCTGTACTCGACCTATGAAGAGGAGTGCGAGGCAGAACCGACCGACCGCAAGAAGATCATGATCCTGGGGGGCGGCCCCAACCGCATCGGCCAGGGGATCGAATTCGACTACTGCTGCGTGCACGGCGTCTTTGCCCTGGCCGAGGACGGTTACGAGACCATCATGGTCAACTGCAACCCGGAGACGGTCTCTACGGACTACGACACCTCGGACCGGCTCTACTTCGAGCCGTTGACCCTGGAGGATGTACTGGAGATCGTGGCCAAGGAAGAGCCGGTGGGCGTGATCGTGCAGTTCGGCGGCCAGACGCCGCTCAAGCTGGCGGTGGCGCTGGAGAGGGCCGGCGTGCCGATCATCGGCACCTCGCCGGATGCCATCGACCGGGCCGAGGACCGGGAACGGTTCCAGGAAATGCTCCATAAGCTGGGCCTGCGCCAGCCGGAGAACGGCACGGCCCGTTCCTTCGAGGAGGCCGAGAAGGTGGCCAGCCGCATCGGTTATCCGGTGGTGGTGCGGCCATCCTACGTACTGGGCGGACGGGCCATGGAGATCGTCTACAATGTGGAAAACCTGCTGCGCTACATGACCACCGCCGTTCAGGCCTCGCCCGAGCACCCCATCCTGATCGACAAGTTCCTGGACGAGGCCATCGAGATCGACGTGGATGCCCTCTGCGACGGCAGCGAGGTCGTGATGGGCGGGATCATGGAGCATATCGAGGAGGCCGGCATTCATTCCGGCGATTCTGCCTGCTCGCTGCCGCCGTACTCCATTTCGGCCGATACCGTGGCCGAGATTCGCCGCCAGACCGTCCTCATGGCCCTGGAACTGAACGTCAAGGGGCTCATGAACGTGCAGTACGCCGTCAGGAACGGCGAGATCTACATCCTGGAGGTCAATCCCCGGGCTTCGCGCACCGCACCCTTCGTTTCCAAGGCCACCGGACGTCCCCTGGCAAAGATAGCGGCCCGGATCATGGCCGGTAAGAGCCTCAAGGAACTGGGTGTGCACGGCGACATCGTGCCGAAGCACATATCGGTCAAGGAGGCGGTGTTCCCCTTTGTCAAGTTTCCCGGAGTGGACACGATTCTCGGACCGGAGATGAAGTCCACCGGTGAGGTGATGGGCATCGGCGGCACCTTTGCCAAGGCCTTTGCCAAGTCGCAACTGGGAGCCAATGTGAAGATGCCGTTGGCCGGCAATGCCTTTATCAGCGTGCGGGACGCCGACAAGAAACATGTTGTAACCACAGCTGAAAAGTTGTATAAGAACAGTTTCGGAATCTGGGCGACCGGCGGCACCGCCGCATTTTTGGAAGAAAAAGGGATTCCGGTCCGGCGGATCAATAAGGTTGTGGAAGGGCGTCCCCACGTGGTTGACGCCATCAAGAACGGCGAGATCAGCCTGGTGGTCAACACGACCCATGGAGCCCAGGCTGTGGCCGATTCCTTCTCCATCCGTCGCGAGTCGCTGATGCACGGCATTGCCTATTACACGACGGTGGCCGGCGCCAAGGCGGCAGTGGATAGCATCCTTGCCCTGAAAGCCCAGGATCTGGACGTAAAGACCCTACAGGAATACCTTGAAGAGTAGCGGCCTAAGGCATGCCCTTTTGCCGATTTGTTTTGTGTGCTGGTGCCGATAGTGACAGCATTATCATGTAATTAGGAGCTCGATAGTAGATGTCCCATTCCATACCGTTGACAAAAGAGAGTTTTGAAGCGCTCCAGGAGGAGTTGAAACGCCTGATCCGCGAGGAACGTCCCAAGGTCATTCAGGATATTGCCGAGGCGCGCAGTCACGGCGATCTCTCGGAAAATGCCGAATATGACGCCGCCAAAAACCGCCAGGCCTTTATTGAAGGGCGCATTCAGGAACTGAACGGCAAACTGGCTAGGGCCTATGTGGTGGACCTTTCCGGCATGAAACCGGACAAGGTGGTGTTCGGCTCCACCGTCACCCTGTACGACACCGCCTCCGAGGAAGAGGTCTGCTACAAGATCGTCGGCGAGGATGAGGCGGATATCAAGATAGGCAAGATGTCGTGCACATCTCCCGTTGGCAAGGCTTTGATCGGCCACAAGCTGGATGATACCGTCAAGGTGGTGGTGCCATCGGGAACCAAGGAATACGAGATCATCGACATCAAGTACGAATAACGGGTGGGGTATATCCCTTTTGCGAGGAGAGACGACAATGGCCGGTACGATTACGAAAGATATGACCTTTTTTGAAGTTATGCGCATGTATCCCGATGCCGTGGCGGTGTTGCAGAAATACAATCTGGGCTGCATCGGCTGCATGGGCGCCCAGAACGAAAGCCTCGAACAGGGGGCCAATGCCCACAGCATCGATGTGGAGGCGCTGGTTAAGGACCTGAACGCGGCCATCGCCTGATCCGGCCCGCTCGACCATGCAAAAAGCCCTGGGGAAGACTTCCCCTGGGCTTTTTGCGTTTTGGGAAGGAAGTGGAGTACAATTCAGGAAAACGAAAGAGGTTGTGCACGGGAGGATGCCATGCGGCTCTTTATCGCCATCGAGCTGCCCGCAGAGATCAAGCGGCAACTGGAAAAAATGGACATGAGGATGTCGGGGTGCCGTTGGGTGCCGGCGGAGCAGATCCATCTGACCCTGGCGTTTCTCGGAGAGGTGGACGGCGTCACGCTCAAGCGGTTGACCGGGGCATTGGCGGCGATCCGGGCGCCCGGGTTCACCCTCCGTTTCAGCGGCACCGGCTGCTTTCCCGACCGCCGACGCCCCAGGATACTCTGGGCCGGTCTGGAGCCGCAGCCGAAACTGGACGCTCTGGTCTCCCTGGTGCGCGAAGCGGTGCTGGCCTGCGCCATCCCCCAGGAGGAACGCCCTTTTTCCCCGCACATCACCCTGGCCCGTCTCAAGCTCCCCGCCCCCCGCGAGGTGGAGGCGTTTCTTATGGGCAACCGCGCACTGGAGTTGCCGCCGGCTGACGTCCGGGAGTTTGTCCTCTTTGAGAGCAGTCTGACGTCCCGAGGGGCCGTCCACACGCCGGTAAAGGCATTCCCCCTCGCAGCACGGCCGATATCCGACAAGACCCCACAGGGCACGTGATCTCCCGCGGCCACTGGTGGCAGGCCCCGTTTGATGTGGATTTTGGCGCTGCTATAGTGTATAAATGCACGGTTATCTTTGATTTCACCCATCAGCGCGATTCTGGAAAGTTGCCATCACATTATGGATATCGGCCCAGGCTCTTCAGCATCCTTAACCGTTGTCAGTCCCGCACACCTTTCCGGAAAGGTGCATGAACCCGCCCGAGCCGTCCCGGAATTGAGAGCCGTCCCGTGCCGAAGATAACGCTTTCGCCCGACAACTCCCTGGCCATCCCTCCTGAACTGCTCGATCATCTCGGTATCGGGCCGGGTGGGGCCGTTTCCGTTGAACCGGAGGCGGGAGGGGCCCTGGTGCTCCGCAGGATAGGGGAGGAGCCCCGTTGCGGGGCAGTGAAAGAGACGGGGAAAACGCCGGAGCCGGGAAAGGTTTACCCCCGCGAGGATGGTGCCGCGTTGAAGGAAACCATTGCCCGCAAGAACCTCCAGACCCGCATGCAGTTCATCAAGGGGGTTGGGCCGAAGCTTTCGGAATTGCTGGAAAAGCGGGGGGTCACGACCGTCGAGGATGCCCTCTACCTGTTGCCGCACCGCTACGAGGACCGCCGCGAGCTGACCCCCATTGCCCGCTTGAAACCCGGTTTCAGTGCGGCATTTTCCGGGAAAGTGCTGTCTGCCGACAGCGCTGCCACCAAGAACGGAAGACGCTTCTTCGAGGCCCAGGTGGCGGATGACAGCGGTTCCATCGTGTTCAAGTGGTTCAATGCCAATCCCACCTTCATGAAACGGGTTTGGAAGCCAGGCCGAACCGGCGTCTTCGTCGGCGAGGTCTCCCAGTTCGGCTACCAGCGCGAGGTGCACCACCCGGACGTGGAGTGGCTCGAGGAGGGGAGGGACATCCAGGAGGTCCTGGATGCCGACCCGGTCAACTTCGGCAGGATCGTGCCGGTGTATCCCCTGACCGAGGGGCTGAGCCAGAAGGTCATGCGACGGGTGATGAAGGAGGTGGCGGACGGGTTCCTCGGCTCTCTCCAGGAGTTGATCCCCGCAGCCATCCTGAAGCCCTTGCTGTTGCCCGGCCTGCGGCAATCCGTGCGGGACCTGCACCTGCCGCCGTCCGAGGCCGGACTGGACGAGCTCAACCAGGGGCGCACGCCGGCGCACCGGGCCGTCGCCTTTGACGAATTCTTCTTTTGGGAACTGGGGCTGGCCCTGAAAAAGCGCGGCGTGGCCATGGAGGAGGGAATCGCCTTCCAGGTGACCCATCGCTACACCAAGCAGCTGGCCAAGATGCTCCCTTTTGAGTTGACCGGCGCCCAGCGCCGGGTCCTGTCCGAGATCAAGGCGGACATGATGGCGCCTCATCCCATGCATCGGCTGGTGCAGGGGGATGTGGGGAGCGGCAAGACGCTGGTTGCATTGATGGCGGCGTTGATTGCGGTGGAAAACGGCCATCAGGTGGCCATCATGGCTCCGACCGAGATTCTGGCCGAGCAGCACTGGCACACCATCCACCGTTTTTGCAGCGAATTGGGTGTCGAAACCGTGCTGATTACCGCGGGCATGAAGGGCAAGGCCAAGTCGGAGGCCTTGGGGCGCGTGGCGTCAGGCAGTGCCCAGATCGTCATCGGCACCCATGCGGTCATCCAGGACAAGGTCGAATTCGCCCGCCTGGGGTTGGGGGTCATTGACGAACAACACCGTTTCGGTGTTCTGCAGCGCGGCATTCTTAAAAAGAAGGGCACCAATCCCGACATCCTGGTGATGACCGCTACCCCGATCCCCCGCACCCTGGCCATGACCCTGTTCGGGGATCTGTCGTTATCGGTGATCGACGAGCTTCCGCCGGGCCGCACGCCGGTGGCGACGCGAATCGCCTTCGAATCGCGGCGTCCGCAGGTGTATGACGCGATCCGTGAGGAGGTGCGCCAGGGGCGGCAGGCGTACATCATCTACCCTCTGGTGGAGGAATCAGAGAAATCGGACCTCAAGGCGGCCAGCCAGATGGCCGAACATTTGAGCCGGGCGGTGTTTCCCGAACTGCGCATCGGCCTGCTGCACGGCCGCATGGCGCCGGACGAGAAGGAGGCCGTGATGGGGGCCTTCAAGGCCCGCGAGTTGGACGTCCTGGTGTCCACCACGGTCATCGAGGTGGGAATCGACGTCCCCAATGCCACGGTCATGGTCATCGAACATGCCGAACGTTTCGGGCTTTCCCAACTGCACCAGTTGCGGGGGCGGGTGGGGCGGGGCAGCGCTCGGTCCCGTTGCATCCTTTTGACCGCCGGCAAGTTCTCCGAGGATGGCGAAAAGCGTCTTCGGGTCATGGAATCGACCAACGACGGTTTTCGTATTGCCGAAGCCGATCTGGAGATTCGCGGACCCGGTGATTTTCTCGGTATCCGTCAATCGGGCATGCCCGATTTTCGGGTTGCCAATATCCTTCGCGACGGGAGCATCCTGGAGCAGGCGCGTCAGGCGGCGTTCGGACTGTTGGAACAGGACCCGGACCTGTCGGCGGACGGCCATGGGCCTCTCAAGGAAGAGCTGCTGCGTCGCTGGGGGCAGCGGCTGGAGCTGGCGCTGATAGGGTAGTTTTTATTTCTCAATGGCGAATAGGACGTTTGCGGTATGCGTGTACTGACCGGTTCGGAAGCTTTAAAGAAAAACTTTGACAGTTCCGTTATAACTATTGGAAATTTTGACGGAGTTCATCGTGGGCATGTCGAGCTGCTTCGACAGGTGAAGGCAGCGAGCGCCGCCCGGGGCCTCCCCTCGGTGGTGGTTACCTTCGAGCCGCACCCGCTGGCGGTGCTGGCCCCTGAAAAGGCCCCCGCGCTGATTACCACATTTGCCCAGAAGACGGCCCTCATTGCCGAAACAGGCGTGGATTGCCTGGCGGCGATCAGCTTTACGCCCGAATTCTCCCGGATGCCGGCCGAGGCATTTGTGCGCGACATCCTCATGGGGGGCCTGGGGATGCGCCACATCGTCATCGGCCATGATTACGCCTTCGGGAAGGACCGCCAGGGCAACCAGAAAACGCTGGAGCGACTGGGGAAGGAATGCGGCTTTACCCTGGAGGACATACGTCCGGTCGGGGAAGGGCGCGCCATCTTCAGCAGCAGCCTGGCGCGCCGCCTCATAGGCCGCGGCGACATGCCGGCGGCGGCCGGTATTCTGGGCAGGTATCACGTTATTTCGGGTACGGTCGTGCATGGCCGGGAGATCGGCCAGACCCTCGGTTTTCCCACCGCCAACATCTCGACCCGCAACGAACTGCTGCCCCCGATGGCGTCTATGCGGTCATGGTTGCCGTGGATGGCCGCATCCTGCAGGGTGCCTGCAACATCGGCAACAACCCGACCTTCGAGGGTGGGGTGCGGACCATCGAGGCATTTTTGCTTGATTTTTCCGGTCAGCTCTACGGTCGCGAGATCGCCATCTGCTTTGTGCAGCGCCTGAGGGGCGTGATGAAATTCCCGGATGCGGCGGCGCTCATCGCGGCTATCCAGCAGGATGTGGCCACCACCAGAACCATTCTGGCTGCGGCCGATCAGAGCCTGATCAAGCCCTTGTTTTCCCCGGAACAGATCGGAGAATGACGTGAAACGCACTTTTGACGTGAAGTTCTGGCTGGGAATCGGGATCAGCGTCTTTTTCATGGCGCTGCTGCTGAGGAAGATCGATTTCCGGCAGCTCGGTGCCGCCCTGCGGATGGTGGATTACCGCTATATCGCGCTGGCGGTGCTCTTCACCTTTATCAGTTATTTTCTGCGGGCGGTGCGCTGGCATTACCTGCTGATCTCCGAGAAATCGATCCCGCTGTCGTCGCTCTACCCGGCAACCATTATCGGCTATATGGCCAACAACCTGCTCCCGGCCCGGCTGGGGGAGTTTGTGCGGGCCTATGTCCTGGCCCGGCGTGAAGGAATGGAAACGCCGGCGGTGTTCGCATCCCTGGTAATCGACCGGTTGTTCGACGGCTTTACGGTGCTCCTGATGCTCCTGGCCACCCTGTTCACCCTGCATCTGCCCGGCAATATGGCCGATGCCGAAACGGCGCTCAGAGCCGGCGGCGTGGCCATGTTTCTGCTTTACTGCGGCGTGCTCGTGTTCCTGTACCTGCTGAAACGGCAGACCATGCGGACCCTTAAACTGGTGGCGTGGCTGCTGAAGCCGTTCCCCGGCAGGGTGAGCGAGCGCCTCGTGCCGCTGTTGGGCTCGTTTATCGCCGGCATCCGGCTGTCCAGCCGGGGGGGGCATGTCCTGGCCCTTGTGGCGTCATCGTTTTTCATCTGGATGTTCGCGGTGCTGCCGGTGGATATGACGCTTCGGGGCTTTGGCATTCATCTCCCCATCACCGCTTCCATGTTCATCCTGGTGCTGTTGGTGTTTGCCGTGATGGTGCCGGCTTCTCCCGGCTTTATCGGCACCTACCATTATGCCTGTTTCAAGGGGCTTTCAGCCTTCGGCATCGCCGATGCCACCTCGATCAGTATCGCTCTGATCATCCACGGCACGGCTTTCTTCCCTGTTATCATCGCCGGATTTTATCACCTCTGGAGCGGTGGGATATCACTTGATTCGGTTCGAAAGGCTGGTGAGGCTTCATGAAGAAAAAACTCTCATTCGGTTTTTGGAGATCGCTTCTCCCGGAATGCGTGGATCCGTATCCGATCCTGGCTTTCATCATACCTTTCGGGATCTACATGGCGACCCTGGCCCCTTCGGTGACCTTTTTCGACAGCGGCGAGTTTTTGACCGCCTCCTATGCCCTGGGGTCGGCCCATTCGCCCGGGTACCCCCTGTTTCTCATGTACACCAAACCTTTTACCTGGCTGCCGTTGGGCAATATCGCCTTC
Organism: Geobacter sp. FeAm09; assembly: GCF_008330225.1. Taxonomy (NCBI): domain Bacteria; kingdom Pseudomonadati; phylum Thermodesulfobacteriota; class Desulfuromonadia; order Geobacterales; family Geobacteraceae; genus Geobacter; species Geobacter sp. FeAm09. The sequence continues at coordinate 1,949,094 of NZ_CP042466.1, read as the reverse complement.
CGCATCAATATGGCCACGGCGTTCTCTTCGTCCCTGGCCTGCCTGAGCGTCTACCTCCTCACGCTCCGCATTCTCAAGGACGAACGGATTGTGGAACAGGAACGTTTTGCCGGCTTTGCCGTCAAGGCGGCAGGGTTGGCCGCTGCGCTCGCCTTTGCCGTCACCCCGCGGCTCTGGCTCCAATCCAATCATGACAAACCCTATCCCCTGCTCGCCTTCATTACGGCGGTCATTTTCCTCCTGCTTTTGCAATGGCGCGAGCATTACCGCAACGGCAGCGAGCGCCCGGCCTATGTCTATGCATGCACCTTCCTGGCTGGGATGAGCATGGCGGCCCACCAGTCGGTCGTACTGTTGTTGCCGTCATGGTTTTTGCTGATCGTGCTGGCCGACTGGCGCATGATCCTGAGAGTCAAGGAGTTGATCCTGGCTACGGCCTTTGCCCTGCTGGGGTTTTCCGTACACCTCTACCTGCCGTTGCGGGCAACCCAGAACCCCCTGCTGAACTGGGGGGACCCCAAGACCTACGGACAGTTCATGTGGCATTTCCTGCGCAAGGGGTACCCGGCCGAGCCCCATACCCGCAACGCCTCGCTGTGGTGGGCCCAGATCAAGGCATTCAACATCCCCCACGAATTTACCTGGTTGGGCGGGGCTCTGGTGATCCTGGCCCTGGTATGCCTCTGGCGGAAGCAGAGGGATGTGGCCATCGCCTATCTGGCCGGCGTTGGTACGTTCCTCGCCGTCATAGCCGGCTATTTCAACACGCCGAACGAGACCATCTTTCTGACCGAGGAATTCTTTACCCCGCTTTATCTGCTGAGCGCCGTGCTGATCGGCATCGGCCTGTTTCATCTGCTCGGGTTCGCGCTACGCAGGGCACGGCTGCCCGAACGCTACGACATGCGGGTGTATCTCCTGGTGACGGTCATGTTTTTTATGCTGCCGGTATCCTTGTGCGCCGTGAACTATTACGAGAATGACCAGCACGACAACTACATCGCCTATGACTATGCCACCAATTCCCTGCGGTCACTGCCCCAGAACACGATCATGTTCACCTGGGGCGATAGCGGCGCCTTCCCGCTCTGGTACCTGCAAGGGGTCGAACGGATGCGCGAGGATGTGGACCTGCCCCATACGCCCCATCTGGTATTCGGCTGGTATCTCGACTCCATGCCGAGGGTTTTCCGGAACTCCGCCCTGAAACAGCTGGATGTCCAGAGCCTGGACCCTGAAGCCTGCCTGCGTGTAGCCATTGCCGAGGAAATCGGTGTGCGGCCGGTGTATGTTGACTTTTCGACCCGCTATTCGGTTTCCTTCAATGAATATGTTCCGGTCCAGAAGGGGCTGGTCTACCGTATGCGCCGCAGCTCCGAGCCGGTGGGGCTACCCGATATTTCGGTGTGGGAAAATTACAATAACCGTGGCATTCTGGAGAAGATTTCGTTCCTCGACCTGGACACCGGCAAGGCAATCCTGATCTATGCTTCCAGCTATCTTGAGGCCGGCGATTTTCTGCTCAGTGTGGGCCGCTCCGCTGAAGGGATGCGAATGCTGGCAATGGCCGGGCAGATCGCACCGGAGCTGCAGGCCAATATTCAACAGGTGCTCATGCGCTACGGCATGGCGAGGTGACGGGGTGTTTGCCTCTCTGAGCGGTTCCTGCAAGGTTTACGGTATCATCGGCCATCCCGTGTGCCACTCCCTCTCCCCGGCCATGCAGAATGCCGCCCTGCAGGAGGGCGGTCTTGATGGCGTCTATGTTCCGTTCGATGTGCCGCCGGAACGCCTGGGCGAGGCTGTCGCCGGCCTGGGCGCCCTCGGCGTCAGGGGGGTGAACGTGACCATCCCTCACAAGACCGCCATCATACCGTATCTTGATGGACTCGACGAAAGCGCCGCCGCCGCGGGCGCCGTCAATACCGTCAACAACGAGGGCGGACGCCTGATCGGCTACAATACCGACGGCGACGGCCTGGTCAGGGCACTGGCCGAGGAATGTGCCTTTATTCCCGAGCAGCGCACCGTGGTCATCATCGGCGCCGGCGGCGCGGCCCGCGGCGCCATAGCCGCCATCTGCCGGGCCGGCGCCCGGCGGATCATCGTTGCCAACCGCAGCCGGGACCGGGCCGAGGCCCTGACCGAAGCCCTGGGGGAACGCTATCCCGATGTGGCCCTCGTGGTTGCGGACTACGGTGGTCGGGTGACGGCATCGCTTCATGAAGCCGACCTGGTGGTGAACACCACGTCGCTGGGCATGCACGGCGAAGCCATTGCGGGGCTCGACCTCGGGGCGCTGCCCCCTGAAGGCGTGGTCTACGACATGGTCTACGCACCGCCGGTCACGCCGCTGCTCCACGAGGCCCGGCGGCTGGGGGTGCGCCACGCAAACGGACTGGGGATGCTGGCGGCCCAGGGGGAGTTGGCCTTTCGTATCTGGACCGGGACCATGCCGCCCGCGGGGCTCATGAGGCGTATCCTCGCCGGAATATGCGCATCCTGACTCGGCTTGGTTGTAATTGTCTTGACAAACCGGTCGCGTTGCATATACTAACTAGCTTTCTATTTTAAGCGCTGTTGTTGGGCGACGGATACGGATTGATGCATGAAAATCAGTGTTGACCATATTCAGGAGAAAGCGCTTACTATACAGATAGATGAGCCGATCGACACCTTTCCGGTGCTTTCGGGGATGCAGGCCGACGGGACGTGCGCCTTCACCGGCCCTGTCAGGGGCCAGATCAGCGCCATGCGTGAATATGACCATCTGCGGATTGCGGGTAATGTCACGGTGCCGGCAACCTTTACCTGCTCCCGGTGTCTCGCATCCTATGAAACGGAGATCGCCTCGGGCTTCACGATCTTTTTCCGCAAAGGCCCACTGAGCCAGGAAAGCGACGAAGAGGAGACCGAGCTGAATGATCAGGACCTCGTCTCGGCCACCTACAGCGGCGATGAGATAGACCTTACCCATGAGGTGGAAGAGCAGGTCGCCATGGAGGTTCCGTTCAAGCCGCTGTGTAGTGAAACATGCAAAGGGTTGTGCCCGACGTGCGGGATAGACCTGAACCAGGGAGACTGTTCCTGCGGACGCGATGAAATTAATTTCAAGTTCAGCGCCTTGAAGGATTTCAAGGTTTCCCGATAATCATCAAGGTGACGGCGGTGCCGTTCCACCGAAAAAAGGAGAGTCGCTATGGCAGTACCCAAGAAGAAAACCTCCAAATCCCGGAAAAATATGAGAAGGGCTCACGATTTCCTGACGTCACAGTCGGTTTCGTCCTGCCCCCAGTGCAAATCTCCCAAGCTTCCCCACCGCGCATGTCCGACGTGTGGCACGTACAAGGGCAAAGAAGTCATCGATCTTTCTTCGGCTCAGTAAGCGCTGCCGTCCGTGTTACTACCGGGAATGATGAGAGTTGCCGTTGACGCAATGGGAGGGGATAACGCCCCATCCGTGGAAGTCGCCGGAGCCGTTGCCGCGTGCCGTGAATTCGGCATAGCCATAACCCTGGTGGGTGATCGTGCCAGGCTTGAGGCCGAGTTGACCAAACATCAGACAAATGGCCTGGATATCGATATCTTCCACGCCAGTGAAGTTGTCGGGATGCACGACTCCGCCTCTGATGCGGTGCGCAAGAAGAAAAACTCTTCCGTACGCCTGGCGTTCGAACTCGTCAAGGAAGGGAAGGCCTGCGCCGCAGTCAGTGCCGGAAACTCCGGCGCCACCATGGCGGCGGGCATGTTCGTGCTCAGGCGCATCAACGGTATCGAGCGCCCAGCCATCGCCCAGATATTCCCCACCCTCAAGGGGCAGACCCTCGTGCTGGATGTGGGGGGCAACGTGGATTGCAAGCCGCAGCACCTGGCCCAGTTTGCCATCATGGGTGAGGTCTACGCCCACTATGCCATGGGGATTACCAACCCGGCCGTCGGTCTTTTGTCCAACGGCGAGGAGGATTCCAAGGGCAATGAACTGACCCGTGAAACCAACGCCATCCTGAGGGAAACGTCGCTCAACTACGCCGGCTATGTAGAGGGGCGCGACATCTTCAAGGGCACGGTGGAAGTGGTCGTTTGCGACGGTTTTGTGGGAAACGTGGTGCTCAAGCTGTCCGAGGGACTTGCGGAAGCGGCCGCCAGGATGCTGAAGGAAGAGATCGTCAAGAGCTGGGTGTCGAAACTCGGATATCTCTTCGTGCACGGCGCATTCCGTCGTTTCAAGAAGATCGTCGACTATGCCGAATACGGCGGTGCCCCCCTCCTGGGCATCAATGGCGTGGGCATGATCTGCCATGGTGGTTCCAATATCAAGGCGATCAAAAATGCCGTACGCTTTGCCCATGACTACGCCAAAAGCGGCGTCACCGAGCGGGTGGCGGAGAAACTGTCGGAAAACAGCATGGTCAACACGCAGCGCGACGGCCTGAAAAACCAGGCGGCCGCATGAAGGAGCATGCCATGTCGGGAGCCCGGATCACCGGAACCGGTTCCTCTCTGCCGGATAAAGTCCTTACCAATCACGACCTGGAACAGATGGTCGAAACCAGTGACGAGTGGATCACCACCCGAACCGGCATCAGGGAGCGCCGTATCGCCGTCGAGGGCGAATACACCTCTACCTTTGCCGCCGAAGCCGGCAGACGCGCCCTTGCCATGTCCGGGATTGGCGCCGATGAGCTCGACCTGATCATTCTCGGCACCGTCACCCCCGATTTTCCCTTTCCGGCAACCGCCTGCATCCTGCAAAAGGAGCTTGGGGCGCATAAAGCGGCAGCGTTCGACCTCTCTGCCGCCTGCTCCGGCTTTCTGTACGGCTTGTCCATCGCCACGACCCATATTCGCGCCGGCATGGCAAAGAAGGCCCTGGTCATCGGAGCCGAGGTCCTGTCGCGCGTGGTCGATTGGACCGACCGGAACACCTGCATCCTTTTTGGAGACGGGGCCGGGGCCGCAGTGGTGGAGGCCTGCGCGGACGGGAACGGCATCCTCTCCACCCACATATTCAGTGACGGTTCCCACTGGGACCAGCTCTATCTGCCCGGCGCCGGGAGCAGGAACCCGGCTTTCAATCCGCGCACCATTGACGAGCGCCTCTATTATATCCGCATGGAGGGGAACGACGTCTTCAAGCATGCCGTGCGGGCCATGGAAGAGGCCGCCTCCGCCGCCCTTGCGGCAAACGGCATGTCGCCTTCCGATATATCGCTGTTCATTCCCCACCAGGCCAATCGCCGCATCATCGACGCAACCGCCAAACGCCTGGGGCTACCTGAGGAGCGGGTATTTGTGAATCTTCACAACTACGGCAACACGTCGGCCGCATCGATTCCGATCGCCCTCGACGAGGCAAACCGCTCCGGCGCCATCAAGGCTGGCGACATCATCCTGATGGATGCCTTTGGCGGAGGGTTTACCTACGGTTCCGCCCTGGTACGCTGGTAGCCTGCTTCCCCCGAATTTGGATCAGACACGGAACCAAAGGATATTTTTATTCATTGAAAGGTGTCTCTCATGAGTAAAACCGCTTTCATATTCCCCGGACAGGGTTCCCAATACCCGGGGATGGGCAAGGAACTGGCCGAGGCCTTTCCGGTTGCCCGCCGGACCTTTGAAGAGGCTGACGATGCCCTTGGCATGAAGTTGTCCGCCACCTGCTTTGCCGGCAGCGAAGACGAACTGAAATTGACCGCCACAACCCAGCCCGCCATCCTGACCACCAGCATCGCTATCCTGCGGGCGGTCGAGCAGGAAACCGGGCTCCATGCCGACTATCTGGCCGGACACTCCCTGGGCGAGTATTCGGCCCTGGTCTGTTCCGGGGCGCTTGGCTTTGCCGATGCCGTCAGGACCGTCCGGGCACGGGGCACCTTCATGCAGGAAGCGGTACCGGTCGGCACCGGTTCCATGGCCGCCATGCTGGGCATCGAACGGGACGTGCTTGAGGATATCTGCCGTGAGGCGGCTCAGGGAGAGGTCGTGGCGCCGGCCAACTTCAATTCGCCCGGCCAGATCGTGATCGCAGGCCACAGCAGCGCCGTGGGGCGCGCCATCGAGATCGCCAAAGGGCGCGGCTTCCGGAAGACCATGCTGCTGCCGGTCAGCGCCCCGTTCCATTGCCCCCTCATGAAACCGGCTGCCGAGCGGCTCGCCGGGGTACTGGAGGCGGTTGCGGCCAATCAGATGAGCCTCCCGGTGGTCGCCAATGCCGATGCCGCGCCGAATGCCGACAATGGCCGCGTAAAGGAGCTCCTGGTAACCCAGGTCTGCGCTCCGGTGCTGTGGCAGCAGTCGGTAACGGGCATGGTGGAGCAGGGGGTCACGCGGTTTGTGGAGATCGGTCCCGGCAAGGTGCTGTCGGGTCTGGTGAAGCGGATTTCCAAAGAGGTGGAAACGGCAAATATCGAGGATAGTGCCGGCCTGAAGGCGCTGACCGCGTAGTACCGATTTCAAAATCAAGGCGGTGAGGCTTGAGGCGACGAAGGTGTACGGAGTCGTGCGTCGGGGAGCCGAAGACGAGAGAGCGCCTTGATCTGGAATCGGCTTAGCCGTAATCACGCAGGGAGAAGCTATGCTCGATATCAACGAGATCATGAAGGTCTTGCCGCATCGTTATCCGTTTTTGCTGGTGGATCGCATTGAAGAGGTGGAAACGGGCAAGCGCATCGTCGGCATCAAGAATGTCACCATCAACGAGCCGTTCTTCCAGGGGCACTTTCCCGGACACCCGGTCATGCCGGGGGTGCTGCTCATCGAGGCCATGGCCCAGGTTGCCGCGATCCTGGCCTATGTCTCGTCGGACGAAAGCGTCCGCTCCAAGGTCACCTATTTTGTGGGTATCGACAACGCCCGGTTCCGCAAGCCGGTCGTTCCCGGCGACCAGCTCCGCCTCGAACTCGAGGCTGTCGGCTGCAAACGGGGCATATGGAATTTTACCGGCAAGGTGCAGGTGGCCGGCAAACTGGTTGCCGAAGCCGACCTGAAGGCTACGTTTGCCGACAAATAGATAGATATATGTACTCACTTCAGCGCCATGCGCTGCTGAAAGAAGAAAGGAGTAGCTAATGCCAAAGGATAGAATAGCTGTCATCACGGGCGCATCCCGTGGGATAGGCCGGAGCATCGCCCTGGCCCTGGCCGCACAAGGAGCTACGATCGTTGCCGTCGACATGGACCAGGCCGCAACCGACGCCATTGTTGCCGAATTGAAGGCTGCCGGCGGGAAAGCTTTGGGGGTTGTGGGGAACGTCACCGTCCCTGAGGATGCGGAACGGATGATCGATGCCGCCATGGAGGCTTTTGGACGGGTCGATATCCTGGTGAACAACGCCGGCATTACCCGTGACGGCCTTCTCGTGCGCATGAAGGAAGAGGATTGGGATGCCGTGCTTACGGTCAACCTGAAGGGGGCGTTCCTGTGCACCCGTGCCGTTTCCAAAGTCATGACCAAGCAGCGTTACGGCCGGATCATCAATATCGCATCGGTGGTCGGCCAGATGGGCAATGCGGGTCAGGCCAACTACTGTGCCAGCAAGGCCGGCCTGATCGGGCTGACCAAGTCCAATGCCCGGGAGTTGGCCAAACGCAGCATTACGGTCAACGCCGTTGCCCCCGGTTTCATCGCCACCGCCATGACCGATGCCCTCTCGGACAAGGTGCGGGCCGAACTGACCGCTCAGATCCCCCTGGAGCGCCTGGGCAGCGCCGACGATATCGCCAATGCGGTGGTATTTCTCGCCAGCGAGGCATCGGGCTACATCACCGGACACGTGCTTTCCGTCAATGGCGGGATGTACATGTAGGCAACAAATAAATCTTTGACTTTTGATTCGTTCATTGTTAAGAAGCTGTAGCTCAAATCGACTACGACCTGTTACGGGTTACTACAACACGGAGGTGAAAGATGTCTGACATTGCAAAGCGAGTAAAGGAAATAGTTGCAGAGCAGCTGGGTGTGGAAGAGGTTCAGGTGGTTCCCGAAGCCTCCTTCATGGATGACCTTGGCGCCGATTCCCTGGATACCGTCGAACTGGTCATGGCCCTTGAAGAGGAATTCGACATCGAGATTCCCGATGAGGACGCCGAAAAGATCCAGTCCGTTCAGGACGCCATCGACTACATTACCGAGCACAGCTAATACGGACGACCGATTACGAAACAGGGGAGGGGAGAGACTCCCCTCTTTTTGTTTATCCGGTTCCACCCCGTCATTATCTACCAGGAGCATACAATTATGAGAAGAGTCGTAATTACCGGTGTTGGGGTCGTTTCTCCTCTTGGATGCGGCAACGCGAAAAACTGGGATGCGCTTATCAACGGCCGTTCCGGTATCGACCTGATTACCCGCTTTGACGCCTCGGCCATGCCGGTGCGCATTGCCGGTGAGGTCAAGGATTTCAACCCCGAGGATTTCATTGAAAAGAAAGAGATCAAGAAGATGGATCTCTTTATTCAGTATGCGTTGGCAGCTTCTCACTTCGCCATGGAGGACTCCGGTCTGGCCATCACGGAGGAGAACGCCGAGAGGGTAGGGGTGCTCGTCGGGGCCGGTCTTGGGGGGCTGCCGACCATCGAGAAGTACCATACGGCGCTTCTTGAGGGGGGCTACAAGAAGATTTCCCCCTTCTTCATCCCGATGCTGATCATCAACCTCGCCCCTGGCCATATCTCCATAAAGTATGGCGCCAAGGGACCGAATATCTCTTCCGTTTCCGCATGCGCCACGGCCACCCATTCCATCGGCGACGCCTACCACATCATCAAACGGGGTGACGCCGACGCCATGATCGCGGGGGGGACCGAATCAACGGTGACGCCGCTCGGCATCGGCGGGTTTTCCGTCATGAAAGCGCTCTCCGACCGTAACGACAACCCGCAGGCGGCCTCGCGCCCCTTCGAAAAGAATCGTGACGGCTTTGTCATGGGCGAAGGCGCCGGTATCGTGATCCTGGAAGAGTACGAAGCCGCCAAAAAACGCGGCGCCAAGATCTATGCCGAGGTCGTGGGCTATGGCCTGACCGGCGACGCCTATCACCTGACCGCTCCGGCGCCGGATGGCGAGGGCGCCGCGCGCTGCATGAAGATGGCCCTGGACAATGCCGGGGTCAACCCCGAACAGGTCGGCTACATCAATGCCCACGGCACTTCGACGCCCATGAACGACCTGTACGAAACCATGGCCATCAAGCGCGTCTTCGGCAACCATGCCCATACGGTGAAGATTTCCTCGACCAAGTCCATGACCGGCCACCTTCTGGGCGCCGCCGGCGGTATCGAGGCAGTGTTCAGTTGCCTGGCCATGGAGAAGGGCGTCATTCCGCCGACCATCAACTTCGAAGAACCGGACCCGGAATGCGATCTCGATTACACGCCCAACACCGCGTGCGAGGCCAGGATCGAATACGCCATGAGCAACAACTTCGGTTTCGGCGGTACCAACGCCTCGCTGCTCATCAAGAAGGTATGACATGAAAATCGCACTGGGAAGCGACCATGGCGGCTTTGGCCTGAAACAATCCCTTATCCCCTTCCTGCAGGGGAGGGATATCCAGGTTGCCGATGCCGGCACCAATTCAGAGGACTCGGTGGATTACCCCGATTTTGCCGAACGGGTGGCGCTTCTGGTCGCCCACGGCGAGGCGGATGCCGGCATTCTGGTCTGTGGGACCGGTATCGGTATCTCCATTGCCGCCAACAAGGTGCCCGGCATTCGCGCCGCCCTGGTGACGGATGCCTTCATGGCCCGTATGTCCAAGGAGCACAACGACGCCAATGTTCTGGTGCTGGGGGGCAGGGTGATCGACGAAGCCACCGCCCGGGAGTTGGTTGCCGCCTGGCTGGACGCCTCCTTTGAGGGGGGGCGGCACCAGAAGAGGCTGGACAAGATCGCCCGATTGGAACAAAAATACCGTTGCAGTTGAGAGCCTCCCGGGTGCATGATTACTAAAAATATCGACAGCGGGACTTGACCTCAAGTCCCGCTCCCTCTTTTTCAACCCCCTGCTGACTGAATCCATCCCATGAAGGAGTAGATACGCCATGTCGATTCTCGACCAATTTGACCCCCAGGTTGCCGCAGCCATTCGTCACGAGACCGAACGCCAGGAGTACAACCTGGAGCTGATCGCTTCGGAAAATTTCGTCTCCGAGGCGGTACTTGAGGCCCAGGGAAGCATCCTGACCAACAAATACGCCGAGGGCTATCCGGGCAAGCGCTACTATGGCGGCTGCGACCAGGTGGATGTGGTCGAGAACCTGGCGATCGAGCGCGCCAAGGAACTGTTCGGTGCCGAGCATGCCAACGTCCAGCCCCACTCGGGCTCCCAGGCCAATATGGCGGTCTATTTTGCCGCCTGCAAGCCGGGCGATACCATCCTGGGCATGAACCTGTCCCACGGCGGCCATCTGACCCACGGCAGCCCGGTCAACTTCTCCGGGAAACTGTTCAATATCGTACCCTACGGCGTTTCCCCCGAAACCCAGACCATCGATTACGCCGAGGTGGAGCGCCTGGCCGAACAGCACAAGCCGAAAATGATCGTGGTCGGCGCCAGCGCCTATCCCCGCATCATCGATTTTCCCGCCTTCCGCGCCATTGCCGACAAGGTGGGGGCGGTGGTCATGGTGGATATGGCCCATTTCGCCGGCCTGGTGGCGGCCGGGGTGCATCCCAGCCCGGTCCCCTATGCGGAGTACGTGACCACCACCACCCACAAGACCCTGCGCGGCCCGCGCGGCGGCATGATCCTCTGCCGCGGGGAACTTGCCAAGGGGCTGAATTCCCAGATCTTCCCCGGTATCCAGGGCGGCCCGCTGATGCACGTCATCGCCGCCAAGGCGGTGGCTTTCAAGGAAGCGCTCCAACCGGAGTTCAAAGTCTATCAGCAGCAAATCGTGAAGAACGCCCAGGCCCTGGCCCAGGCCCTGGTGAACAAGGGCTTCAAACTGACCAGCGGCGGCACCGACAATCACCTGATGCTGGTTGATTTCTCCGGCACCGAGACCACCGGCAAGGCGGCCGAGGAGGCCCTGGACAAGGCCGGGATCACGGTCAACAAGAACACCGTTCCTTTTGAAACCCGCTCCCCGTTCGTCACCTCCGGTATCCGGATCGGGACACCGGCAGCCACGTCCCACGGCCTGAAGGAAGCGGAAATGGAACAGGTAGCCACCTTTATCGCCGACGCCGTGGCCAGTATCGGCAACGATGAGAAGCTGGCGGCCATCAAGGTGCAGGTCAACGCCATGATGAAGCGGTTCCCGCTCTATGCCAACCGGCTGAAATAGGAAAGGGACCGTTACTTTTCCTGTCAGGACCCGTCGGACAACCGACGGGTCCTTTTTATTGAATGTGGGAGCAGTAGCGCCTGATTCTCTCGACTTCCTTGACTTTGTTCCCGCTCTTTGGCTAGTATGCCAAGTTATGAAAAAGCTAACCAGACAGATACGAGTCGGATCGGTCCCCGTGGGTGGCGGCGCCCCCTGCGCGGTCCAGTCCATGTGTTCCACCGATACCCGGGACGTCTCCGCCACCCTGGCCCAGATTGCCGCACTGGCTGCCGGCGGCTGCGAGATCATCCGCTGCGCCGTGCCGGACATGGATGCCGCCGTGGCATTGGGCAGGATCAAGCATGAAAGTCCCATCCCGGTTATCGCGGATATCCATTTCGATTACAAGCTGGCTCTCCAGGTCCTTGAAGGGGGCATAGACGGGCTGCGGCTCAATCCGGGCAATATCGGCGACAAGTGGAAGGTGGGTGAGGTGGTCAAGGCGGCGGCTGAGCGTCAGGTGCCCATCCGCATCGGCGTCAATGCCGGTTCTCTCGAAAAGGAATTGCTGGAACGCTTCGGTCATCCCACGGCCGAGGCCATGGTGGAATCCGCCCTTGGCCATGTGCGTATTCTGGAGGAGCTGGGCTATCAGGAGATCAAGATATCCCTCAAGGCGTCTGATGTGATGAAAACGGTTTCCGCCTATCGGCTGCTCTCGGAACGGGTGGACTACCCCCTGCACATCGGCATCACCGAGGCCGGGACCATCTTTTCCGGAACGGTCAAGTCCTCGGTCGGTCTCGGCATCCTGCTGGCCGACGGCATCGGCGACACCATGCGGGTTTCCCTGACCGGCGACCCGTTGGACGAGGTCAGGGTGGGGTACGAGATCCTGAAGAGCCTCGGCTTGCGCCAGCGCGGCGTCAACTTTGTTTCCTGCCCCACCTGCGGCCGCTGCCAGATCAACCTGATCAAGGTTGCCGAAGAGGTGGAACGCCGGCTCCAGGGGGTGGACAAACGGATTACGGTCGCAGTCATGGGGTGCGCCGTCAACGGCCCCGGAGAGGCCCGCGAGGCGGATGTGGGTATTGCCGGTGGAAAAGGGGAGGGGCTCTTGTTCCGTAACGGCGAGATCGTCCGCAAGGTGCCGGAAGACAAGTTGGCCGACGCCCTGCTCGAAGAGATCGATAAACTCTGAAAATCTGAACCGTTCTCTCACCCGCTCACTATTTGTTCGCTCAAGCTCACAGAGGCACGGAGAAAATCGGAATACCAAGAATAAGCAGGCGTTTTTGAGAGTAAACCAAAATTCATAACGGTTTTTCTTGTCTTTTTCTCTGTGCATCTGTGAGCTTTGTGAGAGACCGCCTTTGGCGTTTTGGAAGTAAAAATGTACTATACCATCCTCTGAGGTGACAATGCTCTATTCCCGTTATTTCATTCCTACTGTCAAGGAAACCCCCTCCGACGCCGAGGTCGTATCGCACCAATTGATGCTGCGCGCCGGCATGATCCGCAAACTGGCGGCCGGCATCTATAATTACCTCCCCATGGGGTTGCGCTCCATCCGCAAGTTCGAGAACATCGTCCGGGAGGAGATGAACCGGGCCGGGGCCATAGAGATGCTCATGCCGAGCGTCCAGCCGGCCGAGTTGTGGCAGGAGTCGGGGCGCTGGACCTTTTACGGCAAGGAGCTCTTGCGTTTCAAGGATCGCAAGGATGGGGAGTTCTGCATGGGGCCGACCCATGAAGAGGTCATCACCGACATGATCCGCCGCGAGATCAAGAGCTATCGGCAGATGCCGATCAACTTCTACCAGATCCAGACCAAGTTCCGCGACGAGATCCGTCCCCGTTTCGGCCTCATGCGGGGTCGCGAATTCATCATGAAGGACGCCTATTCGTTCGACGTGGACAGCAACGCCGCGGACGAGTCCTACGACCGCATGTATCAGGCCTATGTGCGCATCTTCGAGCGCTGCGGGCTGAATTTCCGTGCCGTTGAGGCGGATTCGGGCACCATTGGCGGTTCGTTCTCCCATGAGTTCATGGTTCTGGCGGATTCGGGCGAGGATGCTATCGCCTCCTGCAACTCCTGCCGTTATGCCGCCAACGTGGAAAAGGCCGAGGCGCGGCCGCTGCCCCCGGGGGCGGCCCAGGAACTCCTGCCGTTGGAGAAGATCCCGACGCCGGACATGAAAACCATTGCCGATGTGGCGGCCTTCCTGAAGCTTGCCGCCGACAGGACGGTCAAGACCCTCGTGTACGCCTCGGGCAGCGGCGAGTTCGTCATGGCGCTGTTGCGGGGAGACCATGAGCTGAACGAGATCAAACTCAAGAACAGCCTGGGCTGGGACGAGATCGAAATGGCGACCGAAGAGGCAATCCTGCGCATCACCGGATCGCCCATCGGCTTCCTCGGCCCGCTGGGACTCAAGGAGAAGGTACCGGTCATCGCGGACCTGGCCATCGAGGGCATGGTCAATGTGGTCATGGGCGCCAACGAAAAGGATATGCATTTCACGGGTGCCAACCTGGGACGGGATTTCTCGGTCGAGCGCTTTGCCGATATCCGCATGGTTGTGGCCGGCGATGCCTGTCCCCGCTGCCAGGAGGGAAAACTGGAGATGTGGCGTGGCATCGAGGTGGGGCATGTCTTCAAACTCGGGACCAAGTATTCCACCGCGCTCAATGCCACCTACCTGGATGCGGACGGCAAGGAACAGGTCATCTTCATGGGATGCTACGGCATCGGCATCGGCAGGACGGTGGCCGCGGCCATCGAACAGAACCACGACGAGAACGGCATTATCTTCCCGCTGCCCCTGGCACCTTTCCACTGCTCCGTCGTGGCCCTCAACGCCAAGGATAGCGGCGTCATGACCGCAGCCGAAGAAATCTACTCCAAACTGCAGCAGTTGGGGGTGGAGACGCTGTTCGACGACCGCGACGAGCGGCCTGGCGTCAAATTCAAGGATAACGACCTGATCGGCATCCCGTTGCGCATCGTGGTCGGCAGCAAGGGGCTGGCCGAAGGGAAGGTCGAGGTCAAGATCCGCAAAACCGGCGAGGTGCTGCTGCTGCCGGTGGAAGAGGGCATTGCCAGGATCAAGCAGCTTGTGGATGCGGCCCTGGCCTGAAATCAAACTGTTATGAGGTTGTGATGCAGAACATTATTTGGGACCCCCAGCATGAATGCATGCCTCGGGACGAGATCGAACAACTCCAGCTCGAACGGCTCCAGGCGACCCTGAACCGCGCCTATAAGAACGTAACCTGCTACCGGACGAAGTTCAACGAACGGGGCATCGTCCCCGAGGACATCACCTCCCTGGCGGATTTGGCAAAGCTCCCCTTTACCACCAAGGAGGATCTGCGGCTCAATTACCCCTACGGGATGTTTGCCGTGCCGCTCAGGGAAGTGGTCCGCATCCATTCGTCGTCGGGCACCACCGGCAAGCCGACGGTGGTGGGATATACCAAGAACGATCTCAAGATCTGGTCGAACCTTGTGGCCCGCTTCATGACCGCGGCCGGCGTCACCCCGGACGACGTGGTACAGATTGCCTTCGGCTACGGCCTGTTCACCGGGGCCTTCGGCCTGCACTACGGTTCGGAAACCATCGGGGCCGCCGTTATCCCCATGAGCGGCGGCAACACCGACAAGCAGATCATGATCATGCAGGATTACAAAAGCACGGTTCTGGTCTGCACGCCCAGCTATGCCGTCAATATCGCCGACCGCATGGAAAAGATGGGCATCGATCCCAAGACCTTGTCCCTCAAGGTGGGGCTGTTCGGCGGCGAGCCCTGGTCCGAAGCCATGCGCCGGGAGATCGAGTCGCGCCTCCACCTAAGCGCCACGGACAATTATGGCCTGTCGGAGGTCATCGGCCCCGGCGTCGCGGGGGAATGCCGCTGCAAATGCGGCATGCACATCTTCGAGGACTCCTTCATCCCGGAAATCATCGACCCCGAGACCTGCGAAGTGCTGCCGCCGGGAAGCGTGGGCGAACTGGTACTGACGACCATCAGCAAGGAGGCCTTTCCCATGATCCGCTACCGGACGCGGGACATCACCAGCCTCGACTATGACGTCTGCGAATGCGGCCGGACCATGGTGCGCATGAAGAAGACCATGGGCCGTTCCGACGACATGCTGATCATCAAGGGGGTCAACGTCTTTCCGTCGCAGATCGAAGAGGTGCTGGTGGCCATCGAGGGGTGCGAGCCCCATTACCAACTGGTGGTTGACCGTAAGGGTGCCATGGATACCCTTGAGGTCAGCATCGAGGTCACGGAGCATATCTTCTTCGACGAGATGAAAAAGCAGCGGGCCTTTCTGGAGATGGTCGAGAAGAAGATCGACACGGTGCTGGGTGTGGGGGTCGCCGTCAAACTGGTCGAACCCAACAGCCTGCCGCGCAACGAGGGGAAGGCCAATCGCGTCATCGACAGGCGCCGGTTGTGAGGGTCTGATACGTTTCTTCCCTTGTGCAGCATAGAAATACAGGCGGGTCATGTATAGAGGTACACATGACCCGCTTTTTTGCGGGCAAGAAGTGGTTGTTCAAATTCCCGGTGAATTATGGAAACGGTCCCGGTACTCCTTGAAGTCGGGGATGGTCCGTTTATAGCCCGACGACATGAGGGGCGATGAAATAACCAAATCGGCCGTGGTGCGGTTGCATGCCACGGGAATGTTCCAGACAACCGCAATCCGCAGGAGCGCCTTCACATCCGGGTCGTGAGGTTGTGGTTCCAGCGGGTCCCAGAAAAAAATGATCAAATCGATTTCGCCTTCGGCAATTTTGGCACCGATCTGCAAGTCGCCGCCAAGAGGGCCACTTTGATACTTGGTGATAGGGATACGGAGCGCTTCCTCCAACAGTGTGCCCGTAGTCCCCGTGGCGCACAGTTTGTGCTGAGCCAGCAAGTCCCTGTTAAATAGAGCCCATTCGATGAGATCATGCTTTTTATTGTCATGTGCGACAAGAGCAATCCGTTTGCACGGAATGATGCCCTTATCCTTTGGCTGCTTAGTCATTTCACCCATGCCTCCTCTTCTTCTTTGTATTCCCTGCATACCAGCATATTTTGGCCATATTTGCCAATGAAAAGTATTGTTGCGCTTAGTTTGTTTGCAGCTAAACATGGACAGGTCAGCTTTATTTGGTATACTGTGACAACATAATAAAATTTTTTAATTTAACGTCAAGTCCTCTGGGTGGTGTACGCCGGCAAGGTGGCGTCATGAAAAGGGTTCTCGAAAAAGCGGATCGCCGCGACCTGCTCAAAATCATCGCAATCTATGGGATTTTCAGCTGCCTGTGGATCTATTTCTCCGACACGGCCCTGAGCCTCGTCATCACCGATCCCGGCACATGGGTGCATCTCTCCGTTTTTAAAGGCTTTTTCTTCGTCGTCATTACCGGCGCCCTCCTGTACCAACTTATCAGCCGCTACCTCCTGGAATCCAGACGGCTGAAAGAGACGATAAAAAACAGGGACATGCTCTTCAGCCTTCTCTACGAGGGGATGATGGACGCCTTTGCCAGCGTCGACATGGACGGCGGAATTCTGCAATACAATGAGGTCTTTCGCGCCATGCTCGGATACGGGGCGGAAGAACTGCGCACCAGGACCTACGAGGATCTCACGCCCGAAAAATGGCATGCCATGGAGCGGAGAATCGTCGTGGAACAGGTTATCCCCCGCGGGTATTCCGATGTGTATGAAAAGGAGTACCGGCGGAAAGACGGTTCGGTCTTTCCCGTAGAGCTGCGGACCCAACTCATTCGCGACGACCGGGGAAACCCGTTCGCCATGTGGGCGATCGTCCACGACATCACGGAGCGGAAGCGGGCACAGGACACGCTCTCGCAAAAAAGCCTCCAGCTTGAAGAACTCAACCAGTCCCTTGAAAAACGGGTGGCGGAAACCGTCGTCGAGCTCCGCCAGAGGGACCAGATGCTGTTCCAGCAGAGCCGCCTGGCGGCCATGGGAGAGATGGTCAACAACATCGCCCACCAATGGCGCCAGCCGCTCAACAACGTGGGGCTCATCGTACAGAATCTGCACATCGCCCACCAATCGGGGGAACTCACCGGGGAGGAGTTCGACCGGGAAGTTGCCGGCGCCATGCAGATCATCCACCACATGTCCGCCACCATCGACGACTTCCGCAACTTCTTCCGGCAGGATAAGGACAAACGCCTGTTCTCCGTCGCCAAGGCCGTGCACCTGGCTGTCGGGCTCATCTCCGCAGCCTTGAAGCATGGCGGCATTACGGTGGAACTGCACCTCGAAGAAGATGTCACGGCCTTCGGCTACAAGAACGAATACGCCCAGGTCCTGCTCAATATCGTCAGCAACGCCAAGGATGTCCTGCAGGAGAGAAGGGTCGAAGACCCCCGGATCGTCATCCGGGCCTTTCGGGATAACGATCGTTCGGTCGTCACGGTGCATGATAACGGCGGCGGCATCGGCGAAGACATCCGCAGCAGGATTTTCGACCCGTACTTTACCACGAAGAGCCCGGACCAGGGCACCGGCATCGGTCTGTTCATGTCGAAGATGATCATTGAAAAAAACATGGCCGGCAGACTGACGGCGGCAAACGCGCAGGGCGGCGCCGAGTTCAGGATCGAGTTGCCGGTGGGGCCCAGTTGCGTCGAAAAAACAGCGACCTGAACCGAGACGTGGGACGGGAGGCGGGGGCGACGGCGGTTTGTGGCGGGATTTTCCCGCCTTTTCCATTTTTTGCTCCAATTGACTTTACCCGGCCACTCTGTTAGAAAGACAGACGGTTTATCAAGTTTAAAAGGATGTTCATGGAAAATTTCCTCTTCAAGCTCTCCGTCATGCTCGTGCCGGGCATGCTGGCCATCGTCTGCCACGAGGTATCCCACGGTTTCGTCGCATGGCGTTACGGCGACCCTACGGCGCGCATGCTCGGCCGGCTGACTCTCAACCCGTTCAAGCATATCGATATCATCGGCACCCTGATGATCTTCTTCATCGGCATCGGTTGGGCCAAGCCGGTCCCGGTGACCTTTTCCAATCTGCGCAACCCCAAGCGGGACATGATCTGGGTGGCGGCGGCCGGGCCCATAACCAATCTCGTTCTGGCGACCGTTTCCGCCTTTATGCTGCGGGGGGTAGTGGCCGTCGATAACTCGATGGTTCCGCAGGGGTCGCCCCTCTCCATGCTGGTTGAGCCGGTTGCCCTCATGTTGGCTTTCTCGGTCTACATCAATCTGCTGCTGGCGATCTTCAACATGATCCCGGTGCCGCCGCTCGACGGCGGCAGGGTGCTGGTCGGGCTTCTCCCCTATCGCCAGGCGGCGGCATGGGCTCGCATCGAGCCGTATGGGATGGTGATCATCATCGTCCTGGTATTTTTTACGAATGTCTTTTCCTATGTCATTTCGCCTATTCTCAACGTGGGGGTCCATGTGCTGGCCGGACCCCAGAGCGGCTTGGTGTTGGGCGTCACACGGCTCATGATGCGTTAGATTACGGGAAACTGCCTTTTTATTCCGGGCCTGCACTACTCAGGACCTTTTGAGTGACGCCGCGGCGTTATGCTTCCGCATAATGCCGCGACAACCGTGCCGGACCGGAAGCTCATGGTTTCCACACTATAACTTCTGGGAGCACGAAAATGGGTACACAGCAGCGTATTGTCAGCGGCATGCGGCCGACCGGGAAACTGCACATCGGCCATTATCACGGCGTATTGGAGAACTGGGTCAAGATCCAGGACTCTTTCGACTGTTTCTTCTTTGTGGCGGATTGGCACTCGTTGACCACGGAATACGCCGACACCGCCGGTATCCGCGACAGCATCCACGAGATGGTGCTGGATTGGGTCGGCTTCGGCCTCGACCCGGCCAAGAGCGTCGTGTTCCGCCAAAGCCTGGTGCCGCACCACTCCGAGCTGAACCTGATCCTGTCCATGATCACGCCGGTCTCCTGGCTGGAGCGTAACCCGACCTACAAGGAGATGCTGGACAACCTGGAGGCCAAGGACCTTTCCACCTTCGGCTTCCTGGGCTATCCGGTGCTTATGGCGGCCGACATCATCCTCTACAAGGCCACCCGGGTGCCGGTGGGGCACGATCAGCTGCCGCACTTGGAGATCACCCGCGAGATTGCACGACGCTTCAACTATCTGTACGGCAACGTCTTTCCCGAGCCCGAGGCGCTTTTGACCGAGACGCCCAAACTGCTCGGCCTCGATGGCCGCAAGATGAGCAAATCCTACGGCAACTCCATCTACCTTTCCGACACGGCCGAGGACACCACCAAAAAGGTCCTGTCCATGATGACCGATCCCGCCCGGGTCCGAAAAAGCGACCCCGGCGACCCCGACGTCTGCGTGGCGTTCAACCTTCACCGCATCTACGTGCCCCAGGAAAAGCTGGACGAGATCATCCCGGCCTGCCGCAATGCCGCCATCGGCTGCGTGGAGTGCAAAAGAATCCTGGCCGAGTGCATGAACGAGCGGCTGGCGCCCTGCCGGGCACGGCGGGCAGAACTGGCCAGCCAGCCCGATTTTGTCAACGACCTGCTGGTGGACGGCAGCCGGCGGGCTTCGGAGGTGTCCGACAGCGTCATGGCCGAAGTCCGCGACGCTCTAAAGATTTGATCGTGGCCCTGGAACCGGTCTACCGCCGATGAATCCGACCCGGGAGGAAAACCCCACGCTGCTCGACGGCTTCCGCGATGGCTACAGCGTTCATCTCGACAAGTTCGACGGGCCGCTGGACCTGTTGCTGCACCTGATCCGCAAGAATGAGGTGGATATCTGCGACATTCCCATTGCGGACATCACCCGCCAGTACCTGGACTACATCAAATTGATGAAGGTGCTCAACCTGGATGTGGCCGGCGATTTTCTGCTGATGGCCTCCACGCTGTTGCATATCAAGTCCCGCATGCTGCTGCCGCCGGATGAAGAGGAGGAGGGCGAGGAAGAAGAGGGGGACCCCCGGGCCGAACTGGTGCGGCGATTGCTGGAGTACCAGCAGTACAAGGAGGCCGGCATGGTCATTGGGGCCCGGGCGCTTCTGGGGCGTGAGGTGTTCGCCCGCGCCTGCCCGGAACCGGCGCTGGCCGCGGCCCGGGCCGAAGAAGGGCCGCTGGAGGTGTCGCTGTTTGAGCTCGTGGACGCTTTCCGGGCCCTTCTGGCGCGCATTCCGGCGGAGAGTTTCCATGATGTCGCCCCGGGCGATTCCCTGAGTATTGCCGACTGCATCAATGAAATACTTTCCCTGCTCCAAGATCGTGATACACTTCAATTCGATGAACTCGTCAAGGACGAGTTGACCCGGGAACGGGTCATCGTCACCTTTCTGGCCCTTCTGGAATTGTGCCGCCTCAAACTGATCCGCATCTTCCAGAGTGGGGAGTACGGCGCCATCTGGTTCGTTCCCGCCGTTGTTCCGGGACCGGAGGGCGAGGGGGAAGAAGCTGTTCAATCCACTGCATAAAGGAGGTACGACATGCTGAAAGAGTTCAAGGAATTTGCACTCAAGGGCAGTGTTATCGACCTGGCGGTCGGCATCATTATCGGCGCGGCTTTCAACAAGGTGGTGCAATCGCTGGTGACCGACATCATCATGCCGCCGGTCGGGCTCCTGGTCGGCAAGATGGATTTTTCCTCGTTGTTCATCAATATTTCCGGGAAGACCTACGAGACCCTGGCCGAGGCCAAGAAGGCCGGTGCCGCCACCATCAATTACGGACTCTTTATCAATACCCTCGTGGACTTCACCATCATGGCCTTCGTGGTCTTTCTCATGGTCAAACAGATCAACCGTTTGCGGCGTGAGGGAACACCCGCCCCAGCCACCACCAAGGATTGTCCTTTCTGTCTGTCGGCGATACCGCTTGCGGCGACCCGCTGCTCGCACTGCACGTCAACAGTCGAGCCCCAGTAGCGGGCAGAAAAAGTGTGACGTTTTGTGTTTTTTCAGTGAACCCCTGTGTTTCAGCGGCTCTGCGGCCTGACTTCCGTTGCAAGGTTTAACCATGTCTTTGCCTGCCATTATCGAAAGTATCATCTTTGCCGCCGATGCGGCCCTGTCCCTCGACCGGTTGTGCGAGATGCTGCCCGAATACGAACGCAACGACATCAAGGCCGCTTTGGCGGAACTAGCCGAATTCCACGAGGGGCGGGGAGGGGGCTTCGGGCTCGCGGAGGTTGCCGGTGGCTGGCAGTTCAGGACCCACCCGGTATTGCAGGAATACGTGCTCCGGCACATAAAGACCAGGATCGCGAAATTCTCCCAATCGGCCCTGGAAACCCTGGCCATCATCGCCTACCGCCAACCGCTGACCCGGGCCGAGGTGGAGCACCTGCGCGGCGTCGATTGCGGCGGCGTCCTCAAGTCGCTTCTGGAGAAAAA
Organism: Geobacter sp. FeAm09; assembly: GCF_008330225.1. Lineage (NCBI taxonomy): Bacteria > Pseudomonadati > Thermodesulfobacteriota > Desulfuromonadia > Geobacterales > Geobacteraceae > Geobacter > Geobacter sp. FeAm09. The sequence continues at coordinate 1,927,405 of NZ_CP042466.1, read as the reverse complement.
GCTGGTCAAAATCCTCGGCAAGAAGGATATTCCCGGCCGGCCGCTGATCTATGGAACATCGAAAGAGTTTCTTGAAGTATTCGGTCTTAAAGACCTGAAAAGCCTGCCAACTTTGCGGGAGATCCAGGCTCTTGACGAGGCTCCCCGGTTTGAACGCCAGGAGGAGCTGCCGCTGGAGCCGGACCAGGCGGCCCCCATGGCCGATGACAGCTCTCTTCCTTTCGACGGACCGGAATAACAGGGGATAAATGCAGGGGGTGCGCCATGCAGCGTCAAGCGGCGGTTGCGGGACAGTTCTATCCCGGCATGCGGGAACAGCTTCGAACCGTTCTGGACGGGCTGGTCCCGCGGGTGGCGGAAAAGCGGCGCGTTCTGGGCATCATCGCGCCCCATGCCGGTTACATCTATTCCGGGGCCATTGCCGGCACGGTCTATGGCCAGATCGCCATGCCTTCCTCCGTATTGATCATGGGTCCCAATCACCACGGCGCGGGAGCGGCCGCCGCCCTCTATCCCGAGGGCGAATGGCTGACCCCGCTCGGCGCCATTGCCATCGATTCCCGCCTCACCGCCTTGCTGCAGCGGCACGTCCCCTTTGTTGAGCCCGACAGCAGCGCCCACCGTTTCGAGCATTCCCTCGAGGTCCAGGTTCCCTTTATCCAGCATGTGCGTTCCGATGCCGCCATGGCGGCGCTCTGTCTCGGCCACGGCGACTTTTCGGCGGTGCGGGAGATCGGCAGGGGGATTGCTGCGGCAGTACGGGAATACGGTGAGGATGTGCTGATCGTAGCCAGCTCGGATATGACCCATTATGAAACGGCCGATTCGGCCCGGCGCAAGGACGAGTTGGCGTTGGCGCGGGTGCTGGCCTTTGATCCGGAAGGCTTGCTGAAGGTTTGCCACAGCGAGCACATTACCATGTGTGGCGTGATTCCGGCGGCGGTCATGCTGGTGGCGTGCCGCGAACTGGGGGCCACCCGGGCCGAAGTGGCCGCCTATGGCAACAGCGGCGCGATTACCGGCGACACCAATCAGGTGGTGGGGTACGCGGCGGTTTCGGTATGGTAGTCAGGGGAAACGGTTCGCATTGAGCGAGCGCCGCGCCGTGGCCGCAACCCAGGCGTGCAGGCGCAGGGCCTTTCTGGGGACGCCGAGGGGCACGAGTTGCCGCAGTTCGTGTTCGCCCGGCAACAGTTCCAGATCTGGTTTGAAGATGGATACGGCCACCAGCAGGACCAGGGCGCCGATCTGCAGGGAAACAGCAACGATTCCTTTGTGGAACAGCTGCTGGTAATCGATGCTCTGGGCGGCATTGTCCCGGAGGATGTCCGCAAAATGCGCCAGATCCCGCATCCAGGGATTGAGGTAGGCCACCCCCACGTAGATGGCGGCCAGGGTCCCCACCCACTTCATGATTACCCAGCCATGCTTGAAAAAACCCCATTTGGACGTAAGGCAGAGCAGCGCTCCGCTCAAAAGCGACAGGGCGGCAGCCGGCCCGATGAGCATGTCGTCGATGGTCGTGATGGCGGAATTGAAGGCGAACAGCTCGTCGCCGTTGATGGTGCGGCGGTCATTGTTGAGGATTATCATAACGGCCGAGACGCCGCCGATCCAGGCGCACGAAGCAAAGGTATGAAGGGTCCTCAGCAGGAGCTTGACCTTGTGGCTGTAGAGAAACTGCATCATGCGGCACGTCCCTTCCTCGGGGCAGACATCGGATGTGACTCATTCAGGGTTGTTAATGAGCAAGGACAGTGCCCAGATTTGATGCATACGGTTTACGGTTTAACCACCCGGCATCACAGTGCTTTTATTTTGTATATGAATATCTTGTTTTCAACATAAAGAGACAATAATGGCACACAGATAAGCGCAACATCCGATTCCGCAATGGGCGCCAGGCGGTTCAAGGTGGCGGCAGGGTTGGCTTTTGCTGTTTTCGACAATTTTTGAGACATATGTGGCACATATTGTTTGAGGCGGTGCCGGGTCTGTAACCAATTGACATTGGCCGATTTGAAGTGTATACAGTATGCATTTTACCGGTGAGGCAAACTTGTTACGGCACAACGACCGCAGTATATATCCCAAAGGAGGATGTCAGATGATCGAAGCCTATGTAGCTCACGAAAAAGAACGGGCGGCCCAGGGAATCCCCGCCTTGCCGCTCACTCCCGAACAGACCGCCGAGCTGTGCAAATTGCTGGTCAAGCCCCCCAAGGGAAAAGAGAAGTTCCTGCTGAACCTGATCACCAACCGTGTTTCCCCGGGCGTTGACCCGGCCGCCAAGGTCAAGGCCGAATTCCTGGCCGAGATCGTCAGCGGCAAGAAAAAGTCCCCGCTCATCGACCCGGTCGCCGCCATCAAGCTGCTCGGCACCATGATCGGGGGCTACAACGTGGCCCCGCTGGTGGCAGCCCTGAAGGACAAGAAGCTGGCCGACGAGGCCGCCACGGCGCTCTCCCACATCACCCTGGTCTACGATGCCTTCGACGAGGTTGCGGCGCTGGCCAAGGCCAAGAATGCCGCGGCCGCCACGGTGCTCAAATCGTGGGCCGACGCCGAGTGGTTCACCAACCGCACGGGCGTGCCCGAAACCATCAAGGTCAAGGTCTACAAGGTGGACGGCGAGATCAATACCGACGACTTCTCGCCGGCCGGCGACGCCTGGAGTCGTCCCGACATCCCGCTGCACTCCCTGGCCATGGGCAAAACCCGCTTCAAGGACGGCCTTGCCACCATCGCCACGTTCCGCAAGGAGGGCTTCCAGGTGGCCTTTGTGGGCGACGTGGTCGGCACCGGTTCTTCCCGCAAGTCCGCCTGCAACAGCGTATTGTGGGCCATCGGCGAAGAGATCCCCTACGTGCCCAACAAGAAGACTGCCGGCGTGATCATCGGCGGCGTCATCGCCCCGATCTTCTTCAATACCGCTCAGGACTCCGGCGCCCTGCCGCTCAAGGCGGACGTGACCGGCATGAAGACCGGCGACGTGATCGTGATCGATACCAAGAAGGGGGTCATCACCGACGAGAAGGGGAAGAAGGTCCTCTCCAAGCTGACCATCGCCCCCAACACCGTGCCCGACGAATTCCGCGCCGGCGGCCGCATTCCGCTGATCATCGGCCGCGCCGTGACCGACAAGGCTAGGAAGGCGTTAGGCCTTAAGCCGACCACGGTCTTCACCCTGCCGGACAATCCCAAGCCCAAGGCCAAACAGGCCTACACCCTGGCCCAGAAGATGGTCGGCCAGGCCTGCGGCGTGGCCGGCATCCTGCCCGGCACCGCCTGCGAACCCAAGATGACCACCGTCGGCTCCCAGGACACCACCGGCCCCATGACCGCCGACGAATTGAAGGAATTGGCCTGCCTCAAATTCCAGGCCCCCCTGTATATGCAGTCCTTCTGCCACACCGCCGCCTATCCCAAGCCGGCCGACGTCAAAATGCACAAGACCCTGCCCGGCTTCACGGCCGAGCGCGGCGGCGTGGCCCTGCGTCCCGGTGACGGCGTGATCCACTCCTGGCTGAACCGCCTGCTTCTGCCCGATACGGTCGGCACCGGCGGCGACTCCCACACCCGGTTCCCCATCGGCATCTCCTTCCCGGCCGGTTCCGGCCTGGTGGCCTTTGCCGGCGCCATGGGCTTCATGCCGCTGGACATGCCCGAATCGGTCCTGGTGCGTTTCAAGGGCAAGCTCAATCCCGGCATCACCCTGCGCGATGCGGTGAACGCCATTCCTTACTGGGCCATCAAGCAGGGTCTTCTGACCGTGCCCAAGAAGAACAAGGTCAACATCTTCAATGGCCGTATCCTGGAAATGGAAGGCTTGCCCGACCTGACCGTGGAGCAGGCCTTCGAACTGACCGACGCCGCTGCCGAGCGCTCGGCCGCCGCAGGCTGCATCCAGCTCTCCGAGAAGTCCATAGCCACGTATCTGAAATCCAACGTGGCCCTGATGAAGAAGCTGATCGCCGATGGTTACCAGGACAAGAAGACCCTGCAAAACCGCATCAAGGCGGTTGAGGCCTGGCTCAAGAAGCCGAGCCTGCTGAAGGCCGACAAGGGGGCCGACTACGCGGCCGTGATCGAGATCGATCTGGCGGACATCAAGGAGCCGATCCTGGCCTGCCCCAACGACCCGGATGACGTCAAGCTGCTCTCCGAGGTGGCCGGCGACAAGATCCAGGACGTGTTCCTCGGTTCCTGCATGACCAACATCGGCCATTTCCGCGCCGCAGCCGAAATCTGGCGGGGCCAGAAGTTCAATCCCGAGGTCCGCACCTGGATCTGCCCGCCGACCCGCATGGATCAGCAGCAGCTCAAGGACGAGGCGTATTTCTCGGTCTTCAGCGCCTTCGGCGCCCGCATCGAGATTGCCGGCTGTTCGCTCTGCATGGGCAACCAGGCTCGCGTGCCGGACAAGTCCCACGTCTACTCCACCTCGACCCGCAACTTCGACGATCGCATGGGAGACGGCGCGCGCGTCTACCTCGGTTCCGCCGAGCTGGGAGCGGTGACGGCCGTTTTGGGCAAACTCCCCAAACCGGCGGAGTATATGAAGATCTACCAGGAGAAGATCGAGCCGAACAAGGAGAAGATCTACCGGTATCTGCAGTTCGACGAGATGCCCGAATACAAGTAGATTTTTTCGGGAAAATGCGTGCGGCCGCAGGGCCGACGGCGCACCTGCCCCCCGTTCCGGCCTGCCGGGGCGGGGGGCACTCTTTTTCGGTGCCGGGCTCCGGCAGGATCGAGGATCAGTCCTGGCTGCGCCGCAGCCTCAGTACGAACAGATAGGTGATGAGCAGAAAGGGGAAGGCCGAAAAGGAAGCCGCCAGATTGCCGGCAAAGAGCTGCCAGGTCGCAAAGGCAACCAGGCAAAGGACAAAGAGCAGCAGGATGGTCACGCCGAGCTTATTCATGTGGTCCGCCGGTGCGGCGGCGGGATTGCCATGCACCCCACCCGCCGAGCCGCCCCTGCCGACCGTCCGGATGGGCAGCAGGCAGGGGACTGGGCCGCAGCCTCGTGGCAGGCACCGGACAGGTGCCGTATTTACGAGCGTTTCTTCTCAAATTTATTCAGGGTGGGGCCGTAACGTTTGTCGAGGCCCTGGATGTGATTGACCAGCCAGCTTTTCAGGAAGCTCATGACCTCCTGGCCCAGCGCAGTGCCGGCGCGGTACTTGCCCTGAATCTCCGTAACCTGCTGCACCAGGGCCTCATGGGCGCGCTTCTGCTCATCGTATCCCCCATACCCCGCGTCCTGCATCAGGCGCTCCTCGTGGGAAAAATGGGTTTTGGTGTAGGCGACCAGTTCGTCCAGAATGGTGCCGATGGCATCCTGGCCCCGGCCGGAGCGCATGGCGCCGTACAGGTTGTTGATGATTTCGATCAGGCGCTGGTGCTCCTTGTCCATGGCGGGGACGCCGACGCTGTAGCTGGCGCTCCAGTCGATCAGGTTGCCGGATGCGGCCAGCTTGAATTGTCCCACCAGCCGTTGCAGTTCGTCCGAAAGGCGGGAAAGCTGCTGGGCGGTGGTGGAGGTGTTGCGGGCGCCTTCCACCGTATTCTGGGCCACATTGGTGATCTGGTGGATATTGGTGCTGATTTCGCCGGTGGTGGCGGTCTGCTCCTCTGCGGCCGTGGCGATCTGCTGCACCTGGAGGTTCACCGCGTTGATCTCGTCCTGTATCCGCCGCAGCGCCTCGCCCGAGCGGGCCGCCTCTTCGGTCCCCTGTTCCACCTCGGCGACCCCTTCTTCCATGGCGGACACCGCGGTCTTGGTTTCCTGCTGGATGGCCTTGATCATCTGGCCGATCTCCCGGGTGGCCTTGGTCGTCCGTTCCGCCAGGGCGCGGACCTCATCGGCGACAACGGCGAACCCGCGCCCCTGTTCCCCGGCCCGGGCGGCCTCGATGGCCGCGTTGAGGGCCAGGAGGTTGGTCTGGTCGGCAATGTCCTCGATGGTGCCGACGATGGCGCCGATCTCGTCGGAACGTTTCCCCAGGGCCTCCACGGTGGTGGCCGAAGATTGGACCCGTTCGGCGATGCGGTGCATGACGGAGATGGAGCTTTCCACCACGCCGGCGCCGTGGTCGGCAGCCTGGTTGGCGCGCTGGGCGCTTTCCGCCGCAAGCTGGCAGTTCTGGGCGATGTCCCCCGAGGTCGCCGACATCTCCTCGCTCGCGGTGGCCACGCCGATGGACTGGGCCGCGACCTCTTCCGCGCCGAAGGCCATCTTTTCCGCATCGGTCTGCATTTCCGACGACGAGTTCGAGATCTGGGCGGACGAGTCGGCCAGGGTGCCGATCATCTCCCGCAGGCTGTTGACCATCTTTTCGAAAGAGCGCGCCAGGTGCCCGACCTCGTCCTCCGAATCGACCCGGACCTGGACCCCCAGGTCCCCGGTGGCGATATGCTCGGCGTCGGACGCTAGGCGGCGCAGCGGTGAACAGATCGTCCTGACGGTGACCAGGGCGAGCACGACGCCGATGACCAGGCCGACCAAGACGAGCACGATGATCCAGGTGCGGGTTAGGGACGCCACTTCGTGCACCTGTTTGACGCCGTCATCCGCTTCCTTCTGGTTAACGACCTGCTGATCGCCCAGGATCCGGTTCACCCGGTCATACAGCTTCTTCCCCTCGCCGCGGGTCTGTTTCTGCGCGTCCTCAAGGTTGCCGCCCCTGATCAGTTCCAGCACCTTGCGGGTGGAAGCCGTATATTCCTGCCAGGCCGAGTCGAAGGAGGCGATCTGCTTCTTTTCCCCATCGGTCAGGTCGAGTTTGTCATAGCTCTGCCGGGCCGTTTTCAGTTCGTCCTGCATCTTGACCATACGGTCGCTGTAGCGTTTGAAGTCCTCGTCCGTATTCGGCAGGTAGAACTGCAGTTCCGAGCGCCGGTAGGTGTCCACGGTGTTCCGCATCTGCGCCAGCAGCGATACGCTGGGCATGAGGTTGCGCCCCATGTCGTCGGCCACCCCGGTTACGCTCGATAGCCTCACGATGGACAGGATGCCGACCAGGATCATCAGAACAAGGATTGTGGCGACCGTACCGAGGATTTTCGTGCCGACGCTGACGTTTTTGAACATGGTGCCTGCCCCTCCCGGTGATTCAAGTAAATAGCTGCATGTCCTCATTTTATACATAATTTTAGAAAAATCAAACCAACAGAGGGCAGGGATGTTTCGGATCTGACCCGCATCACGTGAGTGTCCCTGGAATTACGGCGATGTTTCAACGAGTTGCGAGCAAGACGGGGCAGGGGGGCTCGATGGTTTTGTCGTCACGGTCTGGGGCGGATACGGCATAATCCGGTTTGGTGTTGACAAGGAGCGGGGTCGGCATATAGCATCAAAACTTTATGCATCAATCATTCTGAAAACCATGACAGGAGATGGACGGTAATGAGATTCAGCTACGAAACGGCCGGCACCTGCAGCAAGCGGATCGATATCGAGGTAGAGGAAGGTGTGCTCGTGAGTGCCGATTTCATCGGCGGTTGTTCCGGCAATACCCAGGCGGTGACGGCGCTGGTCAAACAGATGCCGGTGGCGGAAGTGGTACGGCGCCTGAAGGGGATCGCCTGCCAGGGGGACACGTCGTGTCCCGACCAACTGGCGCGGGCCCTGGAAGCGTCTGCGAACAGGTAAGTTGTGACGGAATTGTCTGCGTTGCCCCAAGAACCCCTTTGTCCCCCGGCATCCCTGCGATCACCCCCTCCATACCTTTTTTGCGCAGTTCATCCTGAAATTGCTTGAAGCTGAAAAGCCGATGGCGTAATGTGCGTACCCCCCGGCGGTTCGGGTGGGGGTATGTTTGACGGTAAGGGGTTTATCACGTGCAGATTGTCTTCGGCATCGACTTTGGCACCACCAATTCGGCGCTTTCGGTTTACCGGAACGGCTCGGTAGAGGTGGTTGCCGTGGATGGCACCGACGACCGCAGCGGGGAACTGATGCGCTCGGTGCTCTATTTCAACGAGGAACACGAGATCTATGCCGGCCGGGAGGCCATCCGCCAGTATGTGGGCGACGGGGCCAGCGGGCGCTTCATGCAGTCGATCAAGACCTTCCTGCCCAACACCAGTTTCGACAGCACCGAGGTGTTCGGCAGGCGCTACGCCATCGATGACCTGGTGGCGATCATCCTCAGGAAGATCAAGGCCCGGGGCGAGGCGCATGTGGGCTGCCCCGTGGAGAGTGTGGTGCTGGGGCGGCCGGTGGTGTTTTCCGCAGACCCGGCAAAGGACGCCGTGGCCGAAGAGCGTCTTGAACGAGCCGCCCGCAAGGCCGGCTTCAGGAACATCTGGTTCCAGTACGAGCCGGTGGCGGCGGCCCTGGCCTTCGAAGAGACGTTGCAGGCCGGGCAGGAACGGATCGTGTTCATCGGCGATTTCGGCGGCGGCACCTCGGACTTCTCGGTGATCCGCGTCAGGGGAGGCGCCTTTGCCCGCTCCGACCGGCGCAGCGACGTGCTCTCCCTGGGGGGGGTCTACGTGGCCGGGGACAAGTTCGATTCCCAGATCATGTGGGACAAGGTGGCGCACCATTTCGGACGCCATGCCCGCTACAAGACCATGGGCAAGGACGAGTGGGTCAATGTCCCCAAGAGCATCGTCTACACCCTCTGCCAGTGGCACCGCATCCCGCTTTTGCGGTCGCGCAAGACCAGGGAGCATATCCGGGTGATCAAGGGCACCACCGATGACCGCCAGGCCATCGAGCACCTGGAGAACATCATCGGCGACAATTACGGCTTTTTCCTGTTTCAGGCCATTGAAAAGGCCAAGTGCGAGCTTTCCGACCGGGAACAGGCCCTGATCAGCTTCCGGGAGCGCAACCTCTCCATCGACGAGGAGATCGGCAAGGAGGAGTTCGAGACGATCAATGCCGAAAATATCCAGCAGATTGCGGACTGCATCGATGCGGTCGTGGCCCGCTCCGGGCTGACGCCGGACCGGATGGACACGGTCTTCCTGACCGGCGGCACCTCGCGGATTCCCCGTATCCAGTCTCTTTTCGCCGAACGCTTCGGGCGGGAGAAACTGGACAACCGGGACGCCTTCACCAGCGTCGTCCATGGCCTGGGCTCCAGCGTGCCGCTCTTTGTCTGACGCCGTTTGTTCATCCGCAAGCCTCGTGGAATGGCACGTTTACATCATCCTCTGCTCCGACGGCTCGCTCTATACCGGGATCACCACGGATGTGGAACGGCGCTTCCGCCAGCATGCGCTGGGGCAGGGCGCCAAGTATTTTCGGGGGAGACGACCGGTACGGGTGGTCTATCAGGAACACAACCACAGCCGCTCGTCTGCCGCCAGCCGGGAGGCCCGGATCAAGGCCATGAATCGTGACGAGAAATTGGACCTGCTGTCGGGGCGGGCAGGGATTGCGCTGCGAGGAAATACTTGAGGCGGAACGCCTGATATCGTAAAATGGTCGTTCCCGGACGTGTTCGGGCGTTTTTTCTGCATCCTAATTTCAACCAGCAAAGGTGCGTACCCCATGAATCGACAAAAACCCGAAATCCATCTCAAGGAATGGCAGCGGCAGGAAGCCGTTGCCGAAGGCATGCTGCCGGTCATCGGCCGGCTTTACCGTGAACACAACATCGTGCTGACCGTCTACGGCCGCTCCCTGGTGCACGGTACGGCCATCGACCTGCTCAAGGCCCACCGCTTTGCCCGGCTCACCCTGGATGGCGAACTGACGGTGCTGGATACCGAGCCGGTGCTGGAGGCCATCGCCAAACTCGACCTGGCCCCGGCCCGCATCGACCTGGGCAAGCTCACCGTGCGTTTTCGCGCCTCGGGCATGCCGGTGGACGCCTTTGTGGCCACGGAACTTGCCGCCATCAACACCGGCAGGACCTCGCTCCTGGCCGAACCGCGGGATATCGTGCTCTACGGCTTCGGCCGCATCGGCCGGCTGTTGGCCCGCATCCTGATCGACAAGGCCGGCAGCGGCGAAAAGCTGCGCCTGCGGGCGGCCGTGGTGCGCAAGGGAGGGGCCGACGACCTGACCAAGCGCGCCAGCCTGCTGCGCCGCGATTCAATCCACGGCCAGTTCAACGGCATCATCACCGTGGATGAGGAAGAGAACGCCATCATCGCCAACGGCAACATGATCCGCATCATCTATTCCGACGCGCCCGAAGCGGTGGACTACACCCAGTACGGCATCAACAACGCCATCCTGATCGACAACACCGGCAAGTGGCGCGACCGGGAAGGGTTGTCCCGCCATCTCGCCTGCCCCGGCATCGAAAAGGTCATCCTCACCGCCCCGGGCAAGGGGGACATCCCCAACGTGGTGGCCGGGGTCAACAACGAACTGATCACCCCCCAGGAGCGGGTGTTCTCCGCCGCCAGTTGCACCACCAACGCCATCGTTCCGGTCATGAAGGCCGTCAACGACCGCTTCGGCATCGTGCACGGCCACATGGAGACCTGCCACTCCTACACCAACGACCAGAACCTCATCGACAACTACCACAAGGCCTCGCGCCGCGGCCGCAGCGCACCGCTCAACATGGTCATCACCGAGACCGGCGCGGCCAAGGCCGTGGCAAAGGTCATCCCCGAACTGGCCGGCAAACTGACCGGCAACGCCATTCGGGTGCCGACCCCCAACGTCTCCCTGGCCATCCTCAACCTGGAGCTTAGGCAACAGGTCACCGTCGCGGAGATCAACGACTACCTGCGGGGCATCTCGCTGGATTCGCCATTGCAGAACCAGATCGACTACACCAACTCCCCGGAAGTGGTTTCCAGCGACTTTGTGGGCTCCCGTCATGCCGGGGTGGTGGACTCCCTGGCCACCATCGCCGAGGGCAACCGTTGCGTCCTCTACGTGTGGTACGACAACGAATTCGGCTACAGCCGCCAGGTGGTCCGCATGGTGCAGAAGATGGCCGGTCTAGAGCTGCCGACCCTGCCGTGCTGATCCCGGCACGGGGTGCCGTGCGGCGTTGTTGAAAATTGAATGGGGGCTGGCCGCCGTGGGGGCCAGCCCCCATTTTTGTTGTCGGCGGGGAAAAAGGCGGGCAGGAAACGCCTCATGCAGGAACAGCGTGCACAAGGGGCGATTGGGACATCATGCCATCCCGACCTTCGGACAGGCTGCGGCGCATCGTTCGCACCCGCCGGGGCAGGGCTCGATATGCACCAGGATATGGCTGTAGGGCAGGCACTGCTCGATGTCCGCCGTGATCTGGTGGCTCAGCGTGTGCCCGGCCTCGACGGTCATCTGTTTCGGCACCACCAGATGCATGTCGATGTGGCGGATATGGCCGGACTTGCGGGTGCGCAGCTTGTGGTATTCGATGAAGCGGTATTTGTAGCGGTCCATCACGTCATGAATCCGGGCTTCCTCGTCGTCGGGCAGCTTCACGTCCAGAATGTGGAAGAAGGCGGTCCTGGTGAGATCCCAGGCGGCTTTCACGATCAAAAGCGCCACACCGATGGCGAAAATCGGGTCAAGGATGGTGATGCCGGTGAGCTTGATGGCGATCAGCCCCCCCAGTACGCCCACCGAGGTATACACATCGGTCCTCAGGTGCAGGGCATCGGCTTCAAGCGCCACCGAATCGGTCCTGGCCGCCACGTTCAGCAGGTGCCGGGATACCAGGTAGTTCGCCAGGGCGGACAGGGCCATCACCGCGGCGCCCGCGCCCAGGTTTTCGATTGCCGCGGTGCCGGTTTTCAGCTTGTGCACCGCCTCCCAGACGATGGAGCAGGCAGCGCCGAAGATCAGGACGGCCTCGACGGTCCCGGCCACGTTCTCGATCTTGCCGTGGCCGAAGCGGTGGTGGTCGTCGGCAGGTTTGCCCGATTCCCGGACAGAAAACCAGGCGATGATGGCGGCCAAAAGGTCGATGCCGGAGTGTACGGCTTCGGAGATGACGCTGACCGACGACATCATGATGCCGACGCTCAGCTTCAGTACGATCAGTATGGTATTGGAGGCTATGGACAGGGCCGCGGCCCTGTTTTTCGCCGCCTGGACCTCGGGGGGGTGCATCATGGTACTACTCCGGCAGGTATGGTGATGTTTGCTTCATGGCTTTGGTTGCTGGTCGTTTTTGCGGTTGTTTGCGGCGCGCTCCATCCGCTCCCGTACACGGTGGAGCAGCCTGCGGGCCCAGGCGAACTCGGTGGCGAGGATGGCCAACGCCGCCGGGATGACGACGATGGCCGGCCCGGGCAGAATGATCATGGCAATGCCGATGACCAGGACCGTTATGCCCATGACCGCCACAACCATTCGCTTCAGTTTTTTGCGCGACCACTCATACATGGCGATCAGTCCGGTATCGGTATCATGACGCGGGGCGTTTGTCGGGATTTCTGTCGCGCTGGTCGTCAGGGACACTAAGACGCCAGCACCTTACTGCATGGCCGGACCGGTTGTCAAGATGGGGCAATTGACCGCGCCGCGGCAGGGGGGTATATAATAAACAAGTAGTATCGGGAAACGAAGCAGTCAAGGAGGATGCCATGTTGAGACTTGTCATGGTTGCAGCGGCCCTCGTCTGGTGGGCCGTCTCGGCAGAGGCGGCCGTCAGGACCAAGGTCGTGGAATACAAACAGGGCGATACGGTGCTGGAAGGGTATCTGGCGTGGGACGACGCCAGGATCGGCAAACGCCCCGGGGTGCTGGTGGTGCATGAATGGACCGGGCTTGGCCCCTACGCGAAGAAACGGGCCGAGATGCTGGCGAAACTGGGGTATGTGGCCTTTGCGGCCGACATCTACGGCAAGGGGGTGCGCCCCGCGACCCCCGCCGAGGCCGCCAAGGTGGCCGCCATCTACAAGGATGACCGCTCATTGATGCGCGCCCGCGCCAGGGCGGGGCTTGAGGTCCTGAAAGGCCAGAACCAGGTCGATCCAAAACGCCTGGCCGCCATCGGTTATTGTTTCGGCGGCACGACCGTGCTGGAGCTGGCCCGCGACGGCGCCGACCTGAGGGGCGTCGCCAGCTTCCACGGCGGTCTTGCCACGCCCACCCCCGGGGATGCCGTGAACATCAAGGCCAGGGTCCTGGCGCTGCACGGCGCCGACGACCCCTTCGTCAAGGCGGATGAAGTGGCCGCTTTCCAGCAGGAACTGCGCGCCGCCAAGGTGGACTGGCAGTTCATCAGCTACGCCAATGCGGTGCACAGCTTCACCAACCCGGATGCCGGCAACGACAACAGCAAAGGTGCCGCCTACAACGAAAAGGCCGACAAACGGTCGTGGGAGGCCATGAAGCTCTTTTTCTCGGAGATTTTCAAACAGGGGAGGTGAGGCGCCCGCAGCCGGCGCAAAGGGCCCCATGATACCGCAGCAGTTTCCCGGGGGGGACGGAACATCGTCCCCCCTGTTTTCGTTGGCAAGCCGTACCGTTCCGCTACGGTTTACGGTGCTTTTTGCGGCGGCGCTTGGGCCAGCCGGCGCATCAGATAGTTGTAGGACAGCACCTGCCAGATGATGAGCCCCAGGATTACCGCGGTGCTGGAGACCGGCAGGCCGGTGTAGGTGAAGATATCCCGGCTCCGCGGCGCGCTATCGGGTGTCCCGGCTGCTTTGGGCGCATTCAGCAGGTTGCAGGCAAGCCCCAGCGAGACGACGCCGGTTTTGCCGTCAACGGCCCGTTCTGGGGCAACCCGGTAGACGGAGACCTGAAAGCAGGACAGACAAAAGAGGAAGATGAGAATGGCCAGCGAGGTCAGAAAGGTCGTCCGGGTGGCTTTGCCGGTCAGGAGGGCTTCCCGCTCGTCCCGCTCCCGGATGAAGGTGAGCCTGGCCAGCACCCGGTCCCTGAACGGTTCGGAGCACATCAGCCGGATGCTCAGCACGACACAGAGCAGCATCCCGAAGCCGTAGGCGAACCCGGCGGCATTATTGAAGAATCGAACCGGCGGGGCCGCGTGATCGACGGCGCCCGTGTTGTATGCGTATGAAAAGAGGCCGAAACAGACGATTATCGGCAGTCCGCGGGTGAAAATACGGATCAGGATGGCATCCACTCGGTTCATTGTTGTCCCTCCTCGACGGAAAAGATTGCGTTGATATCGGTCTTGAAGTAGCGGGCGAGGCGAAACGCCAGTTCCAGGGACGGGTTGTAGCCGCCGCCCTCGATCGCCACGATGGTCGCCCGGGTCACCCCCACGCCTTGGGCAAGCTGTTCCTGGGTCAGGCGATATTCGGCCCGCAGGACGTTCATGCGGTTGACGATGACCAGTTGTGGGAGATTCTTGGCCATATGGGGTTCTCTCCTGTGCAGTATGCTTGGGTACAAGCAGTATAGTTTATTGATCAATATGTCAAGTTTATTTTACTAAAGACAAAGTGCAGCGAGAGCGCAAACGGAGCCCGCGCCTTGACACGCACGCCAAATATTCTACGCTGTATCTGTGCGGCATCATTGCCGCATGAGGCCGCAGCAGCCTGAAATCGACTTTTTGAGGGGAGATGAGACATGGAGACCATGAAAGCGGTACGCATTCACGCATACGGCGGTCCCGAGATGCTCGTGTATGAAGACGCGCCGCTGCCGCAACCGGGAAAGGACGAGATCCTGGTCCGCGTCCATGCCGCGGCGGTCAACCCCGTGGACTGGAAGATCCGCGAGGGGCACCTCAAGGAGATGCTCGGCAGCCGCCTGCCGTTGATCATGGGGTGGGACGTGTCCGGGACGGTCGAGGCGGTGGGTCCGGAGGTGGTCCGCTTCAAGGTGGGGGACGAAGTGTTCAGCCGCCCGGACATCACGCGGGACGGGGCGTATGCCGAGTTCATCGTCATCAGGGAAAACGAGGCGGCGTTCAAGCCCCAATCCATCGACCACCTGCACGCCGCCGCCATCCCCCTCGCCGCTCTGACGGCATGCAAATCGCTTTTCGCCGCCGCCAAGCTTTCGGCCGGGCAGACCATACTCATCCATGGGGCGGCGGGAGGGGTGGGCACCTATGCCGTGCAGTTGGCCAAATGGAAGGGGGCCCGCGTCATCGCCACCGCTTCCGAACGCAACCACGACTATCTGCGCGGATTGGGCGCCGACGAGGTCATTGCCTATCAGAACGTGCGTTTTGAAGACAAGGTGCGGGACGTGGACGTGGTGTTCGATACCATAGGCGGAGAGACCCAGGCCCGCTCCTGGGAGGTGGTGAAGCGGGGGGGCGTCCTGGTCTCCATCGTTGCCCCCCCGTCCCGGGAGGAGGCGGCGGCCCACGGGGTGCGTCCGGAATTCGTCTTCATCCAGCCCGATGCGACGGAGTTGTCAGGGATCGCCACGTTGGTGGATGCGGGAAAGCTCCGGGTCATGGTGGAGGCGGTGGTGCCTCTTGCCGAGGCGCGGCGCGCCCAGGAGCTGAGCCAGGGCGGCCATACGCGGGGCAAGATCGTGCTCAAGGTGCATTGCCCCTGAATGTCCGGTCCGAATCCACGGCCGCGCAAAAGCCGCTTTTCCGGACGAGGGCGGCTTTTGCCGCATGAGGGCGGCGGAAACGGGGCACGGCAGGCGCGCTGGTGCCGCTTTCGGCCGCGCCCCCTGACCAAGGCATTGACATTGTCATGAAAATTAATGATATTTCCGTTATGGAATGTACCAGCCTCGAAAACGGGAACGACGGAAACGGCCGGGGGGAGAGTGGCGGCATGGTGAAAGCCGGGATCCGCAGGATGTTCATCCGCGCCGTTGCCGCGGCCGGCGGAAAAGGCGTGCCGTGAACCGGGGAGACCTGGACATACGCCGGGTCACCACCCTGTTTGCCGGGATCGTAGCCGTGGCCATCGCCCTGCTGATACCCGCCGGTTATTTCGTCGCCTCCTCCGGATACCTGCACGGCGGCATGGAGACGCAGGCCGCTCTCCTTGGCCGTGCCTCCTCGGAGGCGGTGGCGGCGCAGTTCGAAAACAGCCGCCGTTTGCTGGTCGAAACGGCATGGGTCGCCGTCGGCTCGGCACTCTTCGGCGTGCTCGTTTTCCTGGCGTTCCGCATCTTCCCCTATCGGGCGCTCAGCCGGGCCCAGAGCCGTCTCGATGTGCGCGAACAGCAGTTGGCCGAGGCCAATGAACAACTCCGCCGCGAACTGGACGAGCGCCTCCGGGCGGAAAAGCTGCTCTTCAAGATGTCGGCGGCCATCCGGCAGTGCCCGGTTTCGGTCATCATCATGGACATGGACGGCGTCATCGAGTTTGCCAATCCCAAATTCATCGAGATGATGAAGGCTTCCGAGGACGAGGTCATCGGCAGGAAGCTGTTCGAATTGAAGGCCAGCGCGGACCCGGGCAGCAACTTCCGGGATGTGTGGCAGACGGTGGTGTCCGGCACGGCCTGGCATGGCGAATGGTGCAGCAGAGGCAGGGACGGGGGCGGGTTCTGGGAATACGTCACCATCTTCCCGGTCAGCGTCCAGGACGCCGGCGCCACCAACTGCATCGCCATCATGGAGGACATCAACGGCAGAAAATCCCTTGAAGAGCAGTTGCGCCATTCCCAGAAAATGGATGCCATGGGGCAGATTGCCGGCGGTGTCGCCCATGATTTCAGCAACCTGCTGACCGTGATCATCGGCTACGCCACCATGCTCAAAAATAATCCCCGGGACCCGGACACCGCCCTTGACCGGTTGGACAGCATCCTTTCCGCGGCCAACCGGGGCGTGCAACTGACCGGCTCCCTGCTCGCATTCAGTCGAAAGCAGATCCTGAACCCCCGCCTGGTGGACCTGGTCGGCATCGTCAGGAACATGGAAGATTTCTTGCGCCAGATCATCGGCGAGGATATCGTGCTCGAAACCGAGTATGACGTCGGCAAATGTTACATACTTGCCGACAGCAGCAACATCGAGCAGGTGATCATGAACCTTGCGGCCAATGCCCGGGATGTCATGCCCAACGGCGGCCGCATCAGTGTCAAGGTGGCAAAGACGGAGCTGGACAACGATTTCGTCGCCGCCCACGGTTACGGCCCTGCCGGGCAGCATGCCCTGCTTTCCGTCACCGATACCGGCTCGGGGATCGGACGGCACACCCTGACGAGGATTTTCGAGCCGTTCTTCACCACCAAGGAGGTCGGCAGGGGGACCGGCCTGGGACTCTCGATCGTGCATGGCATCGTAAAACAGCACAACGGCTATCTCACCGTATCGAGCAGGGAAGGGGTCGGCACGAGCTTCTTCGTATTCCTGCCCCTTGCCCGGGACAGTTTTCTTTCTGGGGACGATGACCACGGTGCGGATGCCGCTTCTGACGACCGTCCGGCAGGTTCCGGGGGCGTTCTGGTGGCCGAGGACGATGCCCTGGTGCGGGCGCTGGTTTCGAGCATACTGGCCCAGCACGGCTATGCCGTTATTTCGGCGGAGGACGGGGAGGATGCCGTTGCCAAGTTCCACATGCACGCCGGCAAAGTGGACCTGCTGCTCATGGACGTGGTCATGCCGAAGATGGGCGGATGGCATGCGTATCAGAAAATCAGGGAGTCGCGGGCGGACATCAAGGCCATTTTCATCAGCGGCTACGCGAGCGATGATCTCCTGCGCAACGGACTGCCGGCAGCCGGGGTGAATGTGTTGCAGAAACCGCTGAAGCAGCAGGAACTTCTGACCAGGGTCCGCGAGATCCTGGATATTTGACCGGAGCGGCCGGGGGAAGCATGCTGGGATTCGCCAAAAAATGCCCGTTCTGTTCCGATGAAATATCCCACCGCATCCTGATGGAGCAAGGGACGGTCTTTGCCGTCGAAGACCTCTATCCGGTCACCCAGGGGCACCTGCTCGTCATTCCCCGCCGCCATACCCTCGACTACTTTTCCATGACCGATGAGGAACGTTTCGATGCGCAACAGATGCTGCTTGCGCTCAGGGAACAGATCATGCGCTACGACTCCACCGTGCAGGGGTTCAACATCGGCGTGAACTGCGGTCCGGTCGCCGGCCAATCCATCCTGCACGCCCACATCCACCTCATACCGCGCCGCGAAGGGATCGAACTGTTCAGCAGGCATTTCGGCTACCTCGGGAGCAGCCGGTCATAACTCTTTCTTCCGGCCGCTCCGGCCGCCGCCTCCTGCAGAATCCCGCTTCATATCCCGGTGGCACATTCTTGACACACGATTGTATGAATTTTTTTTAACATATTGTAATTATTATTGAAAACAGCTCGACTTTCGTGTAAACATAAACGGATTCTACACACCGGGAGAGAGACGACGTCCATGAGTGCGCTTCAGGAATACTATTTCCGCCTCTCCATCAAGATGCGGATCGCCCTCCTCTGTTTTTGCTACAGTATCTGCATGATCGCATTGACCGTTCTGGCCCGTTCCGATTCCTGGTCGGTGCGCTGGGGCGCGTTGGGTCTCTTCATCGTTCTGGGCGCGTTCTTCGGCATGCTGAACATCCTGGGCATCGGGACCTCCATCGACCGGGTCATCGCCTATCTGCAAACCATGGCAGGCGGCGACCTGTCCCAGAATATCGCCGCCAAGCGCAATAACGAGATCAGCCTCATCATCAAGACCATCGGCGAGTTGCAACGGAACATGCGTTCCATGATTGCCGCCATTCAAGCCACGTCGGAGGGGTTGACCAGGGCGGCCGGCGATCTGCGCCGCACCTCCGAGGGGATGGCGGCCGGCGCCGAACAGGCGGTGGGGCAGTCGGCTTCGGTGGTGCACGCGGTTGAAGACCTGACATCGGTCAGTTCTGATATTGCCCGCAACTGCCAGGTGATGTCCGGCAAGGCGACGGAAACGAAGGAATCCACCAGGGAGGGCGAACGCACCATCGACGCCATGTCCCGGATGATGGCGGAGATCGGTTCGCTGGTGAGCGACACGACCCTGGCGGTGGAATCGCTGGGGAACAATTCCCACCAGATCGGCGAGATCGTGGGAACCATCGAGGATATTGCGGACCAGACCAATCTGCTGGCGTTGAACGCGGCCATCGAGGCGGCCCGCGCCGGAGAACAGGGACGCGGGTTCGCCGTGGTGGCGGATGAGGTCAGAAGCCTGGCGGTGCGCACGACGACGGCAACGCAGGAGATTCAGAAGATCATTGCCGTATTGCAGAACGATGTGAAGAACGTCGTGGATTCCATGGGGCAGAGTTCGCGGAGCGTCAAGAACGGCGAGCAGGGGGTCCAGCTTTCCAGCCGGGCCATATCCGATATCAAGTCCCACATCGAGGTCCTGACCGACAACGTTGCCCAGATTGCCACCGCAATCGAGGAACAGTCGGCCACCACCGCCAGCGTCAGAAATAACATCCGGGCGATCAGCGACGTCATCGACACGGTTTCCTGCGGCACCAGGGAAACCGACCAGTCGGCATCCGGGCTGGCAAGTTCGGCGCTTGAACTGAAAACCATGGCCAGCAGGTTCCGGGTATAATTCCTCCCGGCCGCGCCGCCCCGCGGCCGGGAAACAGCATTCACCCCGCCTTCTCCATCCCCCAGGGGCGCTGCCGCCCGGCGCGCCCATCTCACCACAAATGCAGGCTGAAGGTCTTTTCTCCCAGTGCGGCGTGGAGTATGGCGATCACGAACGGAATGGTCAAAAGCGAAAGCGCCGTGGACAGGAAGATGCAGCGCGACGCCAGTTGGGTGTCGCCGTCGAATTTCTCGGCGAACATGGCGGTGTTGGCCGCCGCAGGCATGGCCATGCTGACGACGCAGATCCCCAGGACCATCCCCTTGATTCCCAGAAGCGACAGGACCAGAAGGACCAAAAGCGGCACGATCAACAGGCGCATCGCGCTGCCGTAGTAGATCGCCAGACCGGAGAAAAGGTCGCGCAGGCGTGTATCGGCCAGGGTTGCGCCGACGACGATCATGGACAGGGGCGTCGTGGTCGAACCGATCAGCTCACAGGCCTTGAGCAGGGGTGCGGGGAGCTTGATGGAGCCGATGAAGATGATCAGTCCGGCGGCAACCGCCAGGACCCCGGGGTTGATAAGCGCCTTTTTGAGCGCCTGGGGCCCTTTTTCCCCGGTGAACAGCATCACTCCCAGACTCCAGAGGGCGATGGTGAACGGCACGCCGAAGATGGAGGCGTAGAAGATGCCGATCTTGCCGTAGAGGCTTTGCAGCACCGGATACCCCATGAAGGCGCAGTTGGAGAAGATGGTCATGAAGCGCAGCACGCTGCGCGTTTCCTGGGGATGGCGCCGGAAAAACAGGCCGCTGACGAAATAGAGGGCTATGTGCAGGCCAAAGGAGACCATGAGGAGTTTCATGGCGGTGGAGAGCATCTCCCGGTTGAAATCGAAGGTAAAGGAAACGACCACCATCAGGGGGAGGGTCACGTTGAGAATCAGTTCGGTGATGCCCCGGTTGGTGCCGGCATCGATGAACTTCCTGCGGCGGGCGTAGTAGCCGGCCGCCATGATCAGAAAAAGGACCAGCACTTCTGTGACGATATCGGTCTGCATGCTGCAAATCTCCTCTGCTATACGCTGCTGCCGAACAGGCGCCGATAATGGGGGCGTGCCCCATCGCTCAGGATCCCGTCGAACATGACATCCAAAATGGTGCGGAAGGCCTGGTCGGTCGTGACCGGGGATGCCGCCAGCACACGGTTGTTGATGACCCCCATGATGGCGCTGATGTAGATCTGGACCAAAAGCTCCTTGTTGATATCACTGCGCAGCGCGCCAAGCCGGATGCCGTTCTCGATGAACATTTCAAAGTTGCGGTTGATCTCGTCCCGGCGAAATCGCTCCAGCTCGGCCGCCAGGGACGGGTTGAAGATGCGCAGGTCTTCGTGAAACCGGGCGCCGATCTCCGTCAGTTCCTTGCCCGCATTGATCCACAGCCAATGGATCTTTTCCGTGAAATCGGTGCCCGCCGCCACGGTCTCGCGGAACAGGGCGTGGATGCGGTCGGTCTTCCGGTAATAGACGGCCCGCACCAGGTCGTCCTTGGAGGGGAAGAGCCGATAGATGGTCTTCTTGCTCATGTGCAGTTCGCGCGCCAGGTCGGCCATGGTAACGCGGGCAAAGCCGCGGTCCATGAAAATCCGGCTGGCGACGGCCACGAGCCGCTCCCGCGTGTCGTTTTCACTTGGTTGTGTCATCGCGTTTATCCAATACCATGGAAACCAATTTAGGTGTTTATAGTTTCCTTATAATCCTGCCCAACCGGTTTGTCAAGCGATTCGGCGGCCACCCCATGATCGTGTTTATTCTTATCAATCAACTGTTTAGGTGCAAACATAAATAGAATGATGTTATATTGATAGACAGGAACGGGTATGGTTGCGTCAAAACCAGAGGGAGGTGTCGCACATGTTCGGTTTTGTCATGTATCTGGTAGCGGTAATGGTGGCGGTATTGGGGTTTCAGATTTACCGGTATTACGTGACGCATCATTGAGGTGTCGGTTGGACGGTGACGCTGTTTTATCCATCCTGCCGTCCCGACGGACATGAAAGGGGCCCGCCGTTGTTCTTTCGGCGAGCCCCTTTCATGCAGGTGCTGTGTTCTCCAGGAATCAGGCGATCTCCCGCAACTCCTCGATCAGCCCTTTCAGGAAATCATACCCCTTTTGCCAGAAATCCCCCGCCGTGATGTCGATCCCCGCCAGGCGGGCCGTATCGGCCGGCGGCAGCGCCCCTCCCGACTCCAGCAGGCGGCGGTAGCCCGGCTTGAAGCCGTCGCCCTCTTCGCGGTATTTCTGGAAGAGCGCCAACACCAGCAGTTCGGCAAAGGTGTAGGAATAGCAGTAAAAGCGGCTGTGAATGAAATGGCTGATGTAGCTCCACCCCCAGCGGTAGGCGGGGATGGACTCCACGGCATCGCCGAAGAGCCGGTTGTTCTCCTCCAGCCAGATTTCCGCGATGCGGTCGTTGGAAAGCAGGCCGGACTGCCGCTCGTTGTGCAGGCGTAGTTCGAAGCGGGTCAGCACGGTCTGGCGGAAGGTGGTGGCGATGATGTCCTCGATCTTGGCGCACAACAGGGATTTGCGTACCGCCGGGTCCGTTTCCTGTTCGAGCAGCATGCGGGTCAGCAGCATTTCGCCGAATACCGACGCGGTTTCGGCCAGGGGGAGCGGGGCGTGGTAGTTGAGCATGTTCTGCTTCTGGGACAGGACAAAGTGCAGGCCGTGGCCCGCTTCGTGGGCGATGGTGGCCAGGTCGCGCAGGGTGCCGGTAAAGTTGAGCAGGAGAAACGGCGGGGCTTGGGGCGAAATGCCCATGGCAAAGGCGCCGCCCGACTTCCCGGTGCGCGGCAGCACGTCGACGCGGCGCTCGTCGAAGAAGGCCCCGACGATGCGGCCGAAATCCGGGTCGTACTGGGCGTAGGACGACACCACCATGGCGCGGGCCTCGTCAAAACCGTACTGTTTCTCCGCTTCGGCCACCGGGGCGTACATATCGCAGTTGCGGATCCTGTCCATGCCGAGCATCTTGGCCTTGAGGCGGAAATAATCCTGGGCCAGGCCGTAGTTGGCCTCGGTCACGCTCATCAGGTGCTCCACCGCCTCGTCCGGGATCTCGTTGCCGATGTTGGTGGGCTGGATCGGCGTGGCATAGCCGCGCAACTCCATCTCCTGGCCGTGGTCCAGGGCCATGTTGTTGAACACCGCGTTGAAGACGATGCCGTGCTCGCCGTGGCGCTCCAGGAAGGTGGTCTGGGCCCGGAAGCGCACGTCGGCCGACGGGTGGTGCAGCAGCGAAAGCAACTCCTCGCCGGTGAAGTCCCGTTCCTCGCCGTCCAGTTCCATCCGGTAGCTGAAGGATGCCGACAATTCGTCGAACAGCTTGGTGAACGCGTTCACGCCGGTCAGATCCTTGCGGGTCAGGAGCCGTTCCTCGTTTTCCTTTAAACTGTAGGGGCGGAATTTCCTGATGCCGTTCAGGAAGTGTACGTAGGGCGCCGCTTCCGGCAGGCTGCCGAGCGCTTCGAAACGGGCATCGTCCAGGTGCATCAGTTCCAGGTCGAAGAACAAAAGTTGCTGCGACAGGCTGCTGCCCAGTTCGGAGCAGCGCTGCGCCAGGGCGCGGTTGGCCTCGTCGGCCGAATCCGCGGCAAACAGCAGGTGCGCGTAGCAGAACGGTTTGGCCATGCGCACCTGCAAGGCCTCGTACTCCTGCACGGCGGCCAGGATGGCGGCGCTGTCCAGGCCGGCTATCTTCTCGAAGTAGCGGTCACGGAACGCAGCGGCCAGGCCGCTGAAGGAGGCCAGATCGTTCTCCAGCTCGGGCGAATCCGGGGCGGGGTAGAGCAGGGCGGTGTTCCAGGTCGGGTCGGTGTGGGACATGAGTCGATTATCTCCATTGAGTATCTGGGGTTGTTTCCGGACATATTAAAGAGAGGGTACTACAGCGGGGGGAAAGCGTCAAGGCGAGGTGGCCTCGGGTCGCTTATTGCCGGGACGTTTCGTTCGTCAATGGGACCCTATGAACTTTTCACGTTTTCCCCGAGAGGGTGGCACGGGCAGTTTTCCCCCGCCGCCGCCTGTTCCAGGTTGCGCAAAATGGCACAATCGGCCACATTGGTATTGGCCTGGCAGGTATCGCGCAACGAATGCAATTGCTGCTCAAGTACGCGAAGCGCCTCGATCTGCGCATGAACGCGGTCGATCTGGCTGTCGATCAAACGGTTGATCTCGTCACAGGCCAGCTCCGGATGGGCTTGAAAACTGCGCAATATGCGCACATCCGGCAATCCCATGCCCAGCGACCGGCAGTGGCGGATGAAATTGAGCTGCGTCACATGGGCGTCGGTATAGTTGCGATAGCCGTTGCCTTCACGCGCTGGTTGTTCCAGCAAACCTTCCCGTTCGTAAAAGCGTACCGTTTCCACCTTACAGGCGCTGCGTTGCGCCAGTTCTCCGATTTTCACGGGCATCCCTTCAACAAAAGTGCTTGACCCTGTAGTAGCTACAGGCTGTCTAATGATAGCACACTATCGGAGGGATGCCACTCATGAACGAGTTCAACAAGCCGAAAACTGGGTTCAGGTATCATCATGTCACAGAGAAGACGTGCTGCGCATCAAAATGTTGTGATGAACGCCCCCTTTCCCCCGGCGGTGGCTCGGCAACCGGCCATGGGCCAGGCACTGTTCCTGCCACAGAGGCCGGCCAGGGGGGTGGGAGATGTCTGCCGCCCAACGGCACCAGCCGGGTGAGGTACCGGATCGACAACATGGATTGCCCTGTCGAGGAGCAACTGATCCGCAAAAAGCTGGAGCCGATGGCGGGAATCGCCCAACTCGATTTCAACCTGCTGAATCGGGAGCTGACGGTGTACCATCGCCTGAACGACCCGCAGCCGATCGCCGCCGCGCTGGACGCGATCAATATGGCGCCCCGCCTGATGGAAGCCGGGCCATCGCCATCCGCCGCTCCTTCAGGCATGAGCCCGCTCAGGAAAAGCCTGTTGGCCATCGGCGGGGCCACGGCGCTCGCGGCCGAAGCCGTATCATGGGCAACGGGTGACGACACATCACGGCTGGTGCTGGCGTTGACGGTTTCATCGATCCTGTGTGCGGGACTGCCCACCCTGAAAAAGGGCTGGATCGCACTCAGGAATCTGACGCTGAACATCTACTTCCTCATGTCCCTGGCGGCAACCGGCGCCATCATCATCGGCAAATGGCCGGAGGCCGCCATGGTGATATTCCTGTTTGCCGTGGCCGAGGCCGTCGAAGGGCTATCGCTGGAACGAGTGCGCAGGGCCATTGCGTCGCTGTCTGCGCTGGTTCCCGACACTGCCGAAATAAAAGTCGGCAGTGATTGGCGTGAACAGCCGGTTGCCGGAGTGAGCATAGGCAGCCGCATCAGGATTCGCACCGGCTCGCGGGTGCCGCTTGATGCGCGGGTGGAATCCGGCCGCGCATCCCTCGACCAGGCGACGATCACCGGAGAGAGCCTGCCGGTGGATAAACAGGTCGGAGATGCGCTGTTTGCCGGCAGCATCGTCACCGATGGCGTGGTGGAGGCCACCGTAACCGCCGTTGCCGGCGACAGCACCGTGGCCCGCATCGCCGCCGCCATTCAGACCGCACAAGCACAACGTGCGCCCACTCAGCGTTTTGTCGACAGGTTCGCCCATTATTATACGCCTGCGGTGGTCGCCTTCGCCGGTGCCCTGGCGCTCCTTGGTCCGCTGCTGTTCGGCGGGGCATGGGCCGATTGGCTCTACGAGGCCCTCGTCATACTGGTGATCGCCTGCCCCTGCGCCCTGGTATTGTCCACTCCGGTCACGGTGGTCAGTGGTCTCACGGTTGCCGCCAAGCACGGCATCCTTGTCAAGGGCGGCGTCTACCTGGAAGGCGGCCGGATGTTGAAAGCCGTGGCGCTCGATAAGACCGGTACGTTGACCGGGGGTAAACCGGCATTGACCGACGCGTTCACGCTTGACGGCACGCCGGTTGCCCGCGCCCTGCTCATCGCGGCAAGCCTTGACGACCACAGCACCCACCCCGTTGCCAGGGCCCTGGTTGACGGGTGGCGGAAGCAGCAGCCCAAGGCTGGGCTGTTGCCGGTAGAACATTTCGGCGTACTGAACGGGCACGGCGTCAAAGGAACTGTCGATGGCCAATCCTGGCACCTGGGCAATCACCGTCTTGTCGACGAGTTGGGGTGGTACACTCCTGAGGTGGCAGCCAGGCTCGCGGTTCTGGAAAATGCGGGGAAAACCGCCGTTATCCTCTGCACGGACTCTGGCCCGGCAGCGATCTTCGGCGTGGCCGATACGATACGGCCCGAGAGTTTGCCGGCAGTGGCAATGCTCAGGGCACTGCAGGTGGAGCCGGTGATGCTGACGGGCGACAACGCCGCCACCGCCCAGGCCATAGCCGATCATCTTGGGATTAGGGATGCGCGCGGCAATCTCATGCCGGAAGGCAAACAGGCCGCCATTGCCGAACTAAAAGGCCGCTATGGAACGGTCGGCATGGTTGGTGACGGCATAAACGATGCCCCGGCCCTGGCAAGGGCGGATATCGGCATCGCAATGGGCGCCGCCGGCACTGCCGTGGCACTGGAAACGGCCGACGTGGCCATTATGGACGACGACCCGCGCAAGATCGCCGATTTCATCGGGCTAAGCCGGCATTGCGCAGCGATTTTGAAACAAAACATCTCGTTGGCGCTCGGCATCAAGGCCCTGTTTTTATCTTTGGCGCTTACGGGGCATGCAACCCTCTGGATGGCTGTATTCGCGGACATGGGGGGAAGCCTGTTGGTGGTATTCAACGGATTGCGCTTGCTCGGATATGCCCCGCGCGGTGGATATATGCCGGATACCGCTGATTTATCTTGAATCAGGAAGCGGTATTTTGTAGATTGCGATTGTTGCAATCGCAATTACAAATAGGAGCTGTTTTCCATGACCTTGAAACAACTTGAGGTGTTCGTTGCCGTTGCCCTGACCCGCAGCTTTTCCCGGGGGCAGACAGGACCTGCATCACCCAGTCCACCGCCAGCCAGCATATTCAGGGGCTGGAGGAGGAGTTGGGCATCAAGCTCTTCGACCGGGGCAGGGGGGCGCCCTTCTGACCGAAGCGGGCAAGCTGCTCCTGGGACGGGCGCAGAAGATCCTGGTGGAATGCGACGAGTCCCGCTCGGCGGTGCGCCGCTTCGTCGGCATGGAGGACGTGGTGCTGCGCGTCGGCGCGAGCAATACCCCCGGAACCTGCCTGATCCCGGCACTCCTCGACCAGTTCCATCGGCAATACCCCAGCGTGCGCCTGGAGGTGCTCCAGGGGGACAGCACGTCGGTCATTGGGCAACTGGTGAACGAGGAGGTCGAACTGGGATTCATCGGCGGGCGCTTCAATGACGAGCGGATTCATTTCGAAGCCCTGGGCGAGGATACCATTGTGTGCGCCGTTTCTTCCGATATCGCCGCAAAGGGCAAACAAAGCCTCAGCCAGGCCGAGCTGTGCAAGGTGCCGCTGATTGTCCGCGAACAGGGCTCGGGAACGCAAAAGGCGGTCTACGAGGCCTTTGCCGGAACCTGGATCAACAAGGATTCGCTCCGCATCGTCGCGGTGCTCGGCAGCAGCGAGGCGATCAAGCGCGCCATCCTGAACGGCACCGGGTATGCCTTCATTTCCAGCATGGTCATAGCGGATGAGTTGAACCACGGAGAACTGACGACGGTCAGAATCCCCGGCTTGAATATTTCCCGGACATTCTATGCCGCCCGGCGGGAGGGCAGGGAACTCTCCCCGGCCGCCGCGGCCTTCTGGGAGCTGATGCTCTCCCGCGGGAAAGGGTGATGGTACCGCAATCGACGGCAAGGCGGGGGGTTTAGCGAAAGACAGGGGGGCGACCGGCTGACGGGGAATATCCCCGACGCGGCGGTGCCGGGAGGTGGTGAAAGGGCAAACCGGAACCCCGGGGCGGCCCGCTCGTTCGGAGCCCCCCGGGGGTACACCGGCTACTCAGCCTTGACGAACTGCCCTTTTTCTCCGCATTTTTCGCATTTTTGCGGCTTGCAGCGCCCTTCCTTGGTAAACCCGCAGGCACATTTCCAGGTTGCCATCGTGTATCACCTCCCGTTTGTTGAGGTCCCGCCGTCCGCCTGCCGTCCGGAAACGACCTGGCGGACCCGGGTTGAAAAGCGGCGGCCGAATGGTATAGTTGTAGAATATCAGACCGTCATTTGCGAGGAAAAAATGAGCGAATTGGCTTTTCTGCTATTGTTGTTCGGCCTGCCGGCCGCCATCGGTTTCCAGATGGCCCGGAGGCGCGGCAAGAACCCCTTCTTCTGGGGGCTGCTCTCGGGGATATTCCCTTTTTTCCTGGTGGTGCTCAAACTGCAGCACAAGCCGCTGGACAAAAAGGCCGCCCCCTGACCCGCGCTTTCATGCCGCTCCTTTCTGTCCGTGCATCCCGCCACCACGTTCCCTGCCCGCATGCCTGCCGGACGACCCCGCCATTGCGGCGCACCATTCCGTCAAATAACGTCATCACATTTGCCCACCAACAAAAATAATCTTGTTTTGTACAATGGTTATAAATGTAATCCAAGAATTGCCTTCCATAATATGCGCTATATGACCATGCCTGCTCCCATGTGTCGTCCATTTCACGCAACTGGTTTCGGCGGATCGATTCGGCAATAGGACAAAACATTTGTAACAGGCTGAAATCGCACTGCTTATGGGAAGGGTTGAAAAAAATGAGCACCCGCAGCGATTTGGGGCGGAATTTTGCAAGACCCAAAAACATAGATTCAGGCAGCACCACCCCACGGATGGAGATGTACCCATGATGTCGCCGTTAACAGCCCTTATGATGACATTGCTTACCATGGTCACGTTCTGTATGATCCCCCGCATCGGCTTCGACTGGCTGCGGTTCAGGGAGTACGCGCACGAGGGGGATCGGGAAAAACTCATCATGCTTCAGAGGCAGGAGAACGGCTGGGCTCTCCGCCACCTGGTCTGCGCGCTGTGTGCCGTCGCGCTGGTCGCCGTCATGAAAACCTGCCCAAACCTTGGGCAGCCCGACCGCCTTGCCGCCGTCACGGCGGTCTATGCCGTGATTTCCTTCTGCTTTGCGCTGGTGGAATCGATCCTGTCCCAGAGGATCTATCAACTGATCGTGAGCCGCATGGAACCGGTCAAGCAGCGGAGCGACGATTAGGCCGCCACCCGCCCCCTTCTTTTTGCCCGACGAATTAATTGCCCTCCCCGATTTACTCCCGCCGATTTGCTGCTACAATATGCCGGGTACGAAAAGAAACCGTCGCCCGGACTTGACGCGGCGGGAGGCAATGATACAGAATGCGGCCCAGCGCTTTTCGGACGCAGACACTGGACCGCGCGGAGAGGGGAGACATGAAGCTACGGGTATTGGGGAGTGCGGGGGCGGAATTTCCCGGTTTCAGGCCGCCGGCCTTTCTGGTGGATGACCATCTGCTGCTGGATGCCGGCACCATCGGGTCGGTGCTGACCGCCGAGGAACAGTGGAAGATCCGGCACATCTTCGTCACCCATGCCCACCTCGACCATATCCGCGCCATTCCCGCCCTGGCCGACAATATCATCGTGCGGAACCTGCGCCAGACCGTCGTCGTCCACGCCATCCCCGAGGTCATCGCCGCCATGGGGGAGCATCTTTTCAACGGCGTGATCTGGCCGGACTTCACCACCCTGCCGGACCGGGACGCCCCGGTCATCTCGTTCCACCCCCTTGAGACAGGAGCGGTTTCCGCTCTCCCGGGCTACGACATACGCGCCGTTGCCGTCGATCACACGGTCCCGGCGGTCGGCTACATCGTCAGCCACGGGGGAAAAACGCTGGCCTATACCGGCGACACCGGGCCGACCGACGAATTCTGGCGGCATGTGGACGGCATCGATGCCCTGATCGTCGAGGTATCCTTCCCCAACAGCATGGAGGCTTTGGCGTTGACGACCAAGCACCTGACCACATCCCTGCTGCAGACCGAACTCGGAAAGATCGGGAAACTGCCCCGCCGCATCCTGATCACCCATCCCAAACCCCACTACTACGATACCATCAGCAGGGAGATCGACAGCCTTGCCATGAAGGAGATCGAACTCCTCCACGATGGCGCCGTGTTCGAGCTGTGACTTCGGATACGCCGTCCATGTTCAGTGCACTAGGCCGTTGGGCCATCATACGTTTCTCCATCGTTATGGACATTCTCGCCACCATGGGGCGCGCCGGCAGGAGCGTCCTGTCCCTCGAAGGGCGGGCGGCCGTCCGCGCGGTATTCATGAAACAGATCTATTTCACCGGTCTGGAGGCGTCGGGCATCATCATGACCATCGCCCTGATCCTGGGCACGGTCATCATTACCCAGGTGGTCAGCCTGGTGGGGGATAACGGCTTCCTGACCGGAAAGATCCTGGTGTGGGTCGTGCTGCGGGAGTTGGCGCCGCTCTTGACCGCCATCGTCGTCATTGCCCGCAGCGGAACGGCAATCGCCGCCGAACTCGGCGCCATGAAGATCAACGGTGAAATCGAGGCCCTGGAGACGATGGGGATTCCCAGCGAACACTACCTGATATTTCCCCGCGTCGCCGGGGTAACCGTTTCGGTGGTCATCCTGACGGTCTATTTCGTCCTGACCGCGTTTATCGGGAGTTTTCTCATCGCCTCCGTGGGATGGCACGTCCCCTACGAGCAGTTTATCCAGGGGATTCTGGCGGCCCTCGGCGTCAAGGAGGTCGTGGTCCCGCTGTTCAAGAGCGTGCTGTTCGGCCTCTGCACCTCGGCCACCTGCTGCTGCTTTGGCCTCAGCGTTGACCGGAGCGTCACCGAGGTCCCCCAGGTCGCCACCAAGGGGGTCATGGCCAGCCTGTTCATCGTTTTTTTCATGAATGCCCTGGTAACCTATCTTTCATCGCTGTAACCGTCCGATGCGCTGTCCCGGGCGACTTGTCCGGGACAGCGCATCGGGGAAAATCCGTGTTCAGAAAGGAAAAACCGCATGAAGATACACCTCTTGTGCACCGGCATCATGGCGGGTATCACCCTGGCTGCAGGCATTGTCGCGGGCGCGGAACAGCACGGCGGCCATCAGCACGCGCTTGCCGCGGAGGCCGCCGCCCCGGCCGATGTAGCGCTGCACAGCGCGTGCGCCCATTGCGGCATGAGCAGGGCGAAGTTCGCCCACTCCCGCATGCTGGTAACCTACGCCGACGGTAAAACGGTCGGCGTCTGCAGCATCCATTGCGCCGCCATCGAGCTCAAGAGCAGAAAAGGGGAGGGCGTGGCCTCCCTTCAGGTCGGCGATTACGGCACCAAGGCGCTGATCGACGCGACAAAGGCTTTCTGGGTGATCGGCGGGGACCAGCGGGGCGTAATGACCAAAACGCCCAAATGGGCCTTTGCCGAAAAACAGGCCGCCGAGGCCTTCATCGGCAAGCACGGCGGCAAGCGGGCGGCCTATGGGGAGGCGCTCGACCTGGCGGAAAAAGACGGGACAAAATAACCGTTGCCGTGTCCTGAATCGAGCCCTTGTTTTATTCCGTTTTTCGCATATCATATCTTCATCACAGCCTGTCCCCGGAGGTGTGCCGCGTGCCCAAGAATATCCTGCTCCCCCTGTTCGCATTCTTCCTGCTGGGGCTCATGCCGGCGCTCGAACCGGCCGGGGCCGCCGACGCCAAGAAATATCAGCGCACCATCGAGGCCTACGCCATCCCGGATGTGGTCCTGGTAAACCAGAACGGCACGAAGGTCCGGCTCAGGGAAGCGCTGAAGTCCGACAAGCCGGTCGTCGTCGATTTCATCTTCGGCACCTGCACCACCATCTGCCCCATACTCTCGGTCGGCTATGCCAATCTTCAGCAGAAGCTCGGCGCCAACTCCCCAAACGTCCACCTGGTTTCCATCTCCATCGATCCCGAGAACGACACCCCGAAGGTCATGCGGGACTACCTGAAACGATACCGGGCAAAACCGGGATGGGATTTCCTGACCGGTTCACGGGCGGACATCGACAAGGTCATGTACGCCTTCAACGCCTATATTCCCAACAAGATGTCCCATTATCCCCTGACCCTGATCCGCTCGCCGCGGGACGGCAAATGGATCAGGATTTTCGGGCTCCTCAGCAGTTCGGAGTTCATGAATGAATGCCAAAAGGCGGGCATCCAATGACTACGAGAGCCATATGGCGACCCGGTCGCGTGGCGGCGGCCTGTCTTCTGTTCCTCGTGGCGGCGGGTGCGGCCCCCGTCACGGCGGGCCTTGCGGCAGCGGAGAACATGCGCCTTGGGGAACAGTTGTACCGCGAGGGGATTCTACCGTCGGGCGAACCGTTGCGGGCCTATGTAAAGGGCGACATCCCGGTGCCGGGGACCGCGTTCTCATGCGTCAGCTGCCACCTGCGCAGCGGGCTCGGCTCGGTGGAGGGGGGCGTTTTTACGCCGCCCACGAACGGCGCCAAGCTCTTCCAGCCGTTCCAGCTTCTCTTCAAGGGGCTGGAGCAGAAATATTTTCCCCTGCCTCCCCGCCGGCCGGCCTATACCGACGCAACCCTGGCCGAGGTCATCCGGAGCGGCGCGACCCCCGGGGGTGGGACGCTGAACGACGTCATGCCCCGCTACCTTCTCGAAGACGGCGACATGACGCTCCTTCTCGCGTACCTGAAGGATCTGTCGTCCCGGTACTCCCCCGGCGTTTCGGCTACGGCGCTGCACTTCGCCACGGTGATTACGGACGAGGTTAGCCCGGAAGACCGCAACGCCATGCTTGCCCCCCTGGAACAGTACATCGCCATGAAGAACAATCAGGCCAGGGCGTACCGGGCTCCGGGCAACAAATCCCGCCAGATGGCGGAAAACATGCTCGTATCCAAAGAACTGGCGACCCGGACCCTGACCCTGTCCCGCTGGGTGCTGAAGGGGCCGCCCGACACCTGGCGGAAACAGCTTGAGGAGTACAACCGCAACGAACCGGTGTTCGCCCTGTTGGGGGGATCTCCTATGGCGAATGGCGGCCGATCCACGATTTCTGCGAGGCGAACCGGATACCCTGCCTCTTTCCCCTGACCAATCTCCCGGTGATTTCCGAAACCGACTGGTATACCCTGTACCCTTCCAAGGGGTACTATCAGGAAGGGGAGGCGGCCGCCCGTTACCTCCAGAGCGACGGTTCCCTGCCCCGAAGCGCCCCGGTGGTGCAGATCGTGCGGGATTCTCCCCAGGGCAGGGCTCTGGCGGCGGGATTCCGGCAGACGTGGCTCGATTCGGGTCAGGGGGAGCCGGCGACGGTCCTGCTGAAGGGGGGGAGGCCATCAGCAGGGAGCTTTTGCGCCAGGCGATGAAACAGAAGCCGGCGGCCATCATGGTGTGGGATGGGCCGGGGTGCCTGCCGGCCTTGCAAACCTTGACGGCCGCCGGCGCCAGGCCGCCACGGCTGTTCGTTTCGGCACGCTGCCTGGGAAAGGAACTCTGGACCCTGCCGGAAGAACTCCGCCCGTTCACCCATATCGCCTATCCGTACGCGTTTGCCTTGAATGTGACCTACGCCGGCATGGGCGGCGCCAGGCTCCAGGATGATCAGCAAACATCCCTGGCCCGGACGGAGGTCATGATAAAAACCTACGCCCAGGAGATCGCAAGCCTGGACACGACCCTTACCCAGATCATGACCATGGCGCTGATGGACCTGCGGGGGAACTATTACCGGGATAACCTCCTGGATGTCATCGGCATGATCGCGGACCAGCCTTCATCGGTGTTCGGTCGCCTGAGTTTCGGGCCGGGGCAGCGCTACGCGTCGAAGGGGTGCTACATCGCGCAGCTCACCAAAGGTCCCACGCCGGAACTCGTCAAGAAGAGCGGCTGGGTGATCCACTGACCCTTGAACCCCAAAGGATGGTTCCATGTCCACTATGCTTTGCCGTGCGCTGTTTGTGCTCCTGTTCGTCGTTGCCGTGCCCCCGGCTTTCTCCGCCGGCCCGGCACCGGCGCCGTCCGAGAGGGAAAAATGCCCGGTATGCGGGATGTTCGTTGCCAAGTATCCTGACTGGGCCGCCGCCATACAGTTCAACGATGGCACCCGCGCGGCCTTCGACGGCCCCAAGGACCTGTTCACCTATTTCCTGAACCTCAAAAGGTTCAACCCGGGCAAATCCAGGGACGCCGTCACCGCCATCCGGGTAAAGGATTATTACTCGCTCGCGACCATCGACGGCCATACGGCCTATTACGTGGTGGGCAGCGACGTGTACGGCCCCATGGGCAAGGAACTCGTGCCGTTCGCCAAACTCAGCGACGCCCGCGGCTTCATGGTCGATCACCGGGGCACGAGGGTCGTGCGTCTGAGCGAGATCACCCCGGCCTTCCTGAAATCGCTGGAATAGCCGGCCCAAGGACACGTGCATGCGCAAATCGGACCTGTTCTTCATCTTCACGGCATGCTGCGGCATCACGTTCGCCCTGATGCTGCTCTCCGGCAGCCCTGACCGGGCGACGGCCCGCGCCGAATTGCGCGACCGTGCCAGGCTGGCCCGCGAACTGATGCTCACGGACCTGTGCCTGTTCACCGAAGCGCGCTATACGCGCCACCCGTCCATGGCCGACCTGCACAGCCCGTTCCAGGACCACCCCTTCAGCCTGGAGCATTTCCCCTCCGGGTCGTTCATTGCGCCGCCGACACGGTCTGCGAGGTAACATGCCCACATCCCTGAACCGCCACCGGAACATCATCGACTTCGCCCTGTCGTCCCTGCTGCGCCGCAGGATGAAGAACCTTTCCCTGATGGCGGTCTATACCCTGGTCGTATTCGTGATCGCCTCGCTGCTCTTTTTTGTCCATGCCGTGAAGCGCGAGGCGGCGCTCGTGCTCGCCGACGCCCCGGACATGGTGGTCCAGCGCCTGATGGCGGGCCGTCATGACCTGATACCGGCGGCCTACACGGAAAAGATCCGCGCCATACCCGGGGTGAGCACGGTAACCCCGCGCCTGTGGGGCTATTACTACGATCCGGTTTTCGGCGCGAATTATACGATCATGGTGCCGCCGCAGCCTGCGGTGGAGCCGGGAAGCATCCTCGTGGGCGCGGAGGTCTCGCGGAGCCAGCGGGTGAAGGTGGGGGACATGGTGGCGCTGCGCACCTCGACCCACATCCCCCTCCTGCTTACGGTGAAGGGGGTCTATCCGGCCGCATCCAATCTGGTGGCGGCCGACCTGATCGTCATGTCGCCCGAGGATTTCCAGGCGATGTTCAACCTGCCAACCGCTCAGGCGACCGACCTTGCCGTCACCGTGGCCAACCCCCGCGAACTCGCCACGATCGCCGCAAAGGTTTTGGATGCCTTCCCCGACACCCGCCCCATCCTGAAGAGCGAGATGCTGCGGACCTATGACGCCATCTTCGACTGGCGCGGCGGCATGATGGTGGTTATCCTCGCCGCCGCGGTGCTCTCCTTCGTCATCTTCGCCTGGGACAAGGCCACCGGTCTTTCGGCCGAA